>JBHLLP010000017.1:0-66237 GCA_048885525.1 Candidatus Hermodarchaeota archaeon | reverse complement strand
AATAGCGGATAGCGGATTCGAACCGCTGTCTCGGGATTCAGAGTCCCAAATGCTTGACCTCTACACCAATCCGCTAAATTTTAGATGTTATAGAATACATCTAATAAATTCTATTGTAATTAAGTCAATATTAATATAAAATTTCCTAAAAACTTTACTTTAGATTCCTTAGATTTTAACATCAATAATATAACAATATTATAGATAATAATAAATCTTAGATGTATAATATATACTATAGCAGAATAATAGATCTAAATTGAGGAAATTAACGATATAATATAAAAGGGTGGATTACACGGGAGGAACAATGTAAAAAAGTATCCTCAGTTTAATACACGGGGTTTTTATTTTCAGTCATTCCCGAAATTCGACTTAGCGCCGAAAATCCACGGGGTTATTAAAAATAGTTTTTTTAAACTGATCTCTTTTTGAGTCCTCCAGATTAAGTATGTGTAATCCATACATTATATGGTGTTTTTCCATTTTAAATCTTCCTTTTTCTCTTTTTAAATTTTTAGCACTAATACCCTATAATTCTAAGGATATAATTCAAAATTATATTTTTATAAAAATTAAAGCTAAATTCATAAAATCAGTGTTATTTGTACGAATTACTATTAATGTCCATCTTTGAATGTGATAAGACTCAAAAATTCATATAGAATGATATGTCTGTTGCTAATTTCTGAATCTATTCTAATTTTAGGTAGTTAAAATAATTTAAATTAAGTTCGCAAAAAAAATTGAAATTTTTTTTTAAATATATTGACAAATTTATAAAAATTCAAAATATATAATTTCCAAAGAAACTCTTTCTACTCTTCATAAAAAAAATTTCCTTGAATTCACGGGATAAAAAAGAATATATTTAGAGTACTTTACAATGTTCACATTTTCCATTCATTTCCGTGAAAAGAATGACAAACTGGTTGAATTTTTAAAAAAGATTTAAATATGAATATTTCTATTTGTATCTAGAAATAAACTTTAGACAAAATTGGCTTATAGGTATGAGAAATTTAAATAAAGGGTTGTGGGTTGTTGTCTTAAGTTTAGGGGTTTTAGTCACTCCGGGGTTAATTTTAAATTCATTAAGTTTGTCAGATACAAAAGATCCGCAAGATGTTCCAAGTAAAGAAAAGGATCCAAGCAAGAAAAAGCAAAAAGTTTTAGAAGTCACTTGTGATTTTGATCCTAATAAACTTAATTTAAAGAGTAAAGGAAAATATGTCACGGTGTATATTGAAATAACCAAGGGATATGATGTCTATGAAATCATTCCCGAGGAAATTTTATTAAATGATTTTTTACATATTGAATCAAAACCAATTACTATAGCTGATAATAATCTTAATAGCATACCTGATTTAATGGTTAAATTTAATAGATCAAGAGTGATAAACTTTCTACTTGAGATTGAACCCATACAATTTTGGGAGGTATCAATTACTGGAAAATTAATCGATGGTGTTGGATTTAAGGCTACTACTCTAGTAGAATTATTACATTTCTAAGACAAATCATAAGGATTATAATAAATTTAAAAATCCTTTTTTTTTTTCTTGCAAATTAATTTAAAAAACGAAATAATCACTTTTTTTGAAGATTTTCGATGAGCTTTTTATATTTTTCATGAATCAAAGTCTTATCAAAATCCCAGAATTCTTGGAGTATTTATTTCTGTTCATCTTTCAGTATATTATTTTAATAGAAAAATTAATTAAAAGTAAATAAAGCTAATTTAGAGCATGTTGTTTTTTCCCGAGATCTTTGCTTTATTTTTTTTTTTAATCTAGTCAAAATTGCTAGATATTTTTTCAATTATTTGTTGTATGATTTTGGAGAGATTTTTCATATTATAAATAACGTAAGGAAATTGGGGCTCAAATTCTCCTGTAATACAAGCCTGAATTTCAATAGCACCTGATTTTTCAGCCATTTTTAAGTAATAGGGTTTATCATTAATTATTATTGCTTGTTGTGGTGCTATGTCTAAATCTTTAAAGATAGCATCATAGAAAGTCTCATCTATTTTAAGAATATTGATTAAATCTGGGCCATATAACTTTTTAAAATATCGCTTAATACCAATAGCTTCTAAACAGAATAGAGAAGTATTAATGGCTAGACATTTTATCAATACAGGGCATATAAGTTATTCTCAATTAAATGATAATACTCCAAAACAAAAAGAGATAAGAATGCTATCTCTTGAAGAATTGGAAGAACACTTAAAAAAAACGCGAGGAATAATTGTCAATGAAAAAGTGTTTCGTAGAGAGTTAAAAAAATTACAAGAAGAAAAGAAACATACAAACAAAGAATAACTAAAGAAGATTATTATGCTGTTATTAGATAAGAAGAGAGAATAAGAATAAAAAGTATAGAAATATACTTCCTATTCTTTGTGTATATTTTGGTTTGTGTGTATATAGAATAAGCTCTAACTCCTATTTAAATTTTGATATCTTCACAAATAATTGAATATGGGTAATATATCAATACTATAGATTTTTAAAAATTCAAGAAAGAGTTAAAATTATTTTTTTTCATAACCGAATAAAGATTTATTTTTCCAAAATTGCGTGTGATTACGACTTCTCCTTTCGCATTTAGCGCTTTCAGATAAGTACTTAATGTTTGTCTATTGTATTTTAATTTATCTACCACTTCTTTAAGATTTAATTTTTTTATTAAATCAAAAAAATAAAAAAACCAAGCTATGTCTGTTTTCGAAATCTTTCATAAATTTCATTGAAATATTTATCACTCATCCCAGCAATGTAATCTCGGACAATCAGGGTTAATTGGTTACTTTTTTTGAGGGGTTCAAAATATGTACTATAATTTTGGTCATCGATATATTCAATATGATCCTTAAAAATTGGAGTATTATAATTTTCTTGGTCTAAATCTTTTAAAGATCTTTCAAAAATCAATAAGAACTTATACTTTAGTATATCTAAAAATGTTTTTTCTGAGGACGTCGCTTCTAAATCTCTTCTAATGTAAATTTTTTCATAATTAAATTCTTTCAATTCCTTCAGAGCATGGAAAATTTCATCACTATATCCTATGACATCATTATCTAAACTAAAATTAAGAAGATCCGTTATTAATGTATCTATCATCTTAGCATTTGTATCTCCAAGAATCCTTTTACAATTATTGGGAATCTCTTCTCGACTAATAAACTTTAACAGAATTGCATCTTCAATATCTCGCCCAATATAACTTATAGAATCGGCAAATCTCACTGTAATACCTTCATATGTCATCGGTATTCTCTTAATCTTATTTTCTCCAAAGCAATCTTCATATTCTTGAAAATGATCTTCCCAAGTCTTTCCATTTCTTTTAATTGGTCTCAATTTTTGTTCATTAACTTCGCCATCATGACAAAGTATCCCATCAAGGACTTGCAACGTTAAATTAAGACCCTTAGCAGGTTCATTCGGAAATCTTTTTTCAAGACGAGAAAGCCATCTTACTCCTTGAGCATTATGACTAAAATTACCCATATTATATGTTCTACTAATCTCATTTAAAATGTCTTCACCCAAATGCCCAAAAGGAGAATGCCCTAAGTCGTGACCTAAAGCAATTGCTTCTACTAAATCAGTATTTAATCTTAAGACACGCCCAATTTGTCTACTAATTCTTGATACCAGAGTCACATGCAAAGATCTATGAGTGATATTTGCATTATTAACATCAAAGAAAACTTGTGATTTATCTATATATCTAGCAAACACCTTACTATGGACAATACGATCAACATCTCTAAAAAAAGGAGGTCTAATTTCTTCACTTTGTTCTTCATAAAATCTACTTGCTTCAGAATCTAATATACCATGAATTCCGACATTAACATCTCTTTTCATCCGGGTTTGTAAAAGATCTATTGTCCGTTTATCCATTTTTATCTATAATCCAATATTAGATGATTATATCTTCGTTATTATTGATATAAGATTAGATATTTTATTATAAAGATTTTGCTGATAAAACAAATAAAAATTTGGAATTAAAAATTAATATATATGTTCTAACTTTAGAAATTTGAAAGGAATAACTATATTCAACCAAATTTTATATCAATAGCTTTGTAGGGGCATGATTCTTTACATTTCAAGCAATAGTTACATTCTCCTTTACCTGTAAAAAATTCAAATGGCTCGTCTAATAATCTTATCTGTTTTGGACAAGATTTTTCACAAATTCCACAATCTGTTCGCCCAACACATCTTACAGGACTTCTAGATAATTTTAAAAACGAGTATTCACTAACCAGAGAGGAAACTGCTGCAAATGGGCATAAATATCTACAATACACTCTTGGATACCACACGGATAAAACAATAATAACTAAATAGAAGATAGAAATGAAAAAAACTAATATATTGGAAAAAATGGGAGCTAAACTTTTAGTTTGGAAGATTTCAACAAACATTTTTGGAAAAAATACAAAAATGTATTCTGATAAAGAAAAATAAGAAAGTGGTTTAGTACCCAAATCACCTAGATTATCTCTATATTCAGTATAAAATGTTGGATTAGCAGCGGATGTAAATCCTAATGGGATGACTATTATAACTAAAAAGATAACTATAACATATTTTATTTTCAATAAGGATTTATGTCTACTGATTTTCAGTGTCTTCTTTTTGGTAGGAATTGTGGCACAAGCGTCTTGAATTGTACCGATAGGACAAATCCACCCACAAAAAAATCTACCTGTAAACAATATGATAATTATTAAAATTCCAATTAGAAAAATTGGAATTATTCCTGCCGTGATTGAATAGAAAATAATTTCTAGAATTCCAGTTCCGTTTGAAAGTTTATTCCTAGGAGAGTTCAAAATTGGAAGTACTCTTAATAAGCCCTTTAATCCGATTAAATTAATAGAAAATATTAACTCTAAAATAACATAATTAACTATGATAAATGCAAAAATTTGAACAATACGTCTTAATATAGTTATAAGATGATTTCTTATCTTAAAATTTTTTAAATCCACTTATTACCACTAAGCACTCTTTTTCTTAAAAAGATTAATTAATACTGTTTAAAAAAATTAAGTTTTCTCTAAAAAAAACAAAAAAAAGATAAAAAGTTTATTTTAAAAAAATAGTTTCTAAATTTTTAGGGGATTTTGTAGTCTTTCTAAGCTTTTTGTGAATCATTGTTGACAGGCTTATGCATTTACTTTCTTCTCCATGATTCACTATAACTGTTTTAGGTCGTGGTTGAATTCTCCTCAAAAATTGAGAAATTTGACTACGGGATGAATGACCCGAGAATCCTTCCAATGTAAAGACTTTCAAATTTAGTCTTACAAGTTGGGTTCGACCTTTTGCATCTACATATTGGAATTCACGGAATCCACGTTGAATGCGTGAACCTAAAGTACCTGAAACTTGATATGATACAAAAATAAGCGAATTATTAGAATCACTTGCTAGAGCTTTTAAATATTGTACAGAAGGACCACCTATAAGCATACCGCTTGTAGCCATAATGATGCAAGGGCCTCCTTTAATAATATCTAATCGTTCTTCCTGAGCAGATACAGTTTCAAAATAGTCACTTAGAAATGGATTTTTTCCTTGATGTAAAATCTTTTCTCTTAGATCACTACTGAGGTAATCTGGGTTAGCTGTATGTATAGCAGTAGCTTCACTAATTAATCCATCAATAAAAATAGGGACCTTATCAATAAAACCTTTTGAAATATACTCTTCTAAGACAATTAGTAATTCTTGAGCTCTTCCAACAGCTAACACAGGAATTAAAACTTTCCCTCCCCTTTTCAAAGTCGTGTTTAAAATCTGTTTTAGTTCTTTTTCAGATTCTTGCCTACTAGGAATACGATCTTGTGGTCCACCATATGTGGATTCAATTAGAAGACTTTCTACTCTTGGAAATTTGACAGCAGCTTTTTCTAATAACCGAGTTTTTTGATATTTAAAATCTCCTGTATATACAAAGTTATAGTCTCCCTTTCCAAAGTGAAGGTGTATCATAGATGAACCTAAGATGTGTCCCGAGTTATGGAGTGTCAATTTAATATCTGGTGCAATATCAGTCACCTTTCCCCAAGAAAGCGGGATAGTATGAAGTACAGTTGATTTTACATCTCTTTTAGAATAGGGTAATGGAGTTCCTTCTTTTTCACAAATTTGAATGAAATCTAATTGTAGCATTGTTGCCAGATTGCGTGTAGGTAATGTACAATAAACAGGTCCACGATATCCATATTTATATAAAAATGGTACAAGTCCACAATGATCCAAATGTGCGTGTGAAATTATCACAGCATCGAGATCTCTTACGGAAAACTCAGGTATTTCAAAAAAAGGAAATTTATCATTTGGATTCCCTACATTTAGTCCAACATCCAATAATACATTGCTATCCCTAGTTTGCATCAAAATGCACGATCTTCCTACTTCTCGAAACCCACCTAAAGCAGTTAATCTTATATTTAAATCTTTAAAAAGAGCGGGTCTGTGGATTCTTTTCCCTATTTCTAGTAAGATATCTTTTTGAGTTTGTCGTTCTTTTTGAAGCATTCCTCTAATTAGTTGGATTGTTCTTGAAGTTAATGGCGGAGTACGTATTGTTTTAGGTTGCCAAAAAGTATTGGTTCTTATCTCTTTGAGATTGACTCCTTTTTTGCCAATAACGAGCCCTGGTTTCCCTGACTCTATTATTACTTCGCCTCTTGTATGATCAAATTCAATATTTGAAATCTCAGCATCTTCATTAACTAAATTTCTAATATAAGCTTCAGTCTCAACAGGATCTTTACGTTTATCTACATTCCATCGAAAAACAACACGTTTTCGCATGGTTTTTGCTAAGTCCTTTAATATTGTTGAACCCTCTGTAGCTTCAACATCTGAGTTTTCTGAATATACAGCAATTTCTGGACCCTCAAATTCAATCTTTTGGACAGTAATTTGTGATGGAAGATTTAGGGAAATTTCATCTTTAATGCGCTTTAATTCACTTTCAAAACTCATAAATCTTCATTATTGTAGTTATTTAATTTCTTATGTTTACAAAATTTATTTCTTGTTAAATTGCGAAATTTAGAATCAATTTTCTTTATTTTTTGTTTTGTCTCTCCTATTAATGTGATTATTATTGATGTAACTATTAATCTCAATCGGAATGTCTTTTATACTTAAATATTGTTTGATAATTTGTAAATGCTTATTTTTAATAAATAGTATTATATTCTCTTACAATATGGTATATTTTAAGAAGAGAATTATTTTCAGAATGAAATATTACTAAATTTCTAAGATTAAAATAAATTAATCAAATAAAAACATTTTCATTATAAAATAACCAAAATAATTATATAATCTTTTTTTTGAACTCTCTTTTTTTCTCATAATTCTTCATTAATAAGATATATTTTTTTGATAGAAAACAATTGAATATAATATGGGAAAGTTAAAAATTGGAGCACTTGCTAGTGGATCGGGTTCGAATTTTGAGGCAATAGTTAACGCATGTGAAACTGGGATTTTAAAAGATAAGGCAATAGTAAAAGTACTCATTTGTAATAAGGCAGGAGCATATTGTATGGAAAGAGCTAAAAATCATAATATCCCATGGGTTTTAATTGAATCAGACAAGCATAGAGGAACTAGAGAAGAATTTGACCAAAAAATGATAGAAATACTAGATAAATATGGCTGTGAACTTATTGTGCTTGTTGGCTACATGCGTTTTGTCAGCGAACTTTTCATAAACCATTTTAAAGGTAAGATTATGAACATTCATCCAGCCCTTCTTCCCAGCTTTAAAGGTATGCATGCTCATGAAGATGCTCTAGCTTATGGTGTTAAAATTTCGGGAGTCACAGTCCATTTTGTTGATATCCATGAAGATCACGGCCCAATTATTATTCAACATGCAGTACCTGTTTATGATACAGATACAAAAGATACCCTAGGTCCTAGAATCTTGGAATGGGAACATAAGGCATTTGCTAAAGCAATTGAGTTGTTCTATGATGGAAGATTACATATTGATGGAAGAATTGTACGTATTGATGGAGAAGTTAAATTATAACTCTTACTTTATTATGTTTATATCAATTATTTATAAATTCATGTCCAGAAATTTTATTTAGATATTAGACTTCTAAAAGTTCCAATCCCTTATGCACAAACTTATAAGAAATAATATTTCCGAGTTCTCGTTTTAATAATTGTCTAATCATTTTGTTCTTGTCAGGTTTAAGGAGCCAAATCATGCAACCTCCACCTCCAGCACCGCACACACGGCCCCCAATAGCACCATTTTTCATTAAGACTTTATCTAAGTGTTTCATATAATCGGTTGTCAGAAAAGGATTAAATTGTGTTTTTTCTTGTAAATCTTCTGCTAAAAGTTTACCAAATCTTTCATAATTTTCAGATATTAATGAATCTCTTATCTCATAGGCAATTCCTTTTAATTTATCTAAGGATCTTTTGGATTGCTCCTTATCATCTATATAACTTTTAACTTGTCTGCGTACCATATCGCCACTTGTGTGAGACTCTCCAGTATAATAGAGGAGTAAATTTTTTTCGATTTTTTTTAAGAAAGAATCCGAAATTTTAAGCTTTTCAACTTTTACATTTGAATTACCAGAAAAAATTAAACTATTAAGGCCACCATAAACCGCAGCATATTGGTCTTGACGACCTCCCTCATTTTTTAGTATATATTGTTCTACATAATAACCCTTTTCGGCAACTTTATTTGGATTAATTTCCTTGTTTTCAATTTTTAATAGGCCAGCGATTAAAGCTGTACTCAAACTTGCGGATGCTCCCAATCCTGCTTGTTTTGGAGGCTCAACGTCTATATTTATGTCCAATCCCAGTTTTGGACACATTAATTGAAGCACAGCTTCAATGATATTAGAAGGTTCCTTAATTTTGCTAATATCTTGAATACTTCTAAGATGATAATTAGAAAATTTATCATTCGAATAGATATTTATTCTGTTATCCTTTTGTTTTGTTAATTCGCATTTAATATATTTGTCAATTGTAATATTTACTACATATCCTTCGTAATCTGAAGAGTAAGGCTCAATATCGGTTCCACCGCCCCCAAATGCGATTCTAACGGGTGTTTTACTCAAAATCATAGCGACATAGAAAAAATTTTCACTATTTCAAATAAATCTTAATATTTATATAATTCTCATCAATTTTTCAAATATGAAAATATTTGTAGTAATTTTTGATACTTTGAGAAAGGACCATACAGGCAAGATATATCATAATTCATGGATTAAAGCACCAAATTTTGATGAGTTGGGTAAGGATTCAATAGTATTTGAGAATGCATATCCCGAATCCTTACCAACATTGCCCGTTCGCCGTTCTATCCATACAGGAATTCGCACATTCCCTTTTAATCATGACGCACCTAAACTTAGAACTGATGATATTGTAGAAGCTCCTGGTTGGGGTCCTATTCCACCAGATCAAACTCATCTTTCAGAATATATGAACAAAAAGGCATATATAACCTGTTTTATAACGAGTACCTATCATCAATTTAAACCAAATATGAATTATCATCTCGGATTTGAAGAATGGCATATTATACGGGGGCATGAGTATGACAAATATAAGGCACGAATGCGAGGGAAAAAAAGTGAAATCAATCACTTTATAGAAAAATATCTTGTTAAAAAAACCAAAATTAATAGAGGAGCACGCCAAATTCACAAATTATTATTGAAAAAATATTTTTCAAATGTACAAGATCGAAAATCAGAGGAAGATCATTTTCCAGCGAGAACTTTTAAGCGGGCTATTAAAACTATTGAAAATTTAAAAGATTTTAGGAATGTTTTTTGCCTAATCGATGAATTTGATCCCCATGAACCATGGGATCCTCCTCAAAAATATTCAGATCTATATATGGATAAGAGTTATACCGGAAATAATATAATCCATCCATTTTACAGTGAAAATCTAAATAACATTTCAGATGAGGAATTAAAATGTTTGAAAGCGAATTATGCAGGAGAAGTTTCCCTTTGCGACAAATGGTTTGGACATTTTATTGATAAGTTAAAAGACATGGAAATATACGATGATTCTCTGATAATCTTAATCAGCGATCATGGGCATAGTTTGGGAGAACATGGTGCTACGGGCAAGATTCCCAGATTTATGTTTCCTGAATTAGTAGATATCCCATTAATGATAAAACCCCCAGGAGGAATCAATGGACCTAAGCGAATTCGCAAATCTTATGTCTATAATCACGATATTTTACCTACTATTTTTGGTTTTATTGGCGCTGAAAAGCTTGACATTTTTGATGGTGAAGACTTATCTTTATTCAAAGATGCAGATGACCAAAAATTAGAAAACCGTGATTATATTACCTGTGGAATGGCTTTATGGACTTTATACAAAGATGACCATTATGCTCTAATTGCCTCAAATGATAAAAAAGAGTTGAAATTGTTTGATCTCACTACAGATCCAAATTGGAACGAGAATATTGCTGTAAATAACACTGATATTTGTAACGAGCTCTTTGAAAAAATTGAAGTTGACGCAAAAGGAAATCTACTGAGAACCTTCCAATCAGATCTTTTTATGGAATTCAAAGATTGGTATCATAATACATACTTAATCTAAATTTACTATTAAATAGAATGGAGAAATATTTTAAGGATCTAACTAAATATCTTAACATGCTTTTTTGCTAATCTTAAATCACATTTTCTCATTTTATTTCTTAAATATTTTATAAATAATTTTAACGGTGAAGTTAAATTATAATAAGTTAAATTAAACCATATCTTAAATTTAAATGGGAAATGATAAAATGATTGCTCTGACCCATCTGATATCAACGTTGAATAGTTGGTAAATGTAGAAGATCTTGAGTTATGAAAAATCATTTCCCGCTAATTTTCTTCAGATAAAAATCCTAAGATTTTAATCAAAGTATTTATAATCCTAAATAATATCTTAGAAATGGTAATTATTAGAAAATGCCTCGAAGAAAGGAAATTTCAGAAATACTAAATTTAATGGAGAAAACAGAAAATATAAGAAATTTTGGTTTAGTTGGCCATATAGATCATGGAAAAACAACTCTTTCTGATTCTCTATTAAGCGAAGCAGGATTTTTATCACCAGATTTGGCAGGTGAAGCACGAGCTCTAGATTTTCTTGAAGAGGAACAAAGAAGAGGCATCACTATGAAATCTGCTAATATCTCTTTATATTATGAAAAATCTCTTGAAGGTCATGATCCTTTTCTGATTAATTTAGTAGATACTCCTGGACATTTAGATTTTAGTGGGAAAGTTTCCCGGGCTTTACGTTTAGTTGATGGCTGTGTTGTGGTTGTTGACGTTGTTGAAGAACTAATAACTCAGTCAGAAACCGTGATTAAACAAGCATTACAAGAAGGGGTTAAACCAGTATTATTCATCAATAAAATAGATCGTTTAATAAGAGAATTAAAGCTTTCTGATGAGGAAATTAAAGAGAAATATATAAGAATTATTAAATCATTTAATACACTAATAGAAAGATATGCGGGATATCCATTCAATAAAAGATGGAAGGTATCTCCTCTCGCTGGAAATGTTGCATTTGGTTCAGCACTTCATAAATGGGGTTTTACTTTAAAGATCTTAGAAAAAAGCCCAATAAAATTTAAGGATATTAGGGAAAGGTATAATAAAGATACATATACAAAAGATTCTTATGCAGATTTAAGCACTTATTTTCCAATTCATAGAGCTATATTGGAAATGGTTGTGGATCATTTACCAAATCCAAAAGAAGCGCAAAAATATAGAATTAAAAAGATCTGGGATGGAGATGTTAATACTGAACTAGGAAAAGCTATGGTTAATTGTGACCCCAATGGCCCTTTAATAGTTTGTTTAAGTAAAGTACAAGTAGATAAGCATGGTTTAATCTCAACAGGAAGGATATTTTCTGGAAGTTGTACAAATAAAAAAGAGATCTTTCTTTTAAATGAAAATAATTATGATAGAATTCAACGAATAGCTATCTTTATGGGACAGAGAAGAGAACAAGTAGAAAAAATACCTGTAGGGAATATAGTTGCGATAGAGGGTTTAAAAAGAATAAAAAGTGGTGAGACAATAATAGATAGCAACAATATTGATGGAATGGTACCATTCGAAAGTGTAAAATATGTTACTACTCCTGTTGTGACTGTTTCAGTTGAACCAGAATATCTAAGAGACCTCGATAAAATGAAAGAATTAATAGAGAATATATTAATTGAAGATCCAAATTTAAGATTTGAAATTAATGAAGAAAATGGAGAATTCTTATTATCAGGGATGGGTCCATTGCATCTTGAAGTTACTGCTCAAGAAATTGGAAAGAGAGGGGTAGATGTCTCCACATCCGAACCTAGAGCAGTATTTAAAGAATCTTGTCGTAAAAATTCCTCGTTGATTTCTGTAAATTCTCCCAATGGTCAAGGCTTTCTTGAATTGAAAATTGAAAGATTAGATGATAATACTGTAAAGTTTTTCCGAAATATAGATTATAAAATGATTAAACCCTTTTCCAAATTAAAAGAAATATTGAAAGCTGAAACATCTCTACGTGAAGGAGAAATCGAAAATTTCCTAATGTGTGATTATGACCAAAACATATTGGTTTATAATGGAGGATTTGAACTAAATGACTTTCATAAAAATGTTATTTTTGAGATTTTTGAAAAAGTGAAGTTAAATGGTCCATTATGTTCTGAAAAACTTGCAGAAATTAAAATTACTATTGAATCTTTAGACATTGAGAAGATCTCTGAAGAAAACGTGTTTAATGAATTATCAGTCATGTTCTATGAAGCATTAAAAGCAGGATTGATTGAAGGCGAATTAATCCTATTAGAACCAATTTACCACACAATCATCCAGCTTCCTCCAGAATACATTAAGAATACCATTACTTTACTTTCAAAATATTCTGCAAAAATTAATAGTATTGATCAAGATAAAGAATATCAAGCGGTTATTGAGATCTTAATACCTGTTAGATATTCAATCAATTTTGCTGAAGAAGTCCGGTCAGCTACATCTGGTAGAGCCTTTTGGCAGAATGAATTCTTTGCATTTATGGAAGTTCCAAAACATGAATCTCAAAAACTTATTAAAGATATAAAGTTTTTTAAGGGAATTTCCTGGTAAAAATTGATAGTAATATTAATATTAAAACGTTAATTTTTAATGAAATCAACTATTTTTCATTTATTTTCTAAGTAAAGTGCGCCCGCCGGGAATTGAACCCGGGTCGCAAGGTTGGGAACCTCGCATACTAACCCCTATACTACGAGCGCAAATTTTTATAAAAGTTCTATTAATTAATTTTTACCAAAAAAATATATATCACAATAATTTGGGTTAATAATTAAAATTTTTTGTAAAACAAGCCAAATTAGTGATTTCTTCATTTTTCGAAATTCTTATTATTTTTTTCATTTTATTTTTATTATTATAAGATATATAGGCAAAATGTTGCTAAAATCCTCAAATTCACAAATAAAATAAAAATTAAAATTCAAATGACCAAAATTGATAAGTTTATCGAAAAATTGAACAATATTATTCCAGCAAGCCTATTTGGGTTGTTATCAATCACTTCGGGCATCTTAGGAGATATTATTGCATTATTAATGTACCCTGAATATAATTTTATGGAAATGGCGGTAAGTGCATTATGTTTAGGACCTGGAGGTTTATTTTTTAATCTTGGAAATATCTTCTCAGGAGCATTTGCTTTGATTTTTGTTAATTATTTTCGTAGCACATTCATTAAAAAAGAGAATAATAAAAACTTGATTAATGGTGCTAATATAAGTGCTAATATTGCATGTATAAGTTTTATAATTTTAGGAATATTTTGTGGGTCTAATATAGTAATTCAGTATCTACATGGTATAGCAGCTATAATAAGTTATATTTTCGGATTGTGTTATATTACTCTCTTCAATATATTAATGATAAGAGATTCTAATTATTCAGAGTATCTTGGTTATTTTGGCTTTTTTGTGTCTTCTATATTTGCTCTTTTAATTGTACTCTTTTTCTTACACCTTTTTCCAGTTTTAAGATTTATAATGGAAATATTGCCGTTGATAGAGTGGATTAGCACAGTAGCTGTAATTTTGTGGTATTTTTTTGTCCCTATATATATGATACATAAGAAAATTTAATTAGTTTAATAGATACTCTTGTTCTAAAATGGGAGTTAGTAAATTATAAAGAAAATTTTTATTAAGTAAATCATGTAAGGGAAATATTATGGAAAAGATTAATGAATTCTTTGACAAACTTTTCAAACTTATTCCAGGCTATTTATTTGGTTTTGTAGCATTTACTGTCGGATTTCTTGGAGATTCCTTAGCTCTACTTACAACACCTGAATATATTTGGTGGAGACAATCAATAAGTATATTGGGTGATTTAAGTGGTGGAATCTTTTTAAGAACTGGATTGATAATTTCAGGATTAATGGCAATACCATTTTTTATTTATTTAGGTAGAGCTGTTAAGGATGATAATGTTAATGAAGTTTTAAGGAAGATTGCTATTATTTTTTCTATTTTTTCCTCAATCTGCGTTGCACTTACAGGAACTTTTTCTGGAGTTAATGAATTTATTAAATCTTTACATGGTTTCTTTGCCTTATGTAGCTGGTTGGGAAACACTGCTGTATTTATCCTTTTTAGTTTAGCAATGTCAAAAAATATAAAGTTCTCGAAATATCCAGTGAGAATAGGTTATATAATTGGTGGAATTTTAATTGTATACCTGATTCCGTTTTTTATAACAAATTTTTGTAATTATTTCAGAGAGATCTGTTATGCTTTTGGGCAGAGAGTCTTTACAATCATGGCTGTCTTCGAATGGGTAGTATATTTTAGTATTCTCTTTTGGATCTTATACAATTCCAGTTATCTACTACATAAAAAGATTTAATTAATACTATAATGTATTGTATTCATTGAAATTATATTTGTGATTTTATTATGGAATCTATTGAGTTTGAAAAAAACATTAAGATTGATAAAAAAGATGCACTAATAATTGTAGATATGCAATACGATTTTACACCTGGAGGTTCATTGGCAGTTGATGAGGGAGATTTAATTATAAACGGAATTAATGACGTTACCAAATTATTTAAAAGAAAAGGAGCACAAGTGGTGTTAACTCAAGACTGGCATCCAAAAAATCATTTATCTTTTGCTAGTAGTCATCTTGGGAAATCTCCGGGAGATGAATTTATGTCTGAGGATGGAGCTATAGGTCCAGTATTATGGCCGGATCATTGTGTACAAGGTACTAAAGGAGCAGAATTTCATAAAGACTTAAAAGTTGATTTAGCTGATAAAGTAATTAAAAAAGGAATGAATCCAAATGTAGATAGCTATTCTGGATTCCAAGATAATGATAAGAAATTAGAAACTGGATTGAAAGAATATTTAAATTCAAAAAAAATCAATCGAATTTTTGTATGTGGATTAGCATTAGATTATTGTTGCTATTTCACTGCCATGGATGGTTTTAACTTTGGCTATAAAGTCTACTTTTTAGCAGATCTAACGAGGGGTGTTGATTTACCAGAAGGTAATGTAAATAACGCTTTAGAAACTATGAAAAAGATTGGTATTAAATTCGCAAATAATGAGAGTTTTAAGAAATAAAAATTATTTTTTTAGATCTATCTTTTCATTCATATAATGAAAAATAAGTTTCCTTATAAATCAGTATTAATTACTTGTAGCGTAAACACAGCTCGGAGTTGTATGGCTGAGGGATTTCTAAAAGATTATTTCTCAAAACTTAATTTAGATGTTAAAGTAAAGTCATGTGGTATATCATCTCATGCTAGAGATGGGATGTTGATATCAATGGATGCTAAATTAGCTATGGAAGAGGTTGGAATTAAATTATCAGAAAGCTCTTTATCTATTGATTTAAAAAAACATCCTGAAATTCTAGATGATGTTGATCTGATACTTACATTAACAGAAAATCATATAAAAGAAATTAAGGATTTTTTTAACATAGATAGCAAAAAGATATTAACAATCAAGGAATTTGCTGGAGAGAAAGGTGATATTAAAGATCCATCAATGAAAGAAATTGAGGGATTTAGAGAAGCTCGTAATGAGATTATTGAATGTTTAATGAAAGGATTAAACAGGTATAAATTTTGAATAATGATTGAATACATAATTGTTGCTATATTACAAGGATTATTTGAATGGCTCCCAATATCATCTAGCGGGCAGACATTTATAATTTCAGTGAATCTATTTGGTATTACTGCCGAGGAGGCATATAGCCTTGCAATTTGGTTACATTTAGGCACAACTTTAGCTGTATTAGTAAAGTTCAGAACTGATTTTATTAAAATTTTTAAAGGTTTTTTACCAAAAACATATATAGCAGATGATATAGATATTAAAAAAAGAAATTGGTTAGTTTTTGCTACAATAGGGACAGGAATTACTGCTCTACCACTTTATTTTATATTTAGAATACTTATTTCGGGGAGCTTTACTGCTTTCCAAGGAGATTTAATTACGTTAATAATTTCAGGATTGCTAGTTATTACTGGTATTATTTTGCTTAAAACACGAAAAATCTATGGAAAAAGATCCCTTGAAGATGTTCCGCAAAATGAGATCCTCAAAGATAGTTTTTTAGCAGGTCTTATTCAAGGAGTGTCAATTTTACCGGGTGTTTCCCGCTCAGGAATTACTGTATCAGCAGTCTTATTAGAAGATTACAACCAACACAACGCATTAAAGTTAAGTTTTTCAATGTCTGTACCAGTTGCAATTGCTTCAATTATTGTAGATATCATTTTTGGGGATGGTTCCGTTTTTGGAATAATAGAGCCATTTTTAATAATTCTAACTACAATAATTTGTTTTTTCGTAGGATATTTGACTATTGAATTTTTACTCAAAGTTGCTCAAAAAATTAATTTTGGGTACTTTTGTATTGTTTATGGAATTATCGCGTACCTTATTATAATTCCTTTCATTTTCATTCATTAAAGTCCTAGAATATAGTTTTTGATGAAATTGGCTAAAACAATTTCAACATTGGGTATTCCTTTAAAACTTGGAAAGTCATTTAAGTCTATAATGTATAATTTGTCATCATTAATTGGCTGGACTAGATCAAAACCAAAAATGTAAAGATTTAACTCTGCCGATAAAATTTGTGCTAATTTATAGATATCATATGTAATTTCAAATTTTTCCCTTTCAAGCAATTCAACATCAATATTTTCAGGTTTTTCTCTTAAATATTTATAAATAGGATTTTCTCTTTTAATACCAAAAACTTTATCTCCTATTACGTATACCTTTCTCTCAATACCGTCGCACTCAATGAATTCTTGAACATATACATCATAGTATAAGAATTCCTTATATTTCTCAATAAATTTATCCACTTCCTCAATTTTTTGTACCAAAAAGTTAAAACGGTTATATTTATCATGTTGATAATGACTTTTAATAACTATAGGCATTTTTGGCAAAGTCCACTTCTTAAATAGACTTACGTCTGATAAAGATTGATTCCATGAATTGGGTATTAAAAAATTCCTTAAGTCCTTTTGATGAGTCTTTAGTGCTCTCCTTAATGCAAAATCAAGGGCAATTTTGTTTTTGCACATTAAAATAGTATCAATATCATGCAAAGTAGGTATATTATAGAGTTTAGCAAAATGTAAAAAATCAAGAGAGCATTCATTTCTTACCTTTACGATAATTAGATCTGCTTTCCTAAATTGGTTTGGCATTTCAGAAAGGCAAAAAAAATCTTTTGTAGGATCATGCAATATTAACTCAATTTTTGGAATCTGTTTAAGCTTTTTAATTAGTTTTTTAATAATAACATGATCTTTTCGTGCCGAAAAAACAATCTTTTTAACCATATTCTTACATACTATTTATATTATTTATTGATTAAAACTTCTTTTGGACTAAATTTTTCAAACTCTAAATTTAACTCTATTAGATTAATTTCTTCGTTGTATTTCCATGAATCTATTAATTTATTTTCAACTTGAATTGAACTTGGTCTTTGTTCAGAGTAAATTAATATTTTAACAACTGTATTTTTTATGTTCTCAACTAAAAAACTTAAAGAATTCTTATTAGTATTAACTTGTGTAATTAATTTTCGCGAACATGTAATAAATTTGTCAGGACATCCAATTAAAGCCATTCCATTCAACAAAATAGCACAAATTACGTAATATTTGTAATTATATCTTCTTAATCTCCCTACTTCAATAGAATCATCAAATTTGATCCGATTTACGATACCAGAATGAAAGTCATATATTACATAATCTTTTTTCTCTAATCCAAGTTCTTCCAATGTAAAAGAAGTTTCTTTAACTCTTCTTGGCCAGATATTAGTAATTAAAATATATCTCCATGTTAAATTATTTGTTTTAGTGTAGGTATCACAAATATAGTATTTTTTATGTTTCTTAAACATTAAATCATTTGCAGTTAATGATTTATCAGGTTTCAGTAGCAAACCATCATCTCTACACGTTTTTTGCAAAAGTGGCCAATTGACATTTTCTTTTTTATCTCCAGGAGCAACAATCCCTGCATTTAAAATTTGATAAAGGCAATTTAAATTAGGATATTTCTCTCCAAATGGTCTTAATTTTACATTTTCCATTGTTCTTGAACGGAATACATCTGGATGAGAATTAATTCCTATAGCATTAAAAAGAATATTTGTTTGAGTAGAGTGAATAAACCTATAAGTTAATGGCCATCTATGATTATAATCCCCTGAACATCGAGAAATGTTAACATTTGAATGTTTTATACTGTATAATAAGATTCCAGGAGTCTGCATACAATAGAAGATATCAATTCCTTGTTCTTTTGCAGCAGTTGCCATACTAATCAGCCACTCTCTTTGGGCTTTAAAGTTTGTCCTTAAAATTGGCATACTTACGATTTGGTTTTTCATCCAATCTTGTTCATACACTTCTATTCCACTTTCTTTCGCATGTGTCATTAACCAATCCCAGAATTCTTTTTTAATTGGCACAGCATGATGTTTATATGTTTCAAACTCAAATTTTTTAACATAAGGTGATCGCGCATCCCAACGACGACTGTGCGCAGTAATTGGCTTTTGAAATCTTTCACGATTAAATGTCTTCAAATCTGTAGTGAAATTTTTAGGATCAACTTCCCATCGTAATATATTACCATATAATCCACCTCCCATCAATCGAACTAATGGTCGAAATAAGTCTGTAAAAATTTTATTTGTATGTTTTAAGTACCACCAACTATCAAAATTGTAATATCTTATGGGGATTTTTTTATCATCAAAATATTCCTTGATGGCAACCATTGTGTCTTCATAATTCAATCCTTTTTCTTTTTTATAATAATAGTAACCACCACAATCTGTCCAGAAACCCAAATAAGATGTTATTATATTAGCATAAAGACTTTTTCGCTTAGAATTGTGATATTTTAATAAAATGCCACCTAAACGCTCCATTGATTGATTAATGCCTTTTCCAAAAAGAAGAATAAATTTTTGTGAAAATTCTTTAGGAATTTCTTTAATATTCCCTTGAATACCACACATTATCCTATTATTTTTATCTTTTGAGATTATTGTATTCAAAAAACCATCTAAAGGTGACAAGATAAAACAATTTAAATCATCATCATAAAATAGCACGGGTGCCGAAGTAGTCCCAACTGTTCTTGAAGGAGGGCAAAAAATGGTATTTCTAAAAGTAAAAATTTTAGTTTTAAGACTTTGATTGATAAATGAAGGAAATTTAGTTATCATTTCAGAAAATTCACCTGAGGATGTGTTTTTTAGTCCATCTGGAAATGATAACTCAAAAGTTATAAAATCTTGGTTATTATAATGCTTAATTGATGTATCTAAATATCTTTCTTCATCCTCTAATTTATATTTTAACTCTAAAGATTTGAATACTCCTAATTTATCAATTCCATCAGATTCATTAATAGAGGTTAATTTTAGCATTTTTAATTGAGTGTCGGAAGAATTTTTATTGATATATTCATTAAATTCATGCCTTATTTTTATAATTCCATCTATTAATTCTCGTTTTGTTCCAAATAAAATAGAATATGTACCTTGATTCTTGTTAAAATTGACTTGAGCTATCCTATTTTGATATGGAAGTTGTTTTAATTTTTCCTTTTTCTTGAAATCTTTTGAATTAAATACGTATGTAGCGTTAAATTTTGGAGAAACAAAGAGATTGAAAAACCAAGGTAAAAGTATATATATTATTGTTAAAAATAATCCTAAAGAAATAATAATTAAAAGAACCAGATTAAAAATATAAATATTAAATTCCAATTAAACCACTCGAATCTTAATTTTTGACAAAACTTCATTAGAGATGTTAAAGTAAATATTTTAGAATTTAATAAACTTAATTTTTAATTATTGCTATATTTAATTGCTTTTCATAGTATTAAAACAATAATAATTAATCAACTTAAATCATTTTTGTCACATAAAAAAGGATTAATCTTAGTGAGAGATATTTTTTTTTATTAAATTTATTAAGTCTTTTAATATTTCCTCTTATGATATTTAACTTAAAAATTGTTGAATCATAGAAAAGTTCATTTTGTTTTGAGATTAGCGAAAGATAAATATCTAAAGCTTTTTTATTTTTTATCTATTAATATAGAATATTCCAAATTAAAATTATTTGATATTGAGCAGAATGACTGAAAATAGAATTACTGAAAGTAGAATTACTGAAAGAGAAATACGTGTAGCGGTAATAGGCGTTGGTGACGTCTGTTCTGCCTTGATTCAAGGAGTTGAGAATTATAAAAAGAATCCTGACAAAATCATTGGTATTCTTCCAGAAATTACTCAATATAGTTTGAATGATATCAATTTTGTTTTAGGTATTGATGTAAATTCAAATAAAGTCGGAAAAGATTTGAGTGAAGCAATTTTTGCCGAACCAAATTGTAATATAAAGCTTTTTGAACCTAGTTACTTAAATGCTCCAGTAATAAAAGGTCCAATAATGGATGGATTAGATAGTAATATTAAAAACATAGTCCCCGTAGATAATAATCAAAACCCTGCTGATATTATGAATGAAATAAAAAATAGAAAGACTGATGTTAGTGTAATCCTACTTCCAACAGGGTGTCATAAAGCTGTAAAGTTTTATGCTATGAGTGCGCTTGAAGCAGGATCATGCGTTGTAAATGGAATGCCTTCACATGTAGTTAAAGATCCCGAAATAATCGAAAAAGCTGAAAAATATAGTCTCTCATTAATGGGAGACGATGTAAAATCTCAGATAGGGGCCACAATTGTCCATAGAGCATTAACAAATCTCTTTCCTATGAGAGGAGCATTATTAGATAAAACAATTCAACTTGATTGGGGAGGTTCTAGCGATTTTTGCAACTTATTAACTCCTATGCCAGATGGATCATTAAGATATGAAGAAGGAAAACGCCAATCTAAAACTGAAGCTGTGGTTTCTAATCTCCAGAATCGAGATACAGTAGAATGTCAAATTTCCGCTGTAGATTACATTCCTTTTCTAAAGAATCAAAAAGAGGCTTATATGAGACTTGAAGGAAGAGTCTTTGGAGGTGCACCAGTAAGAATTGACATTACTTTATTTGTAGAAGATGGAAATAATTCTGCTGGAATTATTGCTGACTGTATTAGGATTAGTAAAATTGCTAAGGATAGAGAAATTGGAGGAGTACTTAACTCAGCATGCTCTTTTTTTGCGAAACATCCTCCAGAGCAATTAGATGATTTTATTGCAAAGGAGAGACTTCTAGAGTTTTTGGAAAATAAAAGAGAGCGATAGTGAGCTTACTGAATTATAATAAGCTCTTTCTTAAATTTTAACCTTTAACCGAAGCACGCATTTTATAGATTTGTTGTTGTAGTAATATTATATTATATATATAATCTGATATTAAACTCACCGCCTCAGGAATGCTTCTAAAACTTGGAAAATCATTAATATCGATAATATATGGAACGCCCTCATTTGTTAGTATATAATCAATACCAAAAATTGAGAGTCCCATTTTTCTACCTAATCGTAATATTCGTCTCTTTAATTGTTTGTCAATTGGTACACGAATGTGAATTAGCTCTAAGGGAGATAAATTTTCTTTTTGCCGCAATCGATTATGTGAAGTTATTGAAACTGTCCATCGTCCTATCACATATACTTTATATATAATATCGAATTTACCTAAATATTCTTGGAAAAATAACTCATTTTCTTTAAACCCTTTTGTTATTTGTTTAAACTCGTAGGAATTTTTAGCTACTCCAATAATTCTATCATCTCTTGGGAGATTTGGAATATTATGCTTATCTAATTTAATAACTAGTTTTGTTCCGTTAGAACATGCTTCAAGTGCGTCACTAAAAGTATAAAAACAACAAGGGATAATCTTTTTCTTATATTTTTGTTCAACACTTCTAAAGGTATCTCTCCTACTTTCACAGGTCTGAACAGCTTCTAAACTATTTAAAAGGGGTACATGAGGCGTAATTTCATTAAGTGCTTGGTAAATTTCTTGATTATCTTTTTCAGATAATAATTTTACAATTATAAAAGAAATAGGATATTTCTTAACTTGTTTTTTGAAATGTTTAATACTAAATATATTAGAATCTTTTTTTAACAGATTTATCATAGAGATATTGTAGTTCTTATTAAAGAATTTTTTAATCTCTTCAAATATTTCGAGATCACGATTACAAATAGTGCCTATGTAGATTCTACTTAGCTTATTTGACACGTATAAAACCCTATTAGTTTGATAAATTATGAATAAATTAAGATATATAAATATATTGATTATGTACTATTTTATGACGTTCTGGTGGAAAAAATTCCCTCTATTTAGAACAATATATTCTTCCGACACTAAGTAAAATAGTATAAAATTTAATTTTAATTGTATTTATATTATATCTTTTTTTTATTTAATATTAAAGAGAAAAACCTTTTTCTTTAAAAAAGGCTTTTAAGGTAAATTTTTTTGAAAAAAATAGGAATAATCATTGATAAATATCATTTGAAGTATAAAGTAGCAGATTTCTTAAAATACTTAAAAACTAAAGCAGATGTTAGGTTATACGTCGAGGAATCTTTTCTATTTGATAGTGAGAAAATTATCTTTGACGAGGATTTATTCTTTGTTAAGGCAAAAGGAGATTTAGTTTTAACGTTTACAAAATTCCTTGAAGAGCAAACTTCTATTCCCGTTATTAACTCTTACAAGGGTACATGGTTGGCAATTAATAGATTTTTAAATAGTGTTTACTTAAAAAAAGCAGGAATTCCAATTCCTAATTTTTCCTTGAATCCTAAAGGAACTATTTCACCATTCAGGGATTATATTATTAAAAATATAATCGATCAAAAAAATTATAAATTTAAACCAATAGTCCATAAAGAAAATGGACAATTGAGAGTTGCTGATCAAAGGGCTTTAGATGAATATGATATAACGGATCCAAAATACAATTATCTTTATTACCAAAAATTTATTAAAAGTAAATGGGAATATAAGATCTATGGAATCGGTGAAGATATTTACTTTTTTAAACAACTACCAATACTCGTAAATCCTAATAAGATGGAATCGAGAAGAGAGATTGATGAGATTTCGGAACTAAAAGATTATTGTTATAAAGCAATGGAAGTAATGGATTTAAAATTAACTTCTTTAGATTTTTTAAAATCCAAAGACCAGTTCTATCTAACGGATATAAATTGTACTCCAAATTTTAATTATATTAAAAATGGCCATGAAATTGTGGCAAATTTTTTATTAGAACAAACTAAAAACTGAAGCAATAAAGAAAATGAATATTGGAATATTATCGAAAAGAAAAACAATGATGGCTGGTAAATTGAAAGATTATTTGGAGAATAAGGGGATTAATGTCTCAATTTACACGTTAGAAAATTTAGTAATAAATGAAACTCTTTTAAATCAAGACTTTTATATATTAAAATCAAAAAGTCTTTTTTTTCTATATGCTGGTTTTTTTTTGGAAGCTAATAATATTCCCGTTATTCCAAACCCTCAAATCTCTTTTATGCTAAAAAATCGAATACAATCTCATTTTTTGATGAAAAAGGTGGGATTAATAACCCCAAATATTTATTTGGGTACAACTGATACATTTAGAAATAAATTAGATTTAAATGATTTTCCATTTATCTTGAAACCAATTATGGGATCAGGAAGTAAAGGAGTAAGGATTATAAGATCATATAGAGATTTCAAATCAGATAATAAATCAATTTTTTATTTAGAAAAATACATTAAAGGTATCCATTATAATGCATATTTTATTGATAATGAGATTTGTACTCTAATTAAACCTCCTTTAGCAGATGAGCATGTTGACATGAAAAAAGTTGAAACTCCCAGTGATGTTAAAGACGTAATTACTAGATGGAAAAATTATTTTAATGGAAATCTTTTATTTGGACATTTAGATATTGTTAGGGAAGAATCAAGTAGTAAGCTGTATTGTGTTGACTCAGGCAGCTTTTCAGAGTTCGTTTGGTGGCAAATAGAGAACATTCCCGCCGTAGAAACAATATCCAATTTAATATTGGATAAATTTGAGAAAATAAAAAGAAACCGTAATAATAATTAATTTTTTTACATTATTGTATTTTAAAATGATTAGTCAAAAACAACTGGAAAAATCTAAAATTTATGGTGAAAAACAGAAAGTCAGATTATATAAGATTAAACACTTTATATTTGATTTTGGGGGAGTAATGATTGAAAAAACTTTTGTGATAAAGAACATACTCGATATAATTGAAGAAGATTTGAATATCTCCTTACCTCGTGATGAAAATTCATATATTAGAAAAATTAGAAGGGCTCTAAGCTCTGGAAGAGTTTCTACTCAAGAATTTTTAGAAAAAATTTTTGAAAAATATTATTATCCAGTTCAAAAAAAAGATGGAGCCATACCTCCAAAAAAAGTAAATGCTGCATATTATGAAGAGTTATGGTTTGATCTTTATTCTCAAGTAACAGATATTTCGTCTGAAATGGCAGAAATAATAGAACGTTTACATCAAGCTGATTACACTGTAAGTTTGATGTCTAATACCCATGATATACATGCTAAATCGAACTTATTAAGAGGATTTTATGATATTTTTGATAATGTATTCTTATCTAATGAAATTGGTTTTATTAAACCAGATATGGATAAATATAAATATGTTCTTAAAAAGTTAGATACAAAACCTAAAAAGTGTATCTTTATTGACGATAAAATTCAGAATTTAGTCCCCGCAAGACAACTAGGAATTATAGTAATCAGATTTGAATCATTTGAAAAATTCAAAGAACAACTCAATGAATTGGGAATTGGAGATATTAGTGAGGATGTTCGACATGAAATAAAAAAGAGATATAAAAAATATAAGAAATCAAAAAAAGAATACAAGAAAGCTAAAAAGGAATATAAAAAAGCTAAAAAAGATTATTTAAAAAAGAAAGGAAAATCACTGAAAAGACGATTTGAATATCAAAGGAAACATTCTCACTATCGTAAAAAAAAAGTAGAATATAAGAAACAGAAGGAGAAAAAAAAGCAAGAACTTGAACCTAAGCTTCGAATAACATAAAATTTTATTAATTCAATAACATTATCCAGGTTCTTCTTTATTTTCTTGTTCTTTATTAAATTCCTCAACTTTTTTCATTACAGATTCAGATGGAGTAGTTGGAATAGGTATTTTTTCATAGATTTCGATAAATTTTATATCATCAATTTCATCCCCCATATGAGTCTGAAGATCCATTGATAGACCAAATTTAACATATGTTAAATTTTGAAAAAGAAATATTTTAGGAATAGTAATCTCTAGAGCTTTACTCTTAGGAATGTAACTGATTTGAAAATCAGATATATTTTCTTTTGGAATACCTTTATTGATCATAAAATATTCTATTTTTTCATTAAAATCTTCGATTTTATCAATAACTTCTAGGTTATAATCTATGCTTTGTCCCGCTAAAGGATGATTATAATCAATAATAACTCTTCCTTGTACAACATTCGTTATGGTTCCCCTCTGGGTTTGCCCTTGAGTTTGTTTAATAAACTCTTTACCAATTTCAGGATTTTTTCCTTCATTTAATTTTCTAAATTTTGCTATACCTATTCTTTCAATTTTTTGGGGATCTCGTTTTCCAAAAGCCTTAGTAGGGGGGATCCGAACAGACTTTTTCTCAAAAAAATTCATTTCTTTAATTGTTTCCGTGAGTCCTTCATTTACAAATCCTGGTTTTCCTACTATAATGAATTCTGGAGTGTAGTATCCTTGTTTAGCCTTATTCTCATCATATATTCCTGCTTTTTTTGCATCATCTTCAGATGAAACTCTAAAAATTTGACCTTTTTGAGTCCGTGCTGTTATTTTAACAAGAACAAAATCTCCCTCTTCTACTTTCTTTCCCTGCAATTTACTTTTCTTCTGTTCCAATTTTTTAATTTGTTCTTGGATTTTCTTCTCTTCTTCCTCTTCCTTTTCGGTCAGTTCTGTTTCTTCCTCTTTTGTTTCTTGTTGTAGGAGTTCTTTAGCATTTTCAATGATTTTCTCAGCTGTTGTCTTACCAATCCCTTTTAATTCAATTAAATCTTCTAATTTAGAGTTTGCTAATTTTTCAATGGAGTCTATTCCCGCTTCTTTTAATGTATCAACTTTTTTGCCAAGACCTTTAACATCTTCTAATTTAAGAGACATTTAAATTCATTTTAGTTAATTATTAAAAGTAGAATCGTAAAAACTTAAGTCTTACAATATTTGATTACTTATAGATTTTTCTCATATACAGAATTGCTTTTAATGTCGGCTTAAACAATTTAGAAATATTTTTCAATAATGGTTTAAATTGAGTAAATATGAATTTACCAGAAATCCTAAGAAACCGAAGAAAAAATTTAATGAAAAAAATGGAAAGTGGTGTAGCTATGATTACAAAATCAGCTTCTTCCCCAGATTCATTATTATCTGATAAAAATCTCCAATACCTATCTGGAATCTCTAATGAAGATATTATTCTTCTACTTTCCCCAAAGGGTTTGAAAATTGATATTTTTGAAACCCAGCAAACACCCGAATTAGGAAGGGGCAGAATTGTTAATGAAGTACTTTTTTTACGCGAATTGAGTGAGAGAGAGAAATTTGTTGATGGGGAAAGCGAAGCAATCGAAAATGTAAAAGAGAAAACGGGGATAAATACTATTAAATCACTCTCCAAATTTCCAGAAATCTTGATGAGAAATTTAATGTCAGAGTCCCTTTTTTGGGGTAATATTGCTGCTAGACCAAAACTCGAAATGCCGATTACACCAAATACCATGAAAATAAATGAAATTTGTCAGCGATTTCCTTGGATTCGATTTCAAAATATTGCGCCTCTTATTCATCAAATGAGATGGATTAAGGATCCTTATGAAATCGAATGTCTTCGGCATGCTTTTCAAATACACTCAGAAATTTTTGAAAAAATTATGAGATCTCTTACACCTGGAGTTAATGAATCTCTAGGTAAAGCTATTTATGATTATGAAATTAGTATTCGCGATCCAAAATTAGTAAGTGGTAACTGGCATGATCAATATAAGAGTAATATCATCATTGCTGCTGGAAAGAATAGCGCTATCGGACATTACATGGATAATAACCAAGAAATCAAGGATGGTGATCTCGTACTTATCGATGGAGGGGTGGAATATAAGGGATATAGTTCGGATATTAGTAGAACATTTCCTGCAAATGGGAAATTCACTGATAGGCAAAAAGAACTTTATTCAATTGTTCTCGAAGCCCAGAAAAAAGCGATTGCTATAATGAAACCCGGAACAACACAAAGAGACGCCCATAATGCAGTTTATGAAACTTTTAAGAAATATGGGGTAGACAAATATGGATATGGGACGTGTGGTCATCCAGTTGGTTTAAATATCCATGACGCTAATTCATGGTTTATGAATGATAATCCTTTTGAACCAGGTGTGGTTATAGTAATTGAGCCATTCATCACTGTTCCTGAGGAAGGAATTGGAATTAGGATTGAGGATGGTGTATTAATTACTGCAGATGGCGTCGAGATACTCCCGGGACCTCCGAAAGAAATTAAAGAAGTTGAAACTTTATGTGTCAGAGACTAAAAAATGCTATAATATTTAAGAAACAGGTTTCCAGAGAATATTTAATTTATCAGCATAATCTCTAGCTTCTTGCATTTCTTGTAAAGTAGGTCTTCGATTTATCTCAGGATATTCAAAGGCTTTCCACTGTGGCCGAAATTGCCCCATCAAGTTCAATACAGCCTTCGGAAGTTCCTTAGCAACATAATCTAATATTGGCTTAGTGCAACATTCAATATGATTTGGCATAACCAAGTGTCTGATACATATCTCTCCGCTTCCCTTATCATGGACGCTTTTATGATTTCTAGCAACAACATTGAAGTAATTATCAATACCAGAATACTTTTTCGCACATTGATTATTACCATATTTAAAATCGGGAAGCCAGAAATCCATAAAATCTATTATTAATGATAATGATTTTTCAGTTAAGAAAAAATTTGAATTCCATAACTGACAGATATTAGATTTTTGAAATTTTAAACTCCCTACTATAGTGTGTATGTTTGGAATGGGATCTCCTCCCACATAATTTATGTTTATGGCTCCTTTATCAACAAGTTTTTCAGCAATAGCTGCTAGTTGAATATTTTTAACTTTCTGAGAAATATCTTCAATATTTTTTCTCCCTTTCCATGCTTGAGAAATATCATAATTTTGACAAAAGACACATCCAAAATTACACCCTTGAAAAAAAATTGTGCCAGACGGGATTAAATGGGGTTCTTCGCCCATATGAAGGAAAGCAGAAGATACGTAAGAATCTTTTAAAATTAAACAGAAACCTTGTTCGCCACTTATACGATTTGCTTCGCATTGTCTCTCACAGAAAATACAATTTGCTAGATATTTAAACGCTATTGTTTCAGCAAGAGTTATATAATTAATTTCATGAACAACACGATTTTTTAAATAATCAAAATCCTCAGTAAGTAGTTCATTAAACTCAAGTGATTTTACTTTGAGTAATTGTTCAAGTTTTTCTACAGAGTCATTTAAGTTAAAATCGCACTTTACACTTTTAGCAATTAAGTATCTTGCTAATTGAGTCCCATCAATAATCCCTCTATATCGTGAAAATCGTCTAAGAATTTCCTTTTCATTCCAGACTGATAAAGAATCAGGCCGAAGAATTCTAAAAACCATAGTAAAGAAAAATTAATATTTATAGCTAAATCTCAAAAGAGAGCCATTCGATAATATTTGACAGAAATTTAAGATTATCTCCAGCATCTAAACCAAAATCATTTTCCAAAAGCCAATCTGATGAACCTATAGTAACACATCTCCCGTTGTAGAATTCAGAAACAACACATATAGGTACTGGTCCGAGAGCACTAATTTCATCATCAGAATAATATTTAAATTCTGCTTTTTCGGATGTTACAATTAGATCTTCTACTTCCTCTTCCGCTAATGTAAAAAAAGTACAATTAGGTAAAACTAATTCGGAGATCCCTTCTGTTATAGGATGATTAAATAATTCTGTTATTAATAGATTCTTCTTTTTTATAAGATAATTTGAGGGAGCTTCATGAATAACTCCATTCCAAAATCTTCGAACGCCTGTCATTTTATACAATACTCTAATCGATCCATTTTTCATAGGTATATCCCCATCACCCCCTTCTCCACTTGTTAATAGCAAACCTCCTCCTTCTCCGATATATTTTTTAATTGCTCGTAATTCCTCCTGGGAAAATTTATCTTTTTTGTCATTTTTAGAGTGTTGAATATTTCCTATGAATAAAATATCAAAATCTTCAAGCGTTTCAAAATCTATTGGTCCTTCATTTTTATCAATATAGGTTATTTCAAAATCATCTTCACCAAGAGCGAACTCTGGAAACTCTTCTAGTTTTTCCTTGTGAGATAAATCCACTATAATTTCATAAGGCATTGTAATATGTTGCTAATTTTTTGTTTTCTATTGATTAGTACCAATATCGGTAAATAATTTCAAGTTCTATTAAGAGATAATCCTTCTAGCTTAAGAATATATAATATAATTTTATAAAGTTATGCTATCACAATTATTAAATATTTTCTTTTAAATTTTTTTAAATGAAAATTGTAATAGATAAAACTTAAATAGGAAGAGAAAAACTCTTATGACAACAATTTAAAAGAAGTAATTTTAGATCGGTATAAACTCTCTGTCGGCGGGTTTGTTTTTGTAAATTACAGCAATATCGATTCCATTCCCGCTCGCCATATCACGTATTATTGAAGAAGTTACCGCTTTTTTTACGATTTCTTTACCCTCTTCAATAGTTAAATTCTCTTTATATCTTGCTTCTAAAACTCCATAAGAAAAATTCTGTCCACTTCCAACAGCACAATATTTCTCAGGTAAAATTGAACCATAAGCGCTAATATCTAAGAGTGTAGGGCCTTCTTCCTCTGTAACTCCACCTAGCATTAAACCTACTTCAAAAGGAAACATTTTATTTTGATATAATATATTTGATAACATTTTACCGGCAGATTTTACTAATATTGGTCGACTATCATGTCCTAATTGATAAATGGTTGTTTCAGCCCTTAAAATATCTATAAGGTATTGAGTGTCAGCTACACCTCCCGCTGTTGTCATCCAAAGATGTTCTTGAATTTTATAGACTTTTTCAGAGATTTTACTTGCTATAAAATAAGCCATTGTAGCTCTTTTATCTGTTCCAAAAATAATGGCATCTTTACATGTTAATCCTACTGTAGTAGTCCCAGTTTTAAAAGTTTGAACATTATTTTTTTGAGTTCTTGAGAGAGTATCTTTTGAATTTCTTATAAACTCAGAATCAATTGGCTTTAATAATTCTTCTTTTCTCATAATTTCATTAAAGAACTCTTGTTTTTATAATTTTTTTTAATTTTTTATTAATTATTAATCCTTTTAGCATTAAGTTTTTTATGATTGTATAAATTAAATAGTATACAAAAACTATGTTTTAACGATTTAAGATGTATGACGTAGTGATCTCTGGAGCAGGACCAGCTGGTTCAAAATGTGCTGAAGTGTTGGCAAAAAGTGGATTTAAGGTGGTATTAATTGAAAAAGATACAAATTGGCGTAAACCATGTGGTGGTGCAGTGAATTCAAGGATTTTTAAATATTATCCTCAATTACGTAAGTTTAATTTTCATCGTATCAATAAAATTTCAATATATTCTGCTGATTATCATAAATTTGGATATGAATGGAAAGGAGCTTTGGATTATTCAATAAACGTTGATCGATTGGAATTTGATAATCTCTTAAGAGATATAGCTATTGATGCCGGTGCTGAATTATTTGATAAGAATATATCCTATGATTTTATCATAAAAAATAATAAGAGAATTGGGATAAAAACAAAAACTTCTTCAGGAATACAAGAATATAAAGGGAATATTATTGTTATCGCAGACGGGATGAGTTCAAAATTAGCACTAAAATCAGGTTTGAAGAAAAAATGGAAGACTAAAGATATAATGCTTGCAAAATGTGCGATAATGGAAGGTGAAAATAAAATTGACAAAGATACAATCTCTCTTTTTTTTAAGTCATATAAAGGTTATGGGTGGTTGTTTCCATTAGATGAGAAGAAATTTAATATAGGATGCGGTACAATGGGGGAAGATAACATAAAGTATAATTTAAACCAAATTTATAACGATTTCTTAAATGACTCAAATATTCAAAAATTTCTACCCAAAGGAAGCTATAAAAAAGTATGGGAAGGTTCTTATCCTTTACCAGGACAAGGAATTATAGATAAGAGCTTATATGGTGATAATTTAATGTTCGTAGGAGACGCTGCTGGTTTTGTTAATCCAATCAGTGGGGAAGGTATATGCCCAGGTATACTCTCAGGAAAAGTCGCTGCTGAAACAGCAATTAAAGCATTAGAAAGTGATAAGATATCAGCCCATACATTAAAAAATTATAAATTTCATCCATCAATAAGAAAAATTGCACGTAGTTATAAATTAACCTTATCAATCTCTGATTTTTGTTTTGAAAACGAGGGGAGGAACTTTTCAAAAATTTGTGAGATTGCTGAAAAAGATGATGATTTTAGGGAAAATGTAGTGAATATGTTTCTCTTCAATAAAGCACCACCAAAAGAATTCATATTGAAATTAAAATCTAAAGATTAAATTTATTTTAAAAACACTTTAATAGTATTTTTAAATTTAATTTCTTAAATGGTTGAGTTAATAGGTTTTATTTTAACATTTGATGCCATTTTTACTTGGGCTCTAGCATCATTAGTATATAAATGGGGGCTTAGGAGAACTGAAGCAAAAGCTAATTTATTTTTTAGACTTTGCTGTACTAGTCTAGGAACCCTTATTTTTTCTTTAATCTTTGGTAACTTTTATCTCATAACAGATCTCAGTTCTCAAAAGCTAATAGATTATATAATAGCATGCCTTATATCTGGTCTAAGTGTTACAATAGGAGATTTATTTTATTATATGTCATTAAAGAAAATAGATGCATCACGTACATATCCTTTAGTTCAACTCTCACTTATTTTTGTAATTTTCTTTTCTATTGCATTTTTCGGTGAAAAAATTACAATTTCAATTTGCGTGGGTGGTGCGTTAATACTCTCAAGTGTTTTTATTTTAAGTTCAAAAGACAAGTCTGAAAAAATTCATGAAAAGAGAAAGATAAAAGAAAAAATTTCAGAAGATATAATAATTGGGGTTTTATTAGCAATTGGTACAGCATTTTTTTGGAGTTTAGCTTATGTTTCATTTAATCAAGCTCGAGTTTTAACTGGAGATGTGTTTGTATCAAATTTTGTTAGAGTAGTTTTTGGTATGATTACAATTGCTATTTTAGGAATATTTCAACGAGAATATTACGGGGGATTTAAAAAAGAAAATAGAAAAAAAATAAAATATTTTGTTTATATTGGAATTGCAGGGATCTTATCTTTAGGTTTCGCAGATGCTGTATACATTAAAGCTGCTGAAATTAATGGACTAATTTTAACCTCTACATTTACGGTTAATACACCTATGGTTCAACAGATTTTTTCAATTTTAATTTTAAAAGAAAAATTTCGCAAAAGATTTCTACTTGCAGTTATATTAATTATAGTCGGCAATTACATCATTCTTTTCTTATAGAATTATAATAGGATTAAATAAATTTAAGTTTGATATAGAATAATTCTTATTTAATATTTTGATTTATATAATAACTTTGTGATGAAAAATAAAAATAATGGAATGCATTATTTATTTTTTATATAATGAAATATTATTTTTAAAACGAGAACATGCGGTTAGAATTAGTCAATAAAAAAAAAATTCGTGCTGATGATTATGTTGCTATTTTTATTGTTATCAGTTATATATTATTTTTTATGTTTTTTCACTTAGAAGCGTTATTAGCTATTGCTGTTTATCCCTTTGTGTCTTTAGGAGTTAGTGGATTCATAAAAATTATAACTGCTTTTAATACGAAAAGAAAGTATAAATTTGGAAATATTAATAAGACTTTACTTGGAATTATTTACATAATGATTTCAGTCACGTGGTTAAACTTTATTTTAATAGAGGTTGGTATACCAATGCAAGTTATGATCACATTATATGCTTTTCCTATAATGATTGTGGGTTTTGCAGGCATTATAAAAGGATATCTAATTGATAGTTACGCAATAACGCATCGGATTATGAGTATTTTTATTGGTGTAGTTACTTTAATAATTTGCGTTTTAATGATCTTTTATGAATTGGACAGTTTTTTATTTAATATTGTTGCTCTCTCTTTTACTCTCCTATTCAATATTTTAAGTAGAGCTGCATTATACTTAAGTGAATATGGATTATCTCTTGTACACTTAAGAAATTTTAAACTCTTTCTATATATAGTCTCTGATTATTTAGTATTTATCGATACGGATGGAAATTTAATATTAAAAAAAATATAATAGAATAATATTTTGTTATTGATAAAATAAATATTTCAAATTGAGTTAGTCTTGATATAATTTTAAATTTGAAAACAAGAATAATTTTAACCAAAAGTTATTATTATTCCTTGAATTTTGACTATTCTCATATATGGATAAAAAATGATAAAGATTATATCAAATCATACTAGTTAATTTCTTATCCTAAATAAAAAAATTTTAAAAAATCAAAAAAAGGTACTAGCTATGGCTGATATTCATTTTAATAAAGATAAAGGTTCACCATTGACGCTATTTACTCCTGGACCTGTTTATGTGCCTGATCGAGTTTTGAAGGCAATGGCAATGCCTAATGATACACATCGTTCTACATTCTATAGAGAAATGCATCAGATCGCAAAAGAAGGACTTCAAAAAGTGTTATATACTAAAAATGAGTGTGCAATTTTTGCGTCTAGTGCAACAGGAATAATGGAAGCCTGCGTCCGAAATTTGCTTAAAGATGATGAAAAGGGGTTATTCTTATCAATTGGAGATTTTGGTGAAAGGTGGTATAAAATTGGATTAGAAAATGGAAAAAGTTCCGTTAAAGAGGCGGTAGAATGGGGACATGCTATAAAACCAGAGTTTTTGCAAGATATTTTGTCAAAAGATAAATATTCTGTAGTTTTTTTGCAATCAAATGAAACTTCAACAGGTGTTTATAATCCTATATATGAACTTATTCCAATAATTAAAGATCATGGCGCTCTTGTGTGTGTTGATGGAACATCCTCTATGTGTGGTGTTAAAGTTGAAGTTGATAAATTAAATATAGATGTATTTTTAGCTTCAGTTCAAAAGTGTTTTGCATTACCACCCGGAATCGCTGTTGCTTCAATTTCTGAAAATGCTCTCGATAAAGCAGCTCAAGTTAAAAATAGAGGTGTTTATTTTGACTTTTTAACTACAATAAAAAAGAATAAAGATAATGAAACACCAACTACACCTCCAATTCCCCAGATCAGAGGTTTAGTCATACAATTAGACTTTATTTTAAATCAAGAGGGTTTAGAAAACAGGTTCATCAGACATGAGCAATTGGGAAAGTATGCAAGAACGTGGGTAAAAAACTCTGAATTAGAAATGTTTCCAGAAGAGGGTTATGAGTCTAATACAGTATCAACCATAAAGAATACAATAAATCTTGATATTCCAGCTATGTTGAAGAGTCTTACAAGTAAAGGATATAAAATTGTAAATGGATATGGTTCTTTAGTAAATAAAACGTTTAGAATAGGTCATATGGGAGAAATTCAAGTTAGAGATCTTGAAAAACTGTTGGATATACTTAAAGAGATTATAAATGAGTTAAAATAGAGATTTTTTAAATCTCATTACTTCTTTTTTTTTATTTTATTTCTTTTTAGAAATATCAGTTCTCTTAATAGGATATGAAAATAAAAAAGGAAATTAATTAGAATAACAAAAACTCTTTAAAGATTTGAAAACTTAAAATTTTATTCAATTTGAATTAATTTAATCCTTGTGATGGAAATGAAAATATTAATTAGTGATAAACTTGAAGATATCGGAATTAAAATATTTGAAGATAATGGATTTGAGGTTATAAAACGATTTACTATAAATAAGGAAGAACTAAAAAATGAGATTGGAGAGTATGATGGGATTGTAATTCGTTCTAGAACAAAATTAACTTCCGATGTATTGGAAAGAGCTAAAAACTTGCAAGTAATAGGGAGAGCTGGGGTTGGTTTAGATAACGTGGATCAAGAAAAAGCTGCGGAAATGAATATTGAAGTTATAAATACACCTGAAGCTCCCGCTGTCTCAGTTGCAGAATTCGCCTTGGGCTTAATGTTAACATTAGCAAGAAGAATTTCTTTTGCAGATCGTACAACACACGAAGAAAAATGGGAAAAAAATGAATGTTTAGGCTATACATTAAATGGTAAAAAACTTGGTTTAGTGGGTTTTGGAAATATTGCAAAACATTTAGCAAAAATAGCGATTGCTATGGGAATGGAAGTTGGTGTTTATTCTAGATTTAGTAAAGGTCAAGTCGCTATTGATGAAGCTAAAGGAATTGGATGTTCAATTTATTCTTCGGTTGAAGATTTATTAAAAGAAGCACAAATTATTTCATTACATCTTCCTTCTTCACCCCAAACTGAGAATATAATCAATGAAGAACGATTAAACTTAATGAGGAAAGATGCAATATTAATTAATACTGCAAGAGGTAATTTAATAGATGATAAAGCATTATTGAAAGCTTTAAAGAACAAAGATATAGCTGGTGCGGCTCTTGATGTATATCGTGAAGAACCATTGAAGGATCAAGAATTAATTAAGTGGGATGAGAATCTTGTATTAACACCCCATATTGCTTCCCAGAGTATTGAAAATCAAACAGCTGCAGCTACTATGGTTGCAGAAAAAATAGTCAATTATCTAAAAAGTAAATAATCAACTATTTTTTTTTTTAATTTCCTTCTAAATCGTGTAAAATCAAACCCGAGAGGATTTTTGGGTCGAACCAAGTACTCTTTGGGGGCATTACTCCTCCTTTATCTGCAATAGATTCTAAATCTCTGATATCTACGGGATATAAATTTACAAATAAATCATTTCCTTGATCTATAATGTATTTCTCCATTTCTTTAGGTTCCTGTATACCTCCAACAAAGAAAATGTTCTCATCAGATCGAGGATCTTTTATACCTAAAATTGGCTCCAAGATTTTATCTTGAAGAATAGTAACATCTAAGCTATCTCTTTTATTTTTAAACTTTTTATTTTTAACTACTAACTTATACCAATGCCCTTTCAAACATATAGTAATTTCATTTTTTTTCTCAGGGTTGAAAGCATGGTTCATAGAAATGATTTCAAAATCATTTTCTAATCTTTCTAAAAACTTGTTTTCACTTAATGGTAATTTTTTAATTACTCGGTTATATGGTAAAATTCGAATTTGATCGTCAGAGGCTACATACGATAATAAAAATTGCCAAGGTGCTTCTCGTTGCTTATGTACATTAAGTCTTTTCAACTGAAATTTACGATATTCAGCAGCACTTGCAGCTCTGTGATGTCCATCAGCAATGTAAATTTTTTCTTTCTTAAATAAATTTTTTAGTTTTTGAATAATTTTCGAATCAGTTTCTTGCCATATTAAATGACGATAATTATATTTCTTGAAATCAAATTTTGGTTTATTATTTTTGATCTTTTCAATAAGATTATTAATTTTTCCATTTGATTGAAATACAGTCCAAACCAAACCAGCAGCAACCTTAGATGCTAAAATATGGTTTGTACGATCCTTTAATGGCTTTTCTCTGGTATATTCATGTTTTACAATCTTACCATTTTCATAGTCTTGAAGAGCTACTCCTATTATCAGACCTTGATGATTAAATTGTGGAGATTCTTGCCGATATACGAATATACTTGGAATCTCCTCTTTTTCAATGATCTTTTTCTCTTTAAAATTATTATATGCTTTTGCAGCATTCTGATAAATTTCGTTCACATCTCCATCTGGTAAAATAAGATGTATTAATGAATTAGGATTTTTCTTTAAGTTTAGTTCTTCCTCTTTACTGATAATGTCATATGGATTTGTACAAAATTCTTCTGGATTAATAGGAACATAGGGTGTTAAGGGTGTTATCCGCACCATAATATTAATTAAAAGCTTCAAGGATTTATATTGATTTGTAAATTATAATAACTAAAAAAATAGCTGTTGGAAAGAAATATGACCCTATATTTCGAAAATTATTTAAAAATAATCTCTCTTAATAGTTATAAGTTTTGATTAAAAAAATTAATAAATCTTTTAGTTATATAAATATCATAAAAATATCGATTTTAAATTAAATTATAGAGATTATTACCAATGCCAAAAGATTTAAGAAAACAATTAGACAGCATTGAATCCAGTGAAAAAGAAATTGCTACTATGAAAGCAAATATTGATAAATTAACTGTATTAGTAGAACGCCAAAAACGTATAATAAGTGAACAAGAAGGAATAATCGAAGAACAAAAAGGAAAAATCTCAAAGATGTCAGATATCCCAGAAGATATACTTGAACTCAAAGAACTAATTGGTGCACAGCGACAATCTATAAATGAAAAGGAGCTTGAATTAGAATATGCTAAAGGTGAGATTGCTCAATCTCAAAAAGAATTAGAATTAGTAAAAAAACAAATTGTTCCTACTCAAAATAAATTAGAAGAAGCTTATGAAACAATAGGTAATTTAAGAGCAGAGTTAGCGGAAAAAAACTCAGAAATAATCTTAAAAAAGGAAGCGATGAAAGGTTTGGAAAATAAAATACAAGAATTAGAAGCATTTACAGATAAATTTAAAGAAGAACAAGTTAAGATGATACAAGAACTAGAAGAGAAGCATAGAAAAGAAACAATGGAATTAAAAGAAGAAATAACTAAACTTGATACGTTTTTAATGGATAGTAAGTTAATTTCTACTGAAAAAACATCGGAAGCTAAAGATTTTGCTTCCCGATTTGAAAGTATGAGATCAAAATATGATGAACTAATTGCTAAAGTAGGAGAATTAAGTGATGCAAACCGAGATGCAAATGATGAAATTGAAAAATTAAATAAACAGCTTAATGAAATAAAGACCCTTCAAAAAGATAATATTGATAAAATAAATTTTTATGATAAACTAAAACCCATAATGGAAAAAGACCCGTTGTTTAAAACTTTTTTAATTATTGAAGAAGTAGGGGGGATTACACTAGAAGATCTTAAAAATGCCCTGGGTATCCCTATTGTTACAGTAAAAAGAAACGTGCAACAACTTGAAAACATCGGTCTTATTGAAACAGATGAGAGAAAAAAAATCGTAGTAAAAAGAGAAGAGGAGGTTTAAAATATTTTTGATTTTACTGTTATAAAATCTTGGCTTAATGATTATACTCTGGCTAAAAAGTATCTTCATAATAAAATAAAGTTTTAAAATAAATCTCTTTAAACCTTAGCTAACTTATCATATAAATCAGGTAATATCTCTTTATATTCTTCATTTGGAATTTTTTCAAGTATTTCAGCGGCTATTGTTTTTAATATTTCACGATATTTACCAGGCTTCTCATCTCGGCGAAGCAGAAGTGCTACAACATAATTTTCAACAGAAATAAAATCTTGTCCAACTCCAGAGAAAAAGGATACTACTTTATTATTTTTAAGAGCAATTGAAGCAAAGCCAGGTTTCAAAGATTGATATCGATGTGAACTATACACTTGTGTTAGGAGATTATTGGTTATTTTTAAGGTATCTGGATAAAAACCTTCATTAATAGGACCAATCTCATTATCCCAGTGAATTACGAGAATACCTACAGGCATGATCTTATACCATTAAATTGAAAAATTTTACAATGAATTTGAAAATTTAATTCTAGACTTTATAGAATAATCCTTATGTTATTATTTTAATATCTTACTTTTATTTATTTCTTTTTATTTTTATGTATACCTTATCTAACCATTAACACAAATCAAATTCCTAATATAAATAAAACCAAGAAAAAATTTAAATTAAAATTATAACTTTGATTTATTGTTACCCTTAAAAGCTTAGAATTACAATATCTAAAAATATTGTGTTAACACTTAAACCATGGAGAGGTTACCGAGTTTGGTCAAATGCCATTTTACACCAAAATGGGTCAAGACTATAGGTGCTGGACTTAAGATCCAGTGGCAAATCATCAGCATTTAGCTATAGAGCCAAAAGGCCTTCGTGAGTTCGAATCCTGCTTAACCGAATCGGTTACAGCAGAAATTCTCACCCTCTCCACACTTTTTTATATCTTAAATATTATTTAATGTTAGAATAATAGATTAAATAACTACTAATATGATCAAGGAACTTTAACAACAAGTAAAAAATTTTTCAAGTCTTAATTAGTTTGAAAAAAAAGATTTAAAATTTCAAATTCATCCAAATTTAACCTTCTATTTCCTTTTTCAATTTAATTATGAGAACTATTATTTTTGTTGCATCTATAGCTGGAGTTGTCTTTATAACTTTAAGACAATTTTCACCAAAAGTGTAAAAGCTTAAATATTATCGGGGGAATAATAAAAATTGTCAAATAAAAAATTCTTACAAAAAGTTAAAGAGGGTAGAAAAAGTAATGATTTTTATGGTTATCCAGTGGACTCCATATAATAAAACAAATCAATGGTTTGAAATATTTCAAAAGGTTAGAGGTAAATTTCCATCTTTCATAAAGAAATGGCAAACATTTACAACTGTTGATGAAGATCGAGGCATAAAGGGTTACAGTCTTGTCATGGTCGAAAAAGGAAAGGGTGACGATGCAATGACAGCAATCGCTGATTTACTAGTTCCATTTTGGAAGATTGAAGGATTTTCGATGAAGATAGAACCTCTATATGGAATGCGAGATGCTATAAAAGCATTAGGTAAATCTTTATAAACATAATATTAATTCATTTTTTTTTATTAAGATAATCTGATTTTTATTTTATTATCTTTAAATAGTTTCATAAGGGGGAGATTTCTTTTATATACGTTACAAACATATATGTATGGAAATTCATCCTAGAGTAACGATTAAACATCATTACTCTAAAGAAAATGGATATAGAAAACAAGAATTTGGAAAAAAAGATTCGAAAAGCAAAAAAAAAGCAAAAAAAGGAAGAAATAAAGCTAAAAAAATCAAAACATAGAGCAGAATTAGAAATTCCAGATCTGGATTCCTATCGGGGATACTACCGCATGTACTTTGGAAATCCTTACCGCACCTAGAAACATTATCAGATGCAGGAGATCCTAAAGCAAATAATATAAACTTAATTATCCCTAAAACAAATAATTTATTCTATAGTTCTACAAGTAATTTTCGAAATAAAACAAAAAAAAAAGATTTATAGTTATAAAGTGATCTAAATTTAACCTTCTATTTCCTTTTTTAATTTTATTACGAGAGGTATTATTTTTATAGCGTCCATAGCAGGAGTTGTTTTCATTACCGTGATATATCCTGGTTTAGCAAGTCTCCACATCATTGAACCTTTTGCCAACTGTTCCTCATTTTGAGCTTCTTCTATAGTAATTCCCCAATAATCTGATGTGCTGACGTAGAAACCTATTTGATTAACTCCTTCAACTGGATAAAGTTTTTTACTCATGAGTTTTTGTGCAATTTCAGCCAATTCTGAAGGATCGAATTCTGGATTTAATTCCCAATATGTTAAGAAAAGCATTTTTCTTGACCTTTTAAAATTATTAATTTTGGATTTGAATATGTATAGATTTTCACCTACACAATATTATTCATTAATTCTTCTTATATATTTAATAATTGCTAATCCTATAAGGTTTAAAAATTAAATTTAAGAACGTAATTAAGGTTTAATCTTCTAGTTTTATAAGGATTTTAGTAAAAAAATAAAAAAAAATAAAAGCTATTTTTTAAGATTTATCTTTTTCTTCTGCGTTATGATGATAAGAGTGGCTAAGAAAATACCAGATATTATCAACACATTATATCCTGGGATTCTGGTAGGGGGTTTTTTTACAACAGTTACGCTTTCAGTGCCAACGTTGCCCGCGTTATCCTGAGCATAGAAAGTTATAGTAATCTCTCCATAATCCGCACCATCCCATGCATCTGTATCAATTGTTCCAGTTAATCCTGTGAATGGATATTGGGTTGTGCTTCCTTCTACTGTATACCACGTAGAGTCTAAATCTTCTTCAATTATAGAAATAGTAAAATCAGGGGGATCTATGAACTCCTCATTCGCAATTGGAGAATTAATTGTAATATCTGGCATAATTGCGTCTTTTCTGACAATAACTTGGCTTGAATTTACGTTTCCCATCCCATCTATAGCATAGAAAACTATTGTTACTGTACCATTTCCAATATTATTCCATTCTGTTTGACTAAATTGAGTTTCTGTGGTAAAGGTGATATTCGGCCTTCCGTTTAAAGAATATAACTTTTGTTGAAGATTCGGTTCAGTAATCTGGATATTAAAGTTAGGAGCTGTAATTCCACATAATTGATTTGGCGTTGGTGAGATTATTGTAACAATAGGCGCATCGATGTCTTTTATGATATTTACTTCTTCAAAGCCAATATTTCCAAACGAATCATTAGCGTAGAATCTTATAGTAATTGGTCCACTAATTTCATTATCCCATGCGGTCTGATTTATTGTTCCTATTGATCCGGAAAAGGTGTAATTTGTTAATCCCCCATCTATTGTATACCATGTGTAATTTATAGGGAATTGATCACTGACAGTGATACTAAAGTCAGGAGCATTGGTACCAAATAATTGATTTGGAATTGGATTATATATAGTGATTGTTGGGGGTATTGTATCTTTGATATAAACAGGATAAAAATCTACTCTATTGATGGCGTTAGGAACCCATCCGTGAACATAATTATAATACACATCATAATTCTTGCCTGTTGAGATCCATACAAAGAAGTAGAGTTCCTCAACCAACTTCCGTTGAATCTCGTCATAAATGGCTTCTCTGGCTATAGGTTCAACTATTGTTTCTCCAGCTAGCATTAGTTGCTCTAGTTCATAATCATAGGTATTGCACCAAATTGATGACCTATTGCTATATAATGGTGAAATAAAATTCTCGGGATCTACATAATCAGGACCCCATCCCAACATATACATTGGTATTTTGTCTCTTCTCAAGGTTCCAACATCATTCGCTAAACATGTAAGTAAATCCGCGAAATAAATCTGTACTACAGGAGCATTAATCCCTAAATATCTCAGACAATCTGAAATATATAAAGCTTGATCTCTTCGAAATGTGCCTTCTAATTGGGCAGTAATATTCCACCCAAAACCCCATCCCCCACTGTCCGCTACGGCAGTCCAATGTGCATCTGTAGTGAAGCCAATTCCATATCCCATGGATTGCATGATTGATTGGGCATATGCACGGTCATATACAGGATAATTGAATGAGTAATTTGACATAGGAATACCTGCTGGGATTGGAGATTTCAATCGGTAAGCATTACCTGACGATATTACATCGATTAGATACGTATAATCAATTACATACGAGATTGCTTTCCGGAATGTTGTATTCACCATATATCCATTAAATCCCATATAGCTAGTAGTTACAGTAGGTCCAGCTTCTATGAGGATTATATTTTCACTAGATTCGAATATTGGCACAAAATCGAATCTAGGGTCATCACATAAGTCAACATCACCATATAATACTGCCATATTTAAATCAGTAGTACTGGGAAAAATTGTAAATGTTAAATCTTCTAAAATTGGAGCTCCCTGCCAATAATCTGGATTTCCAGTAAATTCTACTTCGTCATTTAGAGTATAATTTTGGAGGATAAAAGGACCAGTCCCAGTTAAAACATCACCATCGTTGTATGTGAGGTAATTAAGTTCTTTCCCTTGGTTTTGGGCTGATGTAGGTGATAGAAAGAAGGCGGAATGAGAAGTGAATATATTAATTATGGACGCCTTGGGTATATTCATCACAATTTTTATGGTATTTGGATTGATAACTTCTGTTCTATTTATAATAGGGACACCGTTTAAAGTATATACTATTTGTGCTTTGGTTTTTTGGATAGAACCATCTGAAGGAAGCGGTATATTAAAGGGTGCAGGTAAATACTGATTACCTGAATAATTTAAGAAATAATTTAATCTATCAAAGTTCCATTTCACTGCTGTTGCATTAAAATTAGTTCCATCGTGGAATATAACTCCTGTTCTAAGTGGAATAGTTATATTTAAACCATCGGGTGAAAATGTTGGAAGTGCTGTAGCGAGTACCGGTATTAATGGATATAATGGATCTGTTGTATTATATTTATATAAACCTTCACAAATTTGGGTAATTACCTTTTGACTTGTAGAATCATAACATAAATGCGGATCTAAATCAATAGGGTTAAAAGACATACCAAATACAAGTGATTGGTTCAGGGGTGGCGAAGATAATTCAGGGGACGAGGGTGCTTCATTGATAAATTGATTACTAACAAGAGTAGATAACGCTAAAATATTTACCAATAGTATAACTAATACTTTTATTATATTTTTTCTCATTATATTCACTTTTTTTAGAGAATGGTTTATTGTTTTTATTAAATGATTCTAGATTATTTAAAAGTGATTTTTAAAAATAGTGGTAAAAAAAATTGATTTAGTAGTAAACTTTTAGAAATTACTGGTAATTTAAAATAATTTTATCTTTAGTTTACTCAAAAATTCTTTCTACAATAATCTCTCAAATCTCATAAAATAATAGTTTTATTAAATACAGAATTTAGGGAAATATGTTAAGAAGTTCTAAGCAAAATTATAAATAAAAAAGATAATATTCAATATACATAGAAATCACTGTGAAAGGTAAAGATTTGAGAAAAGGATTATTTGTCCTAGATGCAAAACTACTTTGAAATCATTAGAAAACATTAAATTTACCAATCTTTCATACATTTTCTCACTCGAAGTGAGATGAGAAGGAGTATATTCATGAGAAGATATTTTTTTTAATTTAAATTTTTTCTGACTTCATACTTTTTTGTTCCAAAATCCCCAGTATTCCTCCAACTATTATTAACAATGTGGGGATAATGAGGAATATGTAGGCTATCATGGTGAAAAAATAATTATAATTGACAATAAGAGGCAAAACTATAGTTAAAATTCCTGTAAGTAGACATAAAAAACCTCCAATTATTAGACTTTTGAATTCAATGAATGCACCAACAAAAGCTAAAATTCCAGAAGGTAGAAATGTTATCCCAAAAAAAATACGCGAAGAAGGACTTCCCCCCATACCAAATAATCCAATGCCAAACAAACTAAGAAGTCCAATAATTATATTTAAAAATCCACCAAACCCACTTAAACCAATGCTTATCTTTTTCCTACCCATTTTTTTCCTTAAACGAAGGCTTATCTTTCTCTCAAGTTTCTTCTCAATTATTTCTCTATATTTTTCCGGTTTCTGCTTATGTAAATATAAACCATATGATCCATAGGCACCTAGTGCGATACCTAATGACATTAGCAAAATGAACACTATTAACTTGAATAATATTAACTGTATAGGAGAGATGGTTAAGTTAATGATAATTGGTACAAATCCGAAGAAAGAAATGACAAGAAATTTGTTATAATTCCTTCTCATCTCCTCATCTGTTATTTTAATTTCCTTACTATATTTTTCTGGTTTACGCTTACGTGAATATATACCATATAATCCATAGGCTCCTATTGCGAAACCTAATGGAATTAACAAAAAGAACGTTATATAGTAAACTGTTGATACACTGATCGTTATATATACTAACACTAAATAGATTAAGTTAATAATAATTAATTCAAATCCGAAGAAAGTAATGCCAAGAAATTTATCATAATTCCTTCTCATCTCCTCGTCTGTTATTTTAATTTCCGTAGAAAGTTTTTTCTCAGTATCATCTTGCTTTTCAGAAATCTTTTTCACCTTGAATTTCTAAGTACCCAATTTTGTACAATATTGTATAATTTATAGTATGTTAAACAATATTTTAAATTTATTCAAAAGAAGTAAAGATTGGAACAAGGTTTAAATTTAAGCCATAGGGGTTAATGGTGTATATAAAAATTTAGTCTATTTTAAAGTATTGGTATTTTTAATAATTTCTAACTTTAATTAATGAGCAAAATTATAAATAAAAAAGATAATATTCAATATAAAAAGAAATCACTGTGAAAGGTAAGGATTCCAATTTCTGAGTATCTTTCTTTAGCATTGTCAATTGAATATATCGTAATAATTCATAGGGAATCAAGAGAGATTATTTACTACAAAACAGCTGGTGATTTCGATCCTGATTTCCTTGATATGTTTCGAAGTTCAATTCAATATGAGATCTTGGATTTACCAATAGAAGTAGGTGTAATTGAACAAGCCACACTTGAAGGTAAATATTTAATAACACCTACAGGAAAATTAGTGTGGGTTACTTTCGTAGTAAAACAAAAACCAATAGTTTACACCAGAGAAGTTTTAAAATCTTTCTGTAAATTATTCGAAAATCAATATGAAAGAGAAATCAAAGATTTATATACTGATTTTAAAGGAGATATTTCTATTTTTCAACAAGATCCTTATTCAAAACTGAGTTTAGAAAAAATAATTACAGATTTGTTCCATTTATATTTAACCTTGCCTTTTAAATTAGGCTCAACAAGAGGAAAAGAATTATCTCCTGGGTTAAAAAGTATATACCGTTCTGCAAAGGATTTGGCTCATAAATCAAAAGGTCAATTTTTATTAGATAAATTATTTAAAGAAATAACTAAATCCTCAATATTAAATAATGAGAATATTGCGGATTTAATCTATAATCTAGTAGAAAATGAAGTTTTTTTACCCATTTAAAGTGAATAGCTAAAAAAAGAATTTTCTATCCATTTCGAAATGAATTAAATTAAAGAATAATTTCATTAAGACTCCAAAAATCCTATTTTTAGTATTTTTAGAAAAAGAATTTAAACTAAGCATACAATATTTTTACTAATCAAATTCAAATTATCTGTATAATAAGTAGTGAGAGAATTGAAATTAACAGAGATTATTGGATTAGAAGAAAAGCATGCAAAGCTTTTAGAAAAGGAAGGGATATCAAGTACAGAAGATTTAATTCCACTTACTGAAGGTGAAATTGGAAAACTTGCTAGAAAAGTTGGTGTTGCTGTAAAAACCCTTGATACTTGGCAGGAACATGCAGAACTAATGCAAATTCAAGGTATGGGTCCTGAAATGGCAAATGCATTAAACCTTATTGGTATAGATTCAATAAAGGAATTTGCTTATAGAAATCCAAAAAATACATTAGAAAAATTAAAACAGTTAAAAAAAAATAATCCTAAAGCTCTCGCAAAAATTCCTTCGCAAAAGGAAATTGAAAATTGGATTAAGGATGCTAATAACCTTTCAGGTGTTCCAGAGAAAAAACAAGTGAAGAAACCCACAAAGAAACCAGAAAAGAAAGAGGAACCTGCTCCATCACCTATTCCTAAGGTTGATTATGTACCCATCGAGGAATTTAAAGGAGAATATGGAGATTTTGGCCCAAAGTATTGGAATAGTAAATGGGAAACTGCGCCAATCATATACACTGGCAGAGCATTGAGGGCAGAAGAGTATAAGAAACAAATCGATGTGGATGTTAAGGTATTTATTAAAAAAAATGATGCAATTTTATGGCATGTTATAACCCAGGTGGGTTTAAGAAAAGAAACTCCTAACGAAACAGCATTTGCAATACAAGATTTCGTGTGTAATTTTCTTAAATATAAATATGATGATTTAACTGCTGAGGTACCAGAATTTTGGCTATTCCCATTCGAGAGTATACAAGCAGAGATTGGAGATTGTGAGGATGGAGCAATCCTGATTGCAGCTTTATTAATCAATGCAGGAATTCCCAGTTGGCGTGTAAAAGTAGCCGCCGCAGAAGTGTTGGCAGATCCAGTATTTGCCCCTTCCGACACAGAAGTAGGAGGTCATGCATATTGTCTTTATCTCGCTGATAGACCCGAATCCGAAAGAAAATTAGAATGGGTAATACTTGATTGGTGTTATTTACAAGACCCAGAGGTACCGGTAGAAAAAAAACCACTTGCGAGAAATGGAGGAACAGAAGGAGCTTATAAAGGAGTTCTTTTCACATTTAATGATGAGTTTAGTTGGGCTCAAAGTGCTTTAGAAGTGAAAGAGGGAAGGATATCTAAGAACAGAACTACTAAAAAAGATGAAGTTATAGGCCCATTAGAAGATATTTTAAAGCACCTTGCTGATGATGAGCTTAAAAAAATATTCAGAAAATACGGTATCGAAATTGAATGATTAAAGAGCTTAATTTAATCAATTTTTTTTATTTTCTTTTTCATCAAATAGTGATTTTCCACATTGAGGACAATAAGCAACTTCTCGACCAATTTCAGCTCCACAATTATTACATGTTATTTTAAATTCTAATGTTGGAGGAATATTTTGCATCACATTTTTAAAAGTTTCATTTAGGGCATCTTGTATTTCTACTATCTTTTGGCTCTGTTCTACACTTGGAAATGACCGAATAAATATTGAAGAGAGTTCTACTAAGAAATTTTCAACAAACTTAAGTTGATCGTAGTAATTTTTGTTTACCTTAAATTTCAATAGTTCTTCTCCAACTTCAGTTAATGAATAGACTTTCCTTAATGGTCCAATTGGACTTTTTACTTTCTTAGCTTTTAAAAATCCATCTTTTTCTAATTTTCTTAATATTGGATATATCGTACCAGATTGAGCTTCCCATGTACCTGCGAAACTTCTATTTAAATTTTTTATTAAATCATAACCAGAAAGTTGTTTACTATTGAAAATTGTCTCAATAATTGTGAATTCAAGAGGAGTAAGTTTACTTTTTTGAAGGTTGTCAAATATCTCCTTTTTAATAAGAGAACTTAATTCTTCAATATCATCTTCAAGATCTAAAAATTTCCCTAACCACATTTTGACACTATCCTTGCTGTTGCCTTTTTTGTTTTTTTCTCATTTTTTCTAATTCTTTTTCAATTGCACGCTCTTTTCTTGATCTGAGCTTCCCGCCTTCTTCAGCCTTACCACTAAAGTATTGTATGTAAATTATTGTGTGTAAAATAACAGCTGTACCCCAAAAAATAGCAGGAAAGATAACCCAATAATATTCAGAAAGTGTCGTAAAGTTAATTATAAACAGAAATAACATAACAGATACAAAAGATATAAAATGATAAATTACTCCTCGTTTAGCCATCGGATAAACTCCTCTTGCATATAAGAGATATGCTAAAATGTGCATATTGACACCTATTAACCATGAAAAAAAGGGAAAAATAATCCAATAAAATCCCGGTGTAAAAAGTAAATTTACTATAAAAAGTAAAATGTTGACAATGATAAAAATAGCTACATGAATCCTAACAGAGAATCTAAAACTAACTTTTTGCGCAGCAATTTTTCTTAGGTTTTCTTCTGAGAATGCATTATTTTCAGTCATAATTACATCATAATTCTTGGAAAATCATAAGTTTAATTCATATAAATTAAAAAAATAAATTCTAATATATATACTTGTTGATTCTACATACCAATACAATAAGTGCAGCAAGCTTCAAATTTTTAAAATTCCAAATTATTGGAAGGAAGTGATTTCTAAATATTAATGATAGACGTGAAAATGACTCTAAAGTTTTTCAAAATCTTTTAACTAAGTTATTTCTTTGAAATAATACTAATTATATTCGGAATAATAAAATTAATCCAGATGATTAAGAGTAGCAAAAAGTATAAATATCAATTTTTGTAAACTATCTAAATCCTGCCCCAGAATAAACTCAAAAATTAATCATGTCAACCTTATCCGAATATCTTGGAAAAATAGAAGATTGGGACCACCGGGCATTCTTAAGTATTTATAAAAGTGATTTTAGCAGAAGAACTAAAAAGTTCGCCATTCTATATAGTTTTTTTGGCTCTATGTATTTTTGGGGATTGATATGGTTAATATGGTTTTTCTACGGATATGTTACAAAAGATTATTATCTTTGGGTTCTGTTTACTGGTGGTTTTGAACAAAGTATCATTATTCATATTATTATACGATATAAAATTATTAAAAGAAACCGTCCATTTATTACACTTCAAAAAGAAGGTGTGAAGAAACACGATGATTTTATAAGAATTCCCTACATAATGAAAGAATCAGAAAAGCAATCATTCCCTTCGGGGCATGTAACGTTTATATTATTTTTTGGTTTCATATTTGCTTATTATTTTACAAACTATTTTTGGATTATTTTAATTGTATTTATTATATTGGACATTATTATGGCAATTTCAAGATTAATCCTTGGAGTACATTTCCCAATAGATGTAATTTTTGGATTTGTTTTTGCTACTTTATATGCCCTTTTGTATCTTGGTATTACTTATACATATTGGGTTACGTTCTTTTATTGGCTTGGAGAGACTTTCTCACCGATAATTCACTTCTGGTTATAAGAAGGAGTATATTTAAAACAACGAGAATAGTAATTAAAAAAAATTCCTAAATCAGATTAATAAATTGAAAAGAATCTTCATAAACGTAAATCTTTTTTTCCTTGCTTTTTTTTTTAAATTAATCCTATGCGGTTAACTATAAAGAATGACAAAAAGCAATTGATACCGTACCATCATAAATTCACTTCTGATTTCAATTCAGTTATATTTATTGTAGTTTGGAATTCACTCGGCTTCTTCTTTATCGAGTTTATTATGGCTTACTTAATTAAACAGGTTTTAAAATATCCTGCTCCAAACCTTGGTTTGTTTTTTTCATTTATTACTCTTGGTGGTTTAATAAGTTCCTCTTTTATTGGATATTTAACTGATCGTTTTTCTAAGCGAATTTTAGTAATGATAGGTTCTTTTGGTAGAGGTTTATCTTACTTTGGGCTCTATACTTCAATAATACTACATTCTTTAATAGGGATGTATATTAGTGCATTTTTATTAGGTCTGGGAGCATATATTTTCTGGAATCCATTGGATTCCATAATTTCTGAAAAATCTTCAAAATATCATCGATCTTCTGCTTTTGGAAAAAGAAGATTTGCCTTAGGCATCGGAATGGTACTTGGAACAATAATAGGATTTACTATCTTTAGTATAGCGAATATTCTCACACCACTTAATGATTTTATAATATATGGTGCAATTCCAATATATGGAATTGCTAATTTTTACGCAGGAATTCAATTCTCACGAAAAGTGGATGAACATAAAAAATTCATTTATCCAGAAGATTTGGATGAAGTTAAATCAGGACAAGAATTGGAGTCTCCTATAATAGCATTAGAAACAAAGCTAAAAAAAGCTTTTTTGCTTGGAATTATTCTAGTTTTTACTGGACTTTTTTTAAGTGCAATAAATGTTGGATTCTATCGTCCTTATATTCAACCATATATATTAGAAAATGTTAATAGCAATCCGTCTGTAGTTTCTTGGTTTTATTTACCAACAGCTTTAATAGGAGCTTTAATAGCACCTAAATTAGGTACAATGGCAGATAAAGTTAATCCTTATCTTGGAATTTCAATAGCTAGTTTTTTTGGAGGTATTATAACCTTTTTTATTATTTATACTCAAGATTTATGGTTTTTTTCTTTTTTACTTATATTTGATAATACAATAATGTTAACTGCTGGATTTATATTTATTAATGTTCTTAGCCGTGTTTCAATCAAACATCGTGGAAAGATTTTTAGTACAATTACTCTTTTTGAGTCAATTGGAATGATTATTGGACCATTCTTGGGAGGAATCGTCTGGGAGACTATTAGCCCTCAAGCTCCGTTTATGATTTCAATTATTGTTGAGTGGTCCTTAATATCATTTTTTGTTATAGGGATCCGTATTATCAATCCTTACCTAGTAGAATCTATAGAAGACCAAAAAATAAAATAATGAGAACTAGAAAATCAATTTATATACTAATTTATTTAATACCAATCGATAAACTCGTCTAAAGAACGCCTATTTCTTTCTTTCTCACGTACTTTTTCTCGAGCTTCATCGATATATCCTATGGCAATGATACCCATTAACTCAAATTTATCTTTTGGAAATTTAAAAATCTCATTAACCTCGTCTTTTCGATTTAAAATTTCTCCTATCCATACACCACCAATATGCTCTAGTGCATGAACCCCCAACAGAATATTTTCAATGAAGGCTCCAATAGCTTGAAGATCTTTTACTCTATCATATCCTCTTTCAAGATCCAAGAATATTACTAAATTAACATATGCATCTTCAATAATACCACCATATTCAGAGAGTTCTGCTAGCATTCTTTTAACTGTAGGATGAATTACTATACAAACTCGCCATGGTTGGCTATTATTCCCAGACGGCGCCCATTGCGCACATTCCAAAATGTTTAGTATTGTCTCTTTATCAATTTTTTGATAGATAAAACTCCTAACACTTTTTCTTTGTTTAATAAATTCTATAAAATCATTTTTCATTAGATCCATATTTAAAACATTGGTAAATATACTAATAAAAACTTTTCCTAAACCTCACTGTCTTCTGTGTATTATTCAGATATGCATCTCAATATTTCTTCTATTTATGTTTCTTAGAGATTATTAATACACTGATTATAAGAATTTTAGACTCCTTCCAGAAAAAATATTGAGGTTATGTTAATGGGTAAACTTTGGGGAAAAAAGGAAGATAACGAGCTATTAGGCTCACCACAAGAAACGATGGGTTTTTCAAAGGAATATTCTTCATTACTCCAGAATTTTATAATAAGAAAATATGACTTTACAAATCTTAATCAGGTTGAAGATATAAAGAATCAATTAATAAAAAGAAAAATATTAATCATTAATGCAAAAGAAATCCTTGAAAATGTTGATGTTTCAGAGCTTAAAAGGCAAATAGAGGATTTAAAGTCCTTCCTAAGAGAAAGTGGAGGGAGTATGGGAAGACTTGGAGATCAATATTTGATAATTACTCCTAATGCGCATGTTAAAATAGCAAATTAATAAAAATTATAATTAAAATTAATTTATTACAGATATAATTAGGGTTAAACTCCTTTATTTTAGATAAACTCCTTTTATTCTATACTTAACCCAGATCTTTTAATTGATCTTTAATCAAATATTAAAATAAATATATGTTAAATAATGTATGGCTGCAAAATCTTATAAATGGTGGCAAAAAACTGTAGTATACCAAGTTTATCCCAGATCTTTTAAAGACACTACTGGAAATGGTATTGGAGATCTCCAAGGTATTATTGAAAAACTGGATTATTTAGAAGAGTTAGGAATTGAAACTATATGGTTCAGTCCTTTTTTTGTATCTCCTCAACAAGATCACGGTTATGATATATCAGACTTTCGTAAAATTGATCCCGTATATGGAACTATGAGTGATTTCGATAAATTATTAAAAGAAATCCATGATAGACACATGAAAATTGTTTTAGATCTTGTACTTAATCATACTTCAATTAAACATCCCTGGTTTTTAGAATCTGCTTCAAATAAAGATAATCCAAAACGAGATTGGTATATATGGCGTGATGGAAAAAAACCTGGTGGGAAGAAACCACCAAATAATTGGAAAGCGATACCCGGAAGTTCAGCATGGCAATATTATGAAAATACGGATCAATGGTTTTATTTTCACTTTTTACCATTCCAGCCTGATTTAAATTATAGAAATCCAGAAGTCAAGAAAGAAATGTTTGATATTATACGATTTTGGTTAGATAAAGGAGTTGATGGATTTCGATTGGATATCTTGCATGCTATATATGAAGACATTGAGTTACGAAATAATCCTTTTACTTGGATTTTGACTTTGTCTGATAAAAAGGCAGCATCAATGTTTCAACTCCACAAATACGATTTAAATCTTCCTGAAACTTTTGAATTTGTGTTAAAATTACGAGAAATAATGGAAGAATACGACCCTGAGAGATTTTTGGTTGGAGAAGCCTTTGGTACAATTAAAGATTTAAGAAATTATTATGGTCCAAATAATAATGGTCTAAATATGAGCTTTCTGTTTGAGTTTACATCTGCAGCATTGTCTTTTAGTCCAATAAAAATTGCTAAAATCATCTCCAAAATTGAACAAATTCTGCCTTTACCCTATACTCCTACTTATGTGCTTGGAAATCATGATCGAGATAGATATCTCTCATGCCTAAAAAATGACTTTCAAAAAGCAAAAATATTAGCTACACTTCAACTGACATTGAGAGGAGTTCCTTATATATATTATGGTGAGGAAATTGGAATGTCAAATGTAAGTTTTAAATTAAAAAAAAGTGAAGACCCATTAGGACATAAATTTTCAAAATTCCCCGTTCCTCAAATAGCAAAATTAATAGGATTTTCATTAACGAGAGATAGATGTAGAACTCCAATGCAATGGAATGATGAAATTAATGCTGGATTTTCTTCTAATCTTGAGGCTAAAACATGGTTAAGAGTCTCAGATAATTATAAAAAAATAAATGTTTCCAATGAAGAAAAGAATCCAAGTTCATTATTGAATTTTTATAAAAGATTATTAAGAGTAAGAAAGGAAAACTCCGCGTTACAAGAAGGGAAATTTGAGTTCATTGAAATCGGGAAATTAAAAAAGAAGTGCTTGGTATATAGAAGGATTCAAGATGCACAAGAACTTTATATATACCTAAATTTTTCAAACAAGGAATTACTTATTAAAAGCCCCTGTCTAGATCCAAAACTTTTATTTTCAACCTTGCCTAATAGAAAAGCTTTAAATCCAGAAGCTTATGATGGAAATATTAAATTAACTCCCCTTGAAGGAGTAATATTTAGGTAATCAATTATGATCATCTAGTTTCAGTAGATTTTAGGAATTAATTTATATTTAACTCTTTTTTATATTTCACCAATGTGAACGAAAAGATAAAAAGGATAAAAAAAATTATTGTTTCTTCCGCTTTCTTAGTATCTCAATAAAACTTTCAATTTGATTAGATACTTGAACTTCATTAAATTTTCTTGGATCATTCTGGTCGCTATCAATTATGAGGGAAGGTATTTCTTCCTCTTCACTTAACCGGCGCTTCAAATCATAGAAAGTGGTAGTATTAGGTCGACATGATACATTATTATGCATTATCACCCCATCAACCTTCCAATCTTTCACTGTTTGCTTAAACCACTTTACCCTAGTTTCGAGATCAAAAATGTACCAGAAACTTAGCATTAACGCGCTCATGCATTCGATAGGATCTTTCAATAACCTTTCCTTTGAAAATTCTTCAAATGGGTTTGAAAAGAATTTAGAAAAAGCGAAAGTATAAGGTTCATAAACAATAACTGCATTAAATCTTTCTAACATTGCGAAATACTTAAGTTGATACCAAAATGGTATTCCTTCAAACATTAATCTAAATTCTTCATTCTCTAGTGCACCCTGTCCAGCTTCCACTCTTTCTTTAGCTTCTCTATACATCCTCTTGTACAATTTAATTGGAGCTCTCAAACCGGGCATGGTAAATAATGGAAATAGCCCTCCAAAAGTATCTTTTGTTGAAATTGGTGAGGGAACATTTTTTCTTAATTCATATATATCTCTCCAGACTGAACTAAGATCATAAGAATTAGCAGCTACCTCTTTTGATTTTTCCATGTCAATTTCATTACCAGTTTGCTCTTGGATAAAATCTAGAAGCTCCCACATCTGCTCTTGAACATATTTTTTAAAGTAATGTAACTGTTTTTTACTTGTATTACTTACAACATGAGGTACGTCGATAATATAATGTGGAACACCTCCAAACCTTTCCGCTTGAACTTGGAACCAATGGCTATGAGTATCACAGATAACATCACTAGATAACATAAATGTAGGCTTTCTAATGCCTCCCTTATATACGTCTACATCCTCAATTACTGCCCCTACATTAGTCTTGAAATAGCTGCACATGTCATAAGAAAATCCTTCTTCTTCAGCTAACTCAATAAATTTTTTAGAATACTTCTGAGCTGCTGAAATTGTAGCTGAATTTTCGGGAAGCATTGGTTGGACATCCATAGAATAGAGAATTTCTACAGGACATCCAGATGTAGCCCATGCTGTTGGCTTTCCATCTCGATAGGCTTGTTCAATTGCTAAATAATGCCTACCCATAATATTTTTCAATCCTTGTGTAGCGTTTAACATTTTACTTTTCTTTTCTGGCATTCATATCACCTTCAAATCATCTCAGCAAAAGCTTCGAATCTCGTTGATAGTTGTTTATACTGTTCTCTATTATATAACATTTCTATAAAGAGATATGGAATTTCCAATTCCTTAAACTTTTTGTTCATATATGGGTGATCATAAAGCATAGGTTCACAGAATTTCATTGCAATATTAATAACACCATCTACTTCATATTTTTCGGCTAAAAATTTCAAGAATTCAAATCTCTCATAAGAGGGCATTTTTGTAGAATATAATGGTTTGCTTAAATGATATTCAGCAATAGCTTCTATAGGATCTTTATCCTCCTCAATAGTATTCCAAAAGTATCTTGAGCCTATGCATAAATCATCTGTTACAACTTGAAATCCTTTATCTTCTAAAAATCTCAAAAAATCTGTATCATCGATAACCGAACCTGTGAGCAATATCCGCTTCATTTTCTTTTCAGGAAAAGAACCCTTGTTTTTCAATTCAATCAGTTTTTCTTTTAAAATGTTTAACACTTTTTCTTTATCTTTTGTTTGTGATAATTTAACTAATTCATGAAATTCTGATCCTTTCAAAATCATTTTATTTCTGTATTCAGAGATTTTTTTTAATAACTTACGGATTTGATTATTTAATTTGATTGCATCGCTAATCTCTTTAGAATGAATTTTAATTTTAAATTTATCTTCGATTTGAGATATCATTTCTTTAAGATCATTTAAAAAAAAATTCAAAGCAATCTTATCTCTCTTTAATGGTACATTTAAATAAAATAGGAAGTCACAATCAACTGTTTCAACCCAAATATCAAATTCTCGGTTAGTACAATCACAAGAATGGCTTGTGATGACTCCTTTTATATCAGGGTTAAGACCCCTCATCGCTTGTTCAAGGACATTCTTTGCCCAAACACAATGTGTAGGCGGTACATGCTCATTAACTTTATCATGTTCAATTATGGGATCTCCTAGAAGTCTATAGGGAGTGAATCCAGCAGCCATAAAAATTTCTTCTGGAGTGACAACATCAGCATCAAAATAAGCGAGTTTTGCCATATGTATCCCCGTTATATTAATTTATTATCCTAAATTCTCAAATATTTAAAAAAATATTTATTTTAACTTAAATTCATAAAATTATCAAAGCATAATTTTTAGAAGATTATTCGATGAGTCAACCAACAATATCACGAACACTTAGTAAAGCGATTTTGAAAGATTCTGTCCGCATAAAATTAAAGATTTGGAATACCTATTTAACTGGAAAATTAACTAGATTTGATAATTATATGAATTTAATAGTAACAGATGCTAAAGAGATCTATTTTGGACGTGGAGGTAAAAGGAGTAAGGATTTAGGAACTGTAATGATCAGAGGTGCTTCTATAATTTTCATAGGACAGGATCGGGAAAAATTAATTTTTGCTGCTGGGGATGAGGAAAAATTAATGCATAGAGAGGAAAACGAGGATATATAAGTAAGAGATGGTAATTAATGGGAAAAGGAACTCCGAGTAAAGGAAAAAAGAATAAGGCTCCGACTCATAAAACATGTAGGCGTTGTGGAAATCACTCTTACCATCGCCGAAAAAGATTTTGTGCAAGTTGTGGTTTTGGAAACACATCCAAACTTAGACAACCAAGTTGGCGTAACAGATATCGAAGTTTTAATGGAAAGAAGTCCTTCTATAGATAGAAATTTTAATAATTAAGAATTAGCTAATTCATATTGTTTAGAATAAAATCGATCCTAAAATTATAAATATAATTGGCTAATTTACTAATTTTAAGCCTAATAATTTAAAACTTCATTTACGTCAAATTTCTAAAGAGAATTCAATTTTAATTAAAAATGATCTTAATTGATAATTTTATGATCAAAAATATTAAGGAAGAACTTGAGCGATTAGAAAATTTTAGCGAAGTAATAGGTACTGCATTAGTAAATCGTAATGGACTACTGATTTCTTCACGATTACCAAGAGATATTGATGAAAGGCGATTTGGGGCACTCGCAGCAGCTATGTTTCAAGCAACCGAAACAGCTACTTCAAGTTTAGGAACTAATCAAATTAATAATATAACTGTAGAATATCAAGACTATCAATTTATTGTTGTAGATATAGATGATAATATAATCTTCGTTTCTTTGTTTGACTTAAATGTTGATTTGGGTTTAATTTTCATCGAGATTGAAGAATTTGTTCAAAATGTCAAAAATATTATAAATAAGTGATTTATTATTTTAACCGAGAGTCAAAAAGAAAGATTTTCAAGGCAAATAATATCTCCTGAAATTGGAGAGGAAGGACAAGAAAAACTTTCACAAATAAAGGTTCTCCAAATTGGAGCGGGAGGTTTAGGGTCTCCTTTTGCATTATATCTCACTGCTGCAGGTATAAACGAATTAACAATAATTGATAACGATGTGTTAGATATCTCTAATTTGCAAAGGCAAATACTCTATAATGAAACTCAAATTGGAGAGGATAAAGCAAAGGCAGCAAAAGATGTGTTATCGAGACTTAATTCTGATGTTCAGATTAATACATATAAAGATTACATAAATGAAGATTCCATCAAGAAATATTTAATGAACATAGATTATGATTTCATTGTAGACTGTAGTGATAATTTTAAGACAAAATTCTTAGTTAATAAGATTGCCATTGAAAACAATTTACGATGTGTAATAGCAGGAATAAAGGACTTTTATGGTCAAATCATAACTATTAATCCAAAAAAGAGCGCTTGTTATCAATGTGTTTTCTCACCAATAGAAACACCTCCAGATGAGGGTCCTTTACCTGTAATTGGGATTACTCCAGGAATCCTAGGAACATTAGAAGCATTGGAAGTGATAAAAACAACTTTAGGACTTCCTAACTTAGAAAATAAAGTTTTGATGGTTAACTTAATAGATCTAAGATTTAATAAAATTGATATTGTAAAAAATAACAAATGTATCTGCTCAATGTAAGAAAATCTTATTAAAAAGAAAAAATTAAAATTTAGTAAACTCTGGATTCTTTTCAAAAAATTTTCTAAACTTTAAGCCATTATTTACATAATCACTAGCAGTCTTCTCACCTATCAATTCTTCCTCTTCTGGTAGATTTTTTAGAAGTTTAGCCGGAAGACCCGCCCATAATTGTCTGGTAGGAATTTCTCTGTTAGTAATTACGGCTCCTGCAGCTATCATTGCACCATCATTCATTATAGTATTATGAAGCACATTACTCCCGATCCCAATCAAGCATCCATCCCCAATTTCTACGGGTCCATGAATCATCGCATGGTGCCCAATTATGCAATTTGATCCAATTTTGACAGATGTCCCCTTCTCCATGTGAATTGTAACATTTTCCTGGATACTTGTATTCTTTCCAATCTTAATTGGTCCTTGATCCCCTCTTAAAACTGCCCCAAACCAAACATTCGATAATTCTCCAATGGATACATCCCCAATAATAACTGCTGTTGGAGCTATATAAACAGATTTGTGAATTTGGGGTTGTTTTTTTGTTATTGGACTTGGTATAATTATCATTTTTCTTCACTAATTAAAATTTTATGAAGTTGAAGAATTAATCTATAAATAAGAAACTTATGTTAATAAAAAATAGAAATAGAGATTAATCTAATAAATTTGCTGCTCTTATTATTTTTTTATGATCAAATGCTAATTCTATATCTTTCAATCGCTCTATTGAGACAAGTTCTACATCTTTCGAATCATCACCGCTTCTCATATTTGAAGTGTCATCAACCATACATTTAAAAGCAGTGCTATGAATGTTTCCTCGAGGATCGCGTCCTTTTTCATCAAAAATTCCTATTTTTTTTAGAATTTTTATATTTAAGTTTGTCTCTTCTCTAACTTCTCGGAGTAATGCTTGTTGCGGCTTTTCGCCTTCTTCAATAAACCCTCCTGGAAGAGCATAGAATCCTTGAAATGGAGGGTATTTACGCCTTATAAGTACTATATTTCCCTGTCCATCTTCGATAATTGCATCTACTGTATGTCCAACTTTAACTTTTTTAATTTGTATTCGCATGTAAATGTTGAAAAATATTGTAACGATTAAAATTCCGGTTATCACTACAGCAATTAGACTATTTAATAATACTGATATGAGATCTCCTTCTTGTAAACTTAAAGCAATCATGATAACACCTCCTAGATCTGCTAATATTCCTGCTCCGAAAAGTAGATTCAGTAAATTAAGACCTTTCTCCGTTCTTTTTTGAATTTCTTCATTTTTCTTTTGATACAACTGTTGCATAGAGTCATATATAATATTAAATTTCTCATTAATTCTATTTACAATACTTTCAATTTCAAATTCATTTAGAAGATGTTTTAACACACTTGTATAGTGTTGTCTCCTATTATAATCTAATTCATTATAAATAATGCTTAAATTAGTTTGAATTAAACCTCTTAAAAGCCTTAAATTTCTGATTTTTTTTTCAATAGTTTCTACATCCTTAAATTCTTCCGATTGGGCTTTTAAGAATAATAAATCAAGTGATTCATTTATCAATCTTAATGCAAATAACACTGCCCTCATTTTTGGTGTTGGGGTTAGAACAAATTGTTTCATATAAGATTCAAAAAAATTTTCGTAATTCTCTTCGGCCATATATATAAATCCAGAATTTCTACGAATGAAATGTAGCTCAGAAAGGCGATTAGATAAATTATTCTCAATACGTTTGTCATATAATGTTTCAGAATAATCTTCCCATTGCCCAGAATATATTTCGGTCCAATATCCAATGGTCTTTTTAAATTTATTAATATTCTCTTGCGTCCATTCGAAATTTTCAGGTTTTAATTTATTAGAAGTCACAAATATATATATTGGACTTTCTAAATCGAAAATAATCCCTCTATTCTCCTCTTTTATAGAATGATTTTTTAAAAATGCTAATAAAGTCTGTGGAATCTGTTGAATAAAGTTAGATTTAACAATTTGTTTTTTAAAAGGCTGGTCTTTATAATATTCAACATCGAATTGAAAAAATCCTAAGGTGTCATAAGTTCTTTGGCTATTTTCATCTTCATATGGAAAACTCTCTAAATAAGGTATCCAATTGCACTTTAATGATATATTTCTTGCCATATCTATTATATCATCGCCAAAGTCATCTCTAATTTTGTAGTAGATATCCTCTTTTTTCAGATTTTTTAGGTGTTCTTTTATTAGCTTCTCAATTTCTTGACTTTTTTTATTCCCATCCACTAGAGACCTATTCAAAAAAGTGCTAATAAACCAGAATTCCTCTTTATATATGAATTCCATAATAATGTCCCGTTTATCTCGTTAAGTTCAACAAAATTTATTTAAATATAATAATCTTTTGAAAACGCATTAATTAAAAAAAAAATATTGTTTATTAATGATCATTAAAAATAATAAAAAGAGGACTTATTTGTATTTACACCTTTTAATGATATAGGTAATTTATATAAGTTACAGTTTAAAATGACAGTTAACCACTTACAACAAGAAATTCTCAGTTTAAAGAAAAAAAAAGACGTTGTTCTCCTCGCTCACTATTATCAAACAATAGAAATCCAAGAAATCGCTGATTTTGTAGGCGACTCTCTTGGATTATCTCGTTCTGCAAAAAAGGCAAATACAGAATATATCATATTTGCAGGTGTGGATTTTATGGCAGAAACTGCCTCAATTATTAATCAAGATAAACACGTACTAATTCCGAATTATGAGTCTTGTTGCCCCATGGCGGCTTTTTTAATTCCCGATATGGTTAATAAATTTAAAAAAGAACATCCCGGACTTCCAGTTGTAGTATATATAAACTCAACTGCAGCAGTTAAAGCTGAATCTGATATTTGCTGTACATCTTCAAATGCAGTCAAAATAGTGGAGAGAATGAGTAAAGAATTTAATGAAGATGCTGTATTATTCGGTCCTGATGCAAACTTGGCAGATTACGCGGAGGAACTATCTGGTATAAAGTGTATTCAAATGCCAGAAAATGGTCATTGTTATGTGCATTCACAGATTAAAGCAGAGGATATAAAAAAGGTAAGGCAAAAATATCCTAACGCAAAACTCCTTGTTCATCCCGAATGTATTAGAGAGGTTAGAAACCTATCTGATTATGTAGGATCGACTGCGAAAATGTATAATAAAGTTAAGAATAGTAATTCTGATGAAAAAGAATTTATCATAGGAACTGAAATTGGACTCTTGGAACGTATGGCAAAAGATTTTCCACAAAAAACTTTTTACACAGCAAAAGATAAGTTAGTATGCTATAATATGAAAAAGCATAGCCTTGAATTGATTAAATACCTTCTAGAAAACTTAGATGATAAAACACATGAGGTTAAAGTTCCTTCAGATATTGCAAAAAGAGCACTAAAACCTATAGAGAAAATGCTTGAATAATCTTAAATTAAAAAAAAGATGTAATTTTTTTTTGATATTTTTTATTATCTAACCATTTTTTAAAATCATTTGTTAATCTTCCCGACCATATTGCATTTTTTGAAGTTTCTTCATTAAAATTATAAATATCCTGATACGAAAACTTATAAATTTTCATTAAATATCTCATTTTTAACAACCATTCTACAAATTGTTTGTATAGCCCATTGTCTGATGAGACAACTCTATTGTATGAATTCTCATAATAACTTTTGTCATTTTCATTATAACCGGTGAAAAATCGATAATTTTGATTCATCCAGAAAATCTTTCCTGTAGATTCAGAATATTTATTAATATTACAATTCCATAATTTTATAGTTTCCAGAGCGGGCAATTCGGTTAATATTTCAGGTATTTCGGTTATTGTTGGATTATTAGTTAAATCGAGATATTTCAGATTAGTTAAATCTTTAAGACCTTTAATTTCGGTAATTCTATTATGCCTTAATAATAGCTTTTCCAATCTCCTAAGATTTTGTATTCCATCTATTTTAGAAATTTTGTTATTGTTCAATTTTAAGACACTTAAATTTGAAAATATCTCAATCCCATTAAGATCAGAAATTTGGTTATTACTCAGATCAAGATATTTCACATCATCTGCTTTAGCATTAATTAAATTTAAACTTGATATTTTTCTAATGTTTTGATTATTCAAATAAATTTTATTATTTCTAAAAATAGCTACAATCCTACTATCATATTTAACAAAATTATGTTCAAACTTGAAGTCTTCAAAATATTCAAGATGTTTATTGACATATTGAATCAAAGGAAATTTTTTTCTATCTCTTAATATACTATATATCTCTTTAACTAGACTATGTCTATAGTTTTCTGGAATTTCATGTATTATTTTTGAAGTGATTAATGAAATATGTTCAATTCCATAATCCCTTATTATTCTATGAATTAAAAAATTTATTTGAGAAACTAAATTCGTACCTTGATTATTTTCAATTATATATTTTAAATCAGTAGTTATGTTTTGCAAAAAGGTTGGATTTAAGTCATCTAAAATGCTTTCAAATTCATCAAGGTTCAAATATCTTAAATATCCGTTTTGAGTTAAAAATTGAATAACAGTTGGGTGTTTACTTGCAAGCCTTATGGCGATCTCTTCAGAAAAGACTCTTTTTGCTATAGGATCACCTACCTCACTTAATCTCTTTAATAAAGGAAAAGCAAGGTTTCGATGTAGAATTCTTGTATCATAACCATTTTCTGCCCATACCTGAATATTGGAGCAATGTCCTTGAAATTCTTCTTCAGGAGTGATCCTCCCACCTAAATTATTATGATGCCCTTCCATGGATCTATCTAATTTTTCAGCAGCTTCATCAATAGATTCAATTTCATCATAATCTTCAATTCTATCAATAGGGATATTAAGTAATAGGTACATGCATTGTTGAAATCTACGCCCCTTAACGTAAATATTTGTTCTCCCACCTTCGAGTTTTAATTTAAGGTATTTATTAATTTCAAATTCCCTCATAGGTTTGGATAATCTAAAATTAAAATAAAAAACGAAAGGTATAGACAGGAAACACCATAAGAATTGAATTTCACACAAGGTTAGAATTACTCCGGATTTTCTTGAGAATTTTAAAATTAGAATTAGTTTTCCAGTTTTAACCAATTCTATAAAATTATCTTTGAATCCATATTAAAACCCCAACTTTTTCAAATTTTTTTAAAGAGGGAATTTAAACAATATTTTAAAATAATCGGAGTAAAAATATTTGAAGCTTTTTATTTAAGATTCTCAATCAGAGTAAGTACATTTAAATTCAAATCTTTTTTTGAATTTTCTAATAAATTTTCTTGGAGCTTTTTACCTTCAAGAGACATTGGCATTTTTTTCGATTGAGTAACTCCCTCCATCAAAATTTCTCTTTCAATGTCTAAAAATCCCATCTCTATTGCATTCTTTACAATCAAATTTAATACTAATAATTGAAATTGATCTTTAATCGCATCCCAAATCAAGCCCATATCTTTTAATTGATCAGTTATTTCTTCAGCCATAATATCAAGGTCATAGATCTCATCATAAATTCCTTCTTGAAGATTAATGATCTCATTTATTAATCTATCTTTAATTAGCCTTAAGGTAGTAGTTCCCAATAAATCTTCTTCATGAAAGAAGAAATCACTATTTTCACGTTTAATTAAATAAAAACCAAAATCATTTGTTATTAATTTAAATCGTGCTAAATAGTTGATTGCTTCCCTTGACACATTATATACTTCACTAAACTGTTCTAAATTTAATTTATAACCTACAAATTTTTGAGAACTGGACTCATCAAAGTGCCAGTAATTTCTTGCGAATGCTCCTTGTCCTAGAATTGAGTTATAAAAGATATAAAATAAAGATAAGTACAAATCTCGATCTTGTTGTAATTCAAAAAAGTTATCTCCTATTTTAGAGATGATTCTTACAATTTGAATAATAAAGGGGTCTTCTACGCTTATTTCTTTATAAAAATTAATTAAATTTTCAAGCTTTCTGACATTTTCTTTTAGTTCATTAACAATAAATATTTCATCCTTTAATTTTAACGGTTCCTCTCCGAGTTTTTCTATCCCTCTCTCTGTTATTACATAACTTCTGTACTGTTTATTTGTTGTCTTATCTGTAATTAATCTTTGTTCTATGTTTTTATTTTTTCTATGAAGATTAAGATATTTAGATACCGTTGATCTACTTAAGTTTGAATATTTTACTAAATTAATAAATCTTTGTGGACCTAAGTTTCTAAGAATAAACAATATTCTCCTACTGTTATCTTCAATGTTACCAGATTTCTTTAATAACTCTATCTTTAATTTTTTTGATATATTCCAAGTTTCCATAATGATAATATATTATAAAAAATATATAAATTTATACTTTTTTCCTGGACTTAGACTAAAAAAGTTTAAAAAAACAAATATATATAAATTTAGTATATATTAATCACTATACTTGGCAAAATTTTAAAATTTAAAAATTTAATATTAGAAATTGGAAATTATTAAAAAATTATTTAAAAATGTGAGTTTATGTCAATAGAGGACCCAAATATATTAAAAAGGATAAAATCCATTGAAGAAAGATTAGATAAAATTGAGCAACGGATTTCAAATTTAGAAAATAGAATAGGTAGGTTTCCATCTCCTCCTTTACCTAAACCAGGCCCTATTCATCCTCCAGGTCCACCTGATCGACCAGGACCTCCTCCAGAACCTTTTCGATTTTAAAAAATCTTCTTAAGATCATTTAAAGTAGAATAAGAACCGAAATTTTTAATCTTTAAACTGAAGTTCGGAATGTTGGACGAAAATCCTTAATATATCAGTTGGATAATCTATAACTAATTCAAATCAATTTAAAAATAATAAAAAGGGTGTGATTAACAATTACTCAATATCGTTTCAGACTTACGGGGGTTCCTCCAGATCAAGCAATAAAGCTAATAGAACTCGATCCAAATAACTCAATAGCAGAAATTAAAAAAACTGTACAGCGTGAATATAAATTAAATCCAATTTTAGCTATTCAGTTTATATTTAAAGGCAAAGTTTTACCAGATCAACTTAAATTTGCAAAGATTGGAATTCATCCAAAAAAAGATGTAATTACTGTTATGGCCACTCAAGCTGGTGGAATTTAAATAAGTTATATGTA
>JBHLLP010000016.1:0-72457 GCA_048885525.1 Candidatus Hermodarchaeota archaeon | reverse complement strand
GGATTCTTAAAGTATCCTTTCATAATATTATCCCCTTTAATGACGATTTCGCCCTTTGTATTTGGTGGAACATCATTACCATTTTCATCAACAATTTTCATTTCATTCCCAGGTAAAGGAATGCCAATACTACCTACTTTTCGCCTATCTTCGGTTTCAGTAGGTAATGGATTCATTGAAGAAACACATGTACCCTCTGTAAGACCATAGGCTTCTATAACTTTACAACCAAAAGTATTCTCAAATGCTTTAAATACCCCCACGGATAAAGGAGCGTTTCCACAAAAAACATATTCTAAAGAAGAAAGATCCAGGTTTTCGTGTGGCATTCTAAGTAGGATAGAGAGCACTGTTGGAACACAGCTGAAAGATGAAGCTTTATATTTTGCTACAGTCTCCCAATGTGTTTGTGCTGAAAATCCAGTTGTCAGAATAGAGCTCGCTCCTACTATCAATGCAAATATGACATTTATTTGCGCATTACAATGAAATAATGGTAAAATAAGCATAATTCGTAAGTGTTCCTTTGCATCCAAGAAATCTCTTATCATTTCAGCAGTTTTCATAATATTAAAATGAGTCTGTAACACACCTTTTGGAAAACTATTTGTTCCTGATATATAGAGTATAGCCGCAGGATCTTCTCTTTCATCAATTATTACCTCAGGAGGGGAATTAGCTGAGGCTTTTACCAATAGTTTCTCATAATTTAGAGTTCCTTCAATATTTTCCCCAATCACGATTATATGTTTTAGATCAGGAAGATCTTCTTTAATTTGATTAATTATATCCATGAACTTTGGAATTATCACTATAGCCTTGGCTTCTGAATGCCTTACTACAAATTTCACTTCTTGAGCTTTGAATAACGCATTTACTGGTCCTGTTATTGCTCCTATTTTGGGAATGCCTAAATATAAATACACATATTCGGGCATGTTTGGTAAGTAGACACTAACTTTGTCTCCTTTTCGAATTCCCAAGTCATATAAGAAATTGGCTACTTTGTTAGTGAACTCGTTTAATTGAGAATATGTAACGGTTATATCCTTCCAATACAAAAATACTTTATCCCCATATTTTTCTGCTTGATTTTCGACCAATTTTCTAAGAGTAATAACGATAACCTTTTTCCTTTTTTAAAAATAATGAAGAAAAGTTTCCTTAAAAGCATTTTGTCCTATAGGGTATAAATCAAGTTTAAAATTAGTAGGATAAATTTAATATACGAAATTTACCGTTTGGGGATCTCTTTATAGAGGTGTAAACTCGGAAAATAATCTAGATTTAAATGAGGAAAATACATGGCTTCAGCATATTCTTTTTGAAATCTCTTATCCACAGCAATTTCGATATAGTGAATATTATTTAGCAACTTTTGCGCTTTATTTCGTAAATTTTTATTCAATAAACAATGTTGGGCTCCAATTCCTGCTGCATTTCCTATCTGAAAAATCTTATCATCATGAATGTCAGGAATCATTCCAATAAATTTAGCATTATTAGCATTAATGTAGTTCCCAAAAGCACCTGCAAGAAAAATTTGTTCAATTTTTAAGTTATTCTTTAAATTATTCAGAATAATTCGTGATCCAGAATAAAATGCTGCTTTTGCCATTTGAATTTGCCTAACATCATTTTGGCTAATTCTTATATCCTTATCTAAAGCAGTTTCTTCTTTTTTGGCGATAATAAATTCTAATTTTTTATCTTTTTTAATGAATCTTTCATGATCTGTTAGTTCTCGATTGAAATTACCACTTCTTGTAATAATTTTGGCTTTTAACATTTCAGCTATCGCATCAACTAATCCTGAACCACATATACCTATTGGTTTCTTATTTTTAATTGTAGTATAAGATACCTCATAATTTTTATGATCAATCTTAATTTTATCAATAGCTCCTGCGGCAGCCCTCATACCATCCTCAATATGAGCTCCTTCTAAAGCAGATCCCGCGGCACATGAACCTACTGCTAGAATTTTACGATTTCCTATAATAATTTCTCCATTAGTTCCAATATCAATTGCTAAAGTAAGCTTCTTTTCATTAAATATTTGTGAGGAGAGGATTACACCAATAGTATCTGCTCCTACAAATCCTGCTATTATCGGTGCTGTATAGACATTCCCATTATTTAAAATATTAAGGTTTAGATATTCCGCTTTATTATTCAAAGCTTTTTGGATAACTGGAATAAAGGGACTTAATCCGATATTCACAGGATTTAAACCTAAAAAAATATGATGCATAACAGAATTTCCTACAACAGTAGCTTCATAAATCTGAGAAGGTTTAATAAGTGCCTTGTCACATAGATTTTTGATTATTTGATTCAGATCATTTAATACAACAGAATTCAATTTTTCAAGATTATCTTCACTTTCTTTTATTAATGTTAATCGAGTTATTAAATCCTCTCCATAGGCTGTTTGACTATTAAGTTTTGAATCAACAGCATAAATTTTTCCATTATTTAAATTTATTAGATAGCCAACTATTGTGGTAGTCCCGATGTCAAACGCAATTCCAAAATTCTCTTCAAGTGTATTACCTGGTTCACAATTGATAATTTTAGTATTATTCCATAATACTACCGTAATTTTATGCTGATTTTCTCTAAGGAGCGTTGGAATTTTATTTAAGACTTTAAAATCTATTCCAAGTTTAAGATTTCTCCTTAATTCGAGATCTTTGGAGAGAATTGCATAATTAATCCTTTCAAAATCGGCATTAGGTTCCTGTAATGATGGTTTTTTTACATCAATAAAAATTTTCTTAATAGTGGGGTTAAGTTTTATTCCTTTGCTTATACCAGAGGTTAGAATGTTAAAGTCTTCAAGTAAAAATTCATCAGGTAAGAAAATGCGAAAATGAGGAGGTTTCAGTGTTTTAAGAAGTGGTTTATTAATAATATCAATTTTAGTTTGACAAGCTAGACGCCATCCATTTTCAATTTCATTATTACTCAAAAATTTTCTTTCAGAAGCAGTTGGATTAATCAGATACTCTTTTCCCTTTTGAACTAAAACCTTACATTTTCCGCATGATCCTAAACCCCCACATATTGAAGTTATTGGTACATTTAACTCTGAAAGAGCTTCATAAAGGGAGTAATCATCAGAAAAAATTAATCTTCTGGAAATTGGTTCAAAATCAATAATGATATTCTTGTTATTTGGGTCCATATTTTTGTTCGATTGATATATAGAAGTTCTATACAAAAATTTAAATTCAATATTATTGTAAATTCAAAATTGTGTATCGTTTTCACTAAATTAGTTAAAATAATAATCACAATATAAAAAGTTTAATTACTTAGTGTGGTTAAATTAAAGTAAGAAAAGTGTTTGCATTTTTTATTTCAAATTACAATTAGGTGGCTTTAGGTAAATTGCAAACTCCAGAAGAGTTAGCTCAAGAAGCTTTAAAATTTTTAGAATTTGCCCAAAATTTTGAAGAAAAGAAAGATTTAGAATCCGCAATTTCAAATTATCAAAAAGCAGCTGATCTTCTTAAGCAGAGTGGCTTTTTGATGCATAGAATCCAAGAAATCTATGATAGGATTGGTGAGTTAAAGGATTTTATCGAAAAAGATGCATTATATCAACGAGTTGAATCTCAAGCTCAAATTGAGCAACTTCAAGATCAAGCTTTTAATTTATTAGAAGGCGCAAAGAAACTAGAATTTGATGGTTTTTTTGAAGATGCTACCCAACAAAATTTATCTGCGATTAATTTATTAGCTCAAGCAGGATGGACTGAAACTCAATTAGAGCATATCAAATCAAAAATTAATCAACTTTCAAGAGCCTTAAAACAACAAAAATCTATTCAACAATCTCAAGATCAAGATGTAGTATTGAAAAAACAAGTTCCCACAGTATTACCAGACGAGAAATCACAAGTTGTTGGTATGTTTGGGAAGAAGAGTAGTGTTGAAAAAGCAGAAGTTTTAGAAAAGATACAAAGACAGAAAAAATATGAAGAAGATATACAAAATCAAGCATTTACTCATATTGACGCTGCTAAAATGTTTGAAAAAGATAATAAATTCGATAATGCGATATTGAATTATGAAAGAGCTATTGAACTTTTAGAATCTATTGGTTGGGAAGCTCAGACTCAAAATATTCAAATAATAATTGAGAAACTTAAAAAGGATAAGATGTATTACGATTCTTTGCAAGCTCGACAAAAACAAGAAGCACTTAAGTTAACAGGGGATATTGAGGAACAAAAAATTGTTTTACAAAAAGAAGTTGAGTTGAAAAAGGAAAAACTAAATGAATTAGAAGCGAAGAAACTGCATGATGAAAAAATTCAAATGAAAGCATTTAATCTAATAGATATTGGAAACAGGCTTGAAAGGGAAAAAAAGTATGATTTAGCTATTGAAAAGTTAAAGGAGGCAGTTCAACTTCTTAATTCGATAGAATGGGATTCATATGTAAAACCAATTATTAGTTTAATTGATAGTATAAAGAATAAGCAGAAAAGAGAACTAGCTGCTGAACATTTAAAGGAAAAGAGACAAAAGGATTTAATGAATCTTCAGGATTCAATTTTAAAAAAGCAAAAAGAGCAAGTACTCCAGTCTGCAAAAGAATTGGATACAAAAAGAAAAGATTTTGAAGTAAAGAGAAGTGATGAAGTTCAAAGAGAAGAAGAGTTTTTCAAAGTATTAGATAAAGCAGATGAAATTTTAAAAGATAAAAATTTTGATGGTGCTATAAAAGAATATAATAATGCTTTAGAAATTATCTTAGATTTAGGCTCTGGATGGGAAGCTTATAAAACGATGATTAAAAATACAATTTCAAATATAGAAAATTTGAAACACACTCAACTTACTAAAGAATATCAAGAACAAAAGAAAATAGAAGAAAGAAGACGAGAAGAAATAAACTTTCAAAATCAAATTTCTCTTCTTTTGAGTAAAGAACGTGATCGTTTAAAAGAGAAGGTAATTATCGTTAAAGATACTGAAAAAGAAATTAAGTTTTTGGAACAACGTAAAAATGTTGCTTTTGAATTGTTAGATTCCGCAATTGATTTCTTAAATGAAGGAAAATATGAAGATACGATTTTAGCATATCAGAAAGCAGCAAATGTTTTTGCTGAAATCCAATGGACAGAGGAGATTCCCTTAATTGAGGATTCAATTAGGGAAGTTGAAGAATTACAAAAACAACAAGAAATTCAAAAACAGAAAAAACTACAACATGCAATAGAAAGACAAAGAAAAGAAGAAGATTTCCAAAAACAAATTTTAAGATACCTACAACAAGAACGTGAGAACCTAAAAAGAAAAGAGATTGAGTTGAAAGAACGTGAAAAAGAAACACAATATCATGAAGAGAGAAGAAAATCAGGGTTTAAATTATTAGAACAAGCACAAGAAAAAGTAAAATTGAATAATTTTGATGAAGCCATTGAGATCCTCAAATATGCTATAACTTTTTTTGCGGAAACCGAATGGCAAAATGAAATCACGTTAATTCAAAATTCTATTGTAGAAATTGAAAATAGAAAGAGAGAGGCAGAATTACAGAAACAAATCAAATTGCAATCCGAATTAGAACGTGAAAGACGAGAAAAGACATTTCAAGAACTTATTACGAAGGAAATGAAAACTCAACGCGAAAAATTTATGGAAAGAGAAATAATTATTAGAGAAACAGAAAAAGAACTTGCCTATCGCGAAGAAAAAAAGAAACAAGCGTTTGATTTATTAGACAAAGCTCAAGATTTTATTTCACACAGAAAGTTTGATGATGCACTTGAATTATACTATGATGTGGTAAATATATTTGCTCAGATTCAATGGATTGGTGAAATATCAGTGATCCAAGAAGCAATTAATGATATTGAGAATAAAAAAAGAGAAGATGAATTGAATAAACAAAAATCTCTGCAGAGGACCATTAAGAAGGAAGCAGAAGACAAAGCATTTATCGATCTAATTAAATATCAGAGAGAGCGAGAAAAAGCAGACTTTTTAATAGAAAGAGAATTAAAAGAAAAGCAAAAAAGTCTTTCTGCCCAAAACATAGTAAAACAGAAAGAAGGGTTTAAATTAATCGAAGAAGGAGAAATTTTACTTGAAGCAGAAAATTTTAATGACGCAATTAACAATTATAACAAAGCAATAGAAATTTTAAAAGAAATTGGTTGGGGAGAAGGATATTTAAAATTATTACACGATACTATTGAAACAATTGAATTAAAGAAAAAGGAAAGACAAAAAGAAAAACAAATAGAATTTGAGAGCTTATTAAAGCGTCAAAAAGAAGAGGACTTGTTTCAAAAGGGAATCAGTGAAAATATGGAAATAGAACAGGAGAGATTGAAAATTAAAGAAATTCAATTACAGAAAAGAGAAGATCTTGTAAAACTAATGGAAAAGAGTAAGCTAGAGGCTTTTAAAATAATGGATGAAGCTCAAAATCTATTAAATAAAGGGGAATATGATAAATCAATCGAAAAGTACCATCAAGCTGAATTATTATTAAATGAAATCAATTTTCCAACTACAGCTATTAAAGAAATGATTCAAAAGGTTCAAGAGAAAAAGAAAGAAGAGGATTTAAACAAATTCAAAGAATTAGAAATAAAATCAAAAAGAGAACAAGAGGAACTGTTATTTCAGCAACAAGTTATAGAAAAAATGAAACTTGAGCAGTATAAAATGAAAGAAAAGCAAGCTGAACTATTGAAACAAGAAGAATTAAAGGTTATTCATGAACAAAAAAAGGAGGAGGCATTTAATAAATTAGAGGAAGCTCAAAAGAAAATTGAATTAGGAAAATTTGATGATGCAATTGAATTGTATCGTTTCGCAACACAAATTTTTAAGGAAATTGAATGGGAAAGTGAAATTGAATTAATTCAAAATTCTATCAACACTATAGAAAATAAAAAACGTGAGGTGGAGCTAAAAAAGCAGCATGAATTAAATACTGCCCTAGAAAAGGAAAAAGAGGAACATCTATTCCAACAAAGAATTAGCGAAGAAATGAAAATACAAAGAGAAGAGCTAAAAAAGAGAGAGATTAAACTTAGAGAAATAGAAAAAGAAATTTCTTATCGTGAAAATAAAAAAGCAGATGCATTTAAATTACTAGAAAAGGCTCAAGATTTACTTTCAAATGGCGAATTTGATGATGCTATTGAAGTTTATCACGATGTCGCTAACATTTTTGCTCAAATTCAATGGATTGATGAAATTTCAGTGATACAAGAAGCAATTAATGAAATTGAAAATAAAAAGAGAAAAGATGAGTTGAATAAACAAAAATCAATTCAGGATGCTTTAGAAATGGAAAAAGCAAATATTATCTTTATGGAAAAAGTTAATGATTTAAGGAAAATAGAACAAGAGAAAGCATTGGACCAAAAATCAATGATTCAGATGAGAGAGATAATAACTGCACAAAATTTAGCCACACAACAAGAAGCTTTTACCTTATTAAATAATGGATATTCATTGCTTAGCCAAGAAAAATATGATAATGCCGTGCAGAACTATGAAAATGCAATAAAACTGCTTACTGAAATAGGTTGGACAAGTGATTATTTAAAATTACTCCAAGATACAGTTAAAACAATTGAAAATAGAAAAAGAGAAATTGAAAATAGGAAAGAATTAGAAATTGAATTGTCAAAAAAACGACAAGAAGAGGAATTACAATTTCAGCGAAAGATATCTGAAAGTATGCAGAGAGAGCAAAAAAGATTAAAAGCTAAACAAATAGAGATGCAAAAGCGGGAGCAATTAATACAAACAATGGAAAAACGTAAAGCTGAAGCTTTTAACTTGATGGATAAAGGAGAGGAATATTTTAATAAGCAACAATATCCTCAAGCAATTGAAAAATATCGTCAAGCAGAGTTATTTTTAAATGAAATTGGATTCCCAACGAACGCAATTAGAGAAATGATTCACAAGATTCGAGAAAAAAATAAAGAGAAAGTGTTTGCTAAGCAAAGAAGTTTAGAGACACAACTTCAAGAAGAAAAAGAAGAAATCAAATTTCAAAGAAAGATTACAGAGATTATAAGAATAAATGAAATGAAAGCAAAAGTAAAAGAAGCAGAATTTGAAAAACGTAGAGAAATGAGAGCTTATATGGAAAAGAGAAAGGAGGAAGCTTTTAATCTCCTCGAAGATGCTGAAATATTTTTGAAAAAATCTCAATATGATAAATCCTTAGAATATTATCATGCAGCTGAATTAATTTTAAATGAAATTGCGTTTCCAACGGATTCTATTAGAGAACTAATCCTTAAAGTACAAGAGAAAAAACGAGAACATGAACTTCAAAAACAAAAAGACTTAGAATTATTATTACAAAAAGAACGAGAAGAGTGGAAATTTCAGCGAAAAGTAGCTGAAAATTTAGAAATTGAAAAAAAAAGATTAAAATCAAAAGAATTAAGAGTATTAAAGAAAGAAGAATTAAAATTAAAACTAGAAAAAAGGAAAGAACAAGCATTCAAGATTTTGGATGAAGGAGAACTCTTTCTTAAAGAAAAAAAATATGATAATGCTTTGGTGTGCTATAGAAAAGCTGGAATTATTTTGAATGAACTACAATTTCCTACTGATTCTATAAATAATACTATATTTAAAATAAAAAAATTAAGCAATCAAAAAATAGAAGAAGAAAAGTTAAAATATCAAAAAGAGCTAGAAAGATTTGAAGAGGAAAAAGCACTTGAAGCCCTTATTGAAGAACGAAAAAGGCAGGAACGGGAAAAAAGGGAGGCTCAACAATTAGCGCTTAAAGAACGAGAAAGACTTATTCAAGAGCAGATGAATGTTAGAGAATCAGCATATTCTCTATTAGAAGAAGCAGGTAAGTATCTGAAACATCGTATCCCAAATTATAATGAAGCAATCTCTTTATATATTCAAGCAAAACATATCTTAGAGGAAAATATTGGTTGGGAACCAGAGATAAATAACTTAAATGCATTAATTAAGGATTTACAACAAGAACAGTCGAATTATCTTGAAAAGAAAAGATTAGAGGAGCAAGCTCAATTACAAAGACAAAATGAACTTGCCTTATTTCAAGATGAGGTGAAGAAAAGACGTTTAGAACAAGAAAAGTTAAAAGGAGAACAAGAAAAGCAATATAGAAATTTAATTCTCAAAAGACAGCAAATTGATAAGCTAAGAGATGATGGCTTAAAACTTATTGATGAGGGTAAAAAGTGGTCTGCATATCATAATTTTGAAAAGGCTTATCAAAATTTTAACTCTGCAATTTCGAAGTTCAAGGAAATTGGTTGGGAGGAAGAAGTTAAATATATTGAGACTGAAATAAAAAACACAAAAATTTTAGAAGAGAGGGTTAAAAAAGAGGAACTCAGGATCCAATCTATACAAAAGCAATTAGAAGAACAGAGAGCTTTAGAAAAAGAACGTAGAAAAGCTGAAGAATTAAAATTAAAAGATACAATTAGTGAAGTATCTGAACTTACAGATGAAGTATTAAATTTAATCGAAAAAAGACGACAAGAACAAAAGTTAAGTGAAAATAAGAAAAAAGAGAAATTAGAATACGAAGCTAAAGAGTTTCGTAAAGAAATGGGAGAATTAATAAAGATCAAGCAAGAACTTACAGAAGAAATTAGAAAGAAGGAGAAAGAAAAAAGTAAATTTGAAGAAGAACTGCAGAAAGCTAAGCAAAGAGAAGAAATTGATAATCTTAAAAGAATGATTAAAGAAAAAACGAAAAAGAAAAGAAGTTAAAAATCATCATTTAAACAACTATATAATCTATTTATCCAAATTTTTTTTCTTATTATTAGAAAAAAAGCAACTAAAAGAGTTTAAATTTAGATCTTTAAATATAAATATTATAAAAATTAAAAATAGCGTTTTTTAAAATGACTGAAAAAACTGAGGATATTGTCAAATCTCGTATGTATGCGAGGCAACAATTAATTGAAGGTTGGGATCAAGAAACTATAGATAATGGAACAATGATGATCATTGGAGTAGGCGCTCTCGGGTGTGAAATAGCTAAAGATTTTGCTTTAATGGGAATTGGTAAATTAATTCTTGTTGATCTAGATACAATAGAAACCTCTAATTTATCACGACAAATGCTGTTTAAACCAGGCGATGAAGGGCGACCTAAAGCTGAAGTTGCTGCAGAAAGATTGAAGGAAATGAATCCTTATTTAAAGGTTGATTTTTATTTCGAAAAACTCCAGAAACTGCCAATGTCTGTATATGAAGAATCTGATGTTATAGTTGCTGCTTTAGATAATTTTAATGCGAGACTTGATTTAAACAAAATATGTTTAAGATTGAAGAAACCAATGGTCGAAGCTGGAACCGTAGGATTTGAAGGACATTGTCAAATTGTAATTCCTGAAGGTTCTGGATTACAATATAAAGATAAAGAAAGAGAAATTGATAAGTTAGTTGAAGCTAGGCTTTGGGAAATAACCGAAATGGATTATCCAGAATATATGCAAGCTCAAAGAAGAATTGAAGAATTAGAAGAAGAAATTGAAGAAATAAAAACAGAAAAAATAACACCTATAATTAATAAAATTCGAAAAGAAATAGAGATGGTATTCGATTGGAAACATGCACCCGCATTATTAGATCAAACACCTTGTTATAGGTGTTTAGTACCTATCCCACCTGCTGATGATAAGCTTGTTGCGGCATGTACTTTAAAAGGTTTACCACGGAATAGGAATCACTGCGTTATAAAGGCAGAAGTAGACTTCGAAAAGAAATATGGTCACAAACCCGATTTAAATCTTAACGATGAAGTAATAAAGCTAAAAGAATTAGCTCAAGAGGAATTAAAGAAGCTACGGGAAAGAGTATTTGACGAAAATGTTCCACCTGAAAAAAGAGAAAGCTTAACAGAAGGAGAAATTGAAGAATGGAAAAAAAATATTAAAGAAACATTCGGCCCAGATTATAAGTTCGAAGAAATGGAAAATATATTAGGTAATAAAATTGCAGCTATACAGTCTGTAAGCTCTGTTATTGCTAGTATACAATCTCAAGAGGCTCTAAAACTCTTATTCAGAGTAAAAGGTAGAAATATAGGGCCTCCAATGGATCCTCCTTATGTAAATTATAATGGGATATATGGTCAATTTGATCATTTAAACATCATTAAAAGAGAGGATTGTTTAGCTTGTGGAAAAGTTGAGGGAGAAGAGAACGTACAAATAGTAGTACCATTTGATGCAGATGTTGGATATATTTTTAAAGCCATGAAAATAACTGGATATGAATTAGACCCAGAATTTTGGATGATAACAAACCCAATGACTAAAGAAATTTATTGGAATCCATATATGCCTTCTCTAAAAGACCCTGATATTAAATTGACATCATTGAAAATAATAAGTAATGATATTATATCTTTAACACCACTAGGTAAAGCATTAACAGAATCAGAAATCAAAAAATATAACGTTATAATTACATATATGTGAAATTTTATTTTTTTTTATATTAGTAGAATAAAGATTGGTGAGAGCAGTTCCCAAAAAAGTAAAAAAAGATGAAACTATGAGTAAAGCTCATTTTAAATTTATGGTAAAACATTTTCAAAAGCGTGATAAAAATTATCCCCCTTCTAACAAAATTGCAAAAACTAGCATTAAATATGGAAGCATTGTACTAGATTATGGTTGTGGTCCTGGTAGTTATTCAATTGCGGCTGCCGAGGTAGTTGGTAATATAGGAAAAGTCTATGCTGCTGATATTCATCCTTTAGCTATCAAAGAAGTTGAAAGAAGAGCAAGAGAAAAGGGATTAAAGAACATCGAAACAATATTAACTGATTGTGATACAAAATTAGGAAGTAATAGTATTGATAATGTTTTACTTTTAGATATTTATCATGACCTATCTGATCCCAAGAGTATTTTAAAAGAGCTGCACCGCGTTTTAAAAACAGATGGATGGCTCTCTGTTGATGATCATCATCTTAAGGATGAAGAACTTATTAGTAAAATAACTAGCACAGGATTATTTAAGTTTTTTGAAAGGAATGATGAGCTGTTTAGTTTTACGAAAATTTAGAAATAGATTAAATAATTTTTTTAGTTGAGTTTTAACTTACTCTGAATCTTATTTACAAGTTTTATTAAATCATCTATAAAGTAAGCTTCAATACCAGCATTTTGTCCTGTTAACATATCGATTTTTAGATCTCCAAAAAAGATCATTTGCTTTTTATTTACATTATAATGGTTCTTAATTTTTAAAAGACCTTCTGGAGAGGGTTTCCATCTTCTTACATCTTCCCTACCTACTATATAATCTATTTTATCATATATTTTTGCAAGTTCTAATGCTCTGATTATAGAACTCCTAGTATTAAGAGATAAGATAGCAAATTTAACACCATCAATAACACCAAATAACTCTTTATTATTAATAAAAAAAATTGTTTCATCAATAGGTTGAGTATCTTTTATGTTTTTAAGCTCGAATTCTCGAATAATATTAAAAAAGTCTTCTAATACTTTTTCATCTTTTCTTTTTACTATTTCATAGAGGCAAGTTGAAACCCTTTCAAAATTAGATTCTTCTTTGTAATATTTTTTATACTTCTCTATTAAAGTATCTTTTAAAGACATCCAATCTGCTGTTAAATTAACTATAGTCCCATCTAAGTCGAAGATTATGACCTTTTTATTTTTAAATGTAACATTCATAATGATCTCTAAGATGATATCATAATCCTCTTGAATTAAAATTCCTAAAGCATTAACATTAAAAATGAAAGATAAAAAGTAATTAAAATCATTTAATCCATAGCATATTTCTTAGTCCAAGCAGCTGCTTTTGCTTCGAACTTTTTTTGAGCTCTAAAATATTGCTCCCCCGCTTCATGATTTAAGGGGTCTCCTGGATTAAAGAAAGGAGGTTCAATATGCATCATACCTTTTAAAGCCTCAATTATATTAGTAAGAGTTTTACTTGGTGTCCAACCAGAAGCTCCAGTACTAGCATCTACTTTTCCTACTAAATCTGGATTAATTAAATCTAAACAAATATTTAATTTTCCTGGAGGAATTGAGGAATCAATATTAGGATGCCACATTAAAGTAACTGCATAAGCATAGGGAGGTGCAAAAGGGTAATTCTCGGGAAATTTTATCTCAAAAACAAACTTTCCATCTGAGTAAGGCGTTCCTTTTTTACCAATGATGGTAAGTCTTAAATGATCGATACTTCTACCCCATGGTTCTAAGATCACGAGTGGATCATTTTTGTATGCTTCGATTGCTTCGGTATAGTCTGTTTCTTCTCTGATGATTATCACCTATTTTTTAATTTTGCATTTAATTTCTAATTGATAAATTGGTTTGATTTTATAAAATTATACATTAATATATTAAAAATTTTTCAAAACAAAAGTAATTTGCGATTTTTATTTGTAAAAATTTTGTGTTAATATTCTTATAATGTAAGCAATTTTTAAGTTTTGTCAAACTAAAAATCAATGTTATCTTATACTTAAATTTGTATTAATTCTAGTCCTAATCCAAAAAAGCGTAAAAAATATATAAATCCTATAATTAATTTATATAAAAAATAATCCCTCCCTAACTCAGTGGTCAGAGTGCTCGGCTGTAGATAATATCGCGTACCAAAGCTTGTAGCTAATGAAGTTACGTCAGCCGTAACCGAGCGGTCCCCGGCTCGAAATATGGATTTGAATCGAATCCAACCAGATTCCGGGGGGAGGGACCACTTTTTCTAATTATTAAAGTATATATAAAATAAATAAAACCTAAATTTTAGAAATTTTTTTCAATTTAAGTAATATCTTTGAGATAAGAAAAATTAATGGTAACATAAAGAAGATTAAAATGCTACATATTTCATATCCTGAAATTAATCGTGGTTCATCTAAAATTTTTTCCAAATATGTCACATCAGATGAAGATAATTGAACTATAACTTCATTCCAGTATTCCAATCTTAATTTGCCTGGTCTAAGACTCAATGGTATATTAAGTACTGTCGTCCCATTTATCCATACCCATTCATTATATAATAATATTCCATTATGATCATAAATTTGAAGTTCTAGTTGTTGAGAGTAGGGATAAACATTTAGATATTCATTGAGATCATTAATTGTAAGTTTTAACGTTCGTGTAACTTCATTATACCTATATTTATGAAAATTATATTTTGGAAGAAAAGGATTATCAAACCAAGGATAAAACAACCAATCTAATGAAGGATTAAATAAATTCTCAAAAACTCTTTGTAAATCAGGTAATAAAGCAATTTTAAAATGATACAGTTCAAAAAAAGTTTTTAATCCTTGTATAAAATTATCTTGCCCTAAGGTTCTACTGATCTTCTCAAAGATTAAAGGAGATTTATAATATGAAAGATATACCCAGTCATAGTTATTTTGTATGATGTCATATGCAGATTGATTCAATTTTGAGGGAAGGTGATAGTCTACATAATATGTTCTTACTCTTTCAAAGTAACGTGTATATTGAAAATACTCCCAATTACTATAATAAATTCTCCCATAATAATCTGTTGACCAACAGGTTAAGCCTTCATCTAAGAAACCCCAGTCTATTTGATCAAAGCCGACTAAATTATACCACCATTGGTGCGCAATTTCATGAACGATAGCTTTTTCTAAAATTTTCTTCTTCTCTGGTATTGTATAAGTATAATGATCAATTGCTTCTGAGACATAAACTTGAAGTGGATATTCCATGCCTAAATAAGGAGCATATTCTTCAACTATATTAAGAGTTGAATAGGGATAAAAACCAAATGTATCATTAAAAAGATCAAAAGCATTAACTGCATAGTTCAATGCATCATTTTCCCATAAATAACCAGATTTAGGAATGTAATACGTAGAAATGTTAACACCGTCAATAATAGTAGATTGGATTTGATAATAACGAGAAGCAGCAAAAGTAACTTCTCTGACGGGATGTTTTGGATCAAAATGGTAAACGGTGGTTGGTCCTTTATCCTCTTTTTCAATTAGCTCTCCAGTTGCAGTTATAATTACACCATTTGGGGCTTCAATAGTAAAATTGTAATACGCCATATCATGGTAAAATGGATCACATGAACCTAAATATGGATCAGTATTCCATCCATCAAAACTGTCATAAACACAGGGCATTGGATAAAAACTTGTGAATTTATATATTCGAGATTCAGAAAAATTTGAACCATGAGAATTCGCTCTATCAAGAGGTCCATTTGGAAGAACAGAATAAAATTCAATCTCAAAAAATGTACGCTGATTGGGTTCTAAAGTCGATTCTAAATTAACCCATAATAATTGAGCTGCATCATTTACTTGAAATGTTAAAGAAGTTTTTGGCTCAGTTATAGTAGTAACGCTTACAATATCAATATCACCAATTCTGTTTTCATATTGCATTCCTGATAAAAAGAGATGAAAGGGAATTTGTGTAAAGGGAATAGGATCGTTATTGTAATAATCAACGCTTAAGACACCTGTGACACTCGATGTTGCTTCATGAAAAATAACAGATAGGTTATAACGAGAGAATTGTTCTGCATTATTAGATAAACTAGGATGCTTTAAAATATTCCATTCAGTATGATTCAAAGTCTGTGCATCATTATCCAAAAATTCTGGAATTTGTTCTAAACATAAGACGCCGTTAAAATTAAAAAAACTGAAAATGATTAAAAAGTATAGATAAACCTTAAACTTAATACTAAACACCATACAGTATAATAATTAAATAAAAATTAAACTGATTTTATTTAATTTAAAGTTTGAGTTCAATTAACAGTCATGTTTTATTATTCCTATCATTCAGTTTATGCTGATTCTGTAAAGAGATATTCAGAATGATAATAAATTGATAAAATTCTAATCTTTCTTTATGAAACTTCACAAACTTCTTATTTAGAACAGTACTATTATAATTATAAAAGATACAAACGAATTATGTATATTATAAATCTATAAAAAACGCAGAAAACTAAGAAATATCAAGGAGATAAAAAATATATGAGCGAAAATGATCATAACATTGAAGAATATGAATTAGAAAAAATTCGAATGAAAAAGATGAGAGCAATGATGGAAGCTAAAAAAAGAAAAGAAGAAGCTCAAGAGAGAATAGTTTCTGTTTCTGAAAAAATAGATTTTGTCTTAAAAGTTGTTTTAGCTCCAGAGGCTTACAGCCATTTGAACCATATAAGGAAAAATGAACCTTACGTTTATCAAGCTATCTATAATGAGTTAATAAGTCCAGATGTGGTACAAAATATTGATTATTTACTTGCGATTATACAACAGAGAGGAGGCGTGCCAAGAAAGATTCCTTTAGACGCTATTATATATTTAGAACGGAAAGCTAAAGGGATAAAATCTAAGATTCAAGTAAAACGAGGGGACGATATGATGGATTTAAGTTCATTTCTTAGTAAAGGTTAAGTGTAGAAATTACCTATTGTTCTCTCCCAGAAATAATTGCAATCACTTCCCATTCATTATTAGGCAAAGAATTTGCATTTATATCAAAAAATTGAAAAGCAAAAGGTCTTCCAAATATTTGTTCAACTATAAAACCAAAAGAGCTTATTGTAAAAATAAAAATCCTCTTTAAAATTGACTCAGTAGTAGTTTGAATTTTTAATTCTTTTATCACATCTTCAACTATTTCGATTTCCTTATTGTTATAATGATATTTAAAAACTAATTTAAAATCAACTGGAGTTGGAGCTTCTGGGTCTGAGAATGTCAAACCTCTCTTCCGAAAATGGAAAAGTGAATTCAAATAAAAAGTAAAAATTTCCTCATGATGATCTATTAAGAGATGAGAGATGCGAGAACGTTCTTTATATTGAGGCCAATAACTTTCCATTAATTTCAAAAGTCGAGGGTAATTTTTATATTTATTTTCGCTCTCTTTTTTCAAATAATTAAGTAATTGGTTCTTGAGAGGTTTAAACTCTGATTGTTCACCAACGCGAGTGATGAATTTTCGAAAATTCTGGCTCATTCTCTTAAGATGAAAATTAATTTTATATGAACTATCTAATAATACATTTATTTTTTTCTATGATATTTTGATAATACAAGTTCTCATATTTATTACTAATTTTTTTTTTAAAACTTATCAATTATTAACAAGAACAATAAAAGAGAAATGTAATTCACAATAATAAAAATTAAGGAATTTTTTTTAATATAACACTTATGGTTGATAAAGTCGGTTTAATTTACACTGAGGATTATCAGAAATACGATTTTGGCAAAGATCACCCTCTAAGACCCTTAAGACTTAAATTAACATACAGCTTAATGGAAAAATTGAATCTCTTAGATCATGAGAGGCTTACAATTATGAAACCTCGATTAGCTACACAAGAGGAAATTGAAAGATTACACTCGCCGCAATATGTAGAAGTTGTCAAGAAATTAAGTAAAAATCCTGCAGATAATACTATAATTCCTTACCGATACGGATTAGGTCCAGGAGATAATCCTATATTTAAAGGAATGTATGAAGCATCTGCTTTAGTATGTGGAGCTTCTATTATAGCAGCAGAAACAGTTTGGAATGAGGAAGAATTTAAAATTGCATTTAATCCCGCAGGAGGTTTACATCATGCTATGAAGGATAAAGCTTCGGGATTCTGTATTTTCAATGACATTGGAGTAGCAATTAAACACCTTAAGAAACTAAATGAAGATATTAGAATTGCTTATTTAGATATCGATTGTCACCATGGAGATGGAGTTCAATGGTTATTTTATGATGATCCTAATGTATTAACCATATCCTATCACCAGGATGGAAGATTTCTATTTCCAGGTACAGGAAGCATTAATGAAACAGGGGAGGGGAAAGGGAAGGGATTTTCTATTAATTTTCCATTATTACCTGGAACATATAACAAATCTTTCATAAATTTGTTCAGAAAAACCGCGCCACAATTATTAGAAGCATATTCCCCAGACATTTTAATAACCCAACTAGGCGTAGATACTTATTTTGATGACCCATTAACTCAAATGGGTTTTTCTTTATCAGTATATAGAGATATTGCTCAAACTATGAAAACATCAGCTCGAGAATATTGTCAAAATAAATGGATGGCACTAGGAGGAGGAGGTTATCTAATAAATGTGGTTCCTAGAGCATGGTCCATTTTCTTAGCAAGGATGCTTGATATCGAGTTAAAAAACGAATTACCAGATAGTTGGATACAAGAAGTTAAAGCGAATGTACCCTTTGAAGATACACCCTATCTATTATGGGATAGAGGCGAAAAAATAGAAGTTGAAATGCTCTCTCACCCAGAAATTGCAAAAAAAATTATTGAATATACAAAATCTCTTATTGAAATTTCCAATAATATATATCTTCCTAATTTATCTAAAACTTAAGAAAAAATTTCAATAAGAATTTATTAAATCTTAAAACTGTCTAATTTTATTATTAATCCTAAAAATTACCTAATTAAATAGAGATTTTAAAAAAAATAAGGACAAAATGACAAATTTACTATCAACCAAAAGTGATAGATCGGAGTCATTTTATCATAAAGCTATCAAACGATTGATTTTTAACTATATCTCAGAAAACAAAAAAAAAATTGTTGAGAAATCTCTTGAAAAATATATCAATAATCGAAGAGCAGATGTTTATTTTAGATTAAATTCTGGTGAACAAATAGTTGTAGAAGTTCAGAACTCTAAAATCCAAGTAAAAGAGATTATTGAACGAACTAAAAATTATAACTCAAATGGAATATATGTTTTATGGATCCTCTATGGAAATGGCTATTGCGTGGCTTCCCCGAAATATCCTGAGGATAAAAAGAATGTTAAAATTAGTACGGTTGAAAATTTTTTACATAGAATGTATGGTGGAAGAGTATATTACGTTAATTTTAAATTCTATGAAAATAAAACAACAATCTCTACTCCATTTGCTCTACACTTTTCGTTTTCTTTAAAAAAAAAGAATAGAAAGATGTTCTGAACAAAATATGAGAATTTTTATATCAAAAATGTTAATTTTACTAAAATACCAAGCTGGAACTTGCTATGTGTAGAATTTAATGAGTTTAAATTAGCTAGATTCTACGATAAAAATATAAAGCGAGTTTTAAGAAATAAAATAATCAAATTTTATAAAAAAAGTTCTAAAAATTACAAAAGTAAAAAGACATTGATTAAAGTAATCAGAAAACATTTCAAACAAAAATATGGGTTATTCATGATACTCCAATGTCTTTTAGAATTAGCTAAAGAGAAAAAAATCGAATTAAATCACAGAATTATTTATAACATTCAAAAAAAAGTACATTAGTGTATATAAAATTACAAAGAAAAAAAAATTCTTTATTAAGAAACTGTTTTATATAAAAAGTTTACAATTTAAAACCTATTTTAATATATCATACTAAATTTCTATTATTGTATTTAAAACAAACATCATTTTTTAAAATCTGCTAAAATTGACTCTTTATTTAAAAGTCAGCTTTGTCGTGAGAAAAAAAGGAAATCCTTAAATACTAGTTTTTGATGAACATTAAATGTAAGTAAATAAAAAGATCGGAATATCATGATACTAAAATATATTCTTATACCTAATGCCGTTGAATCGGCTAAATACCTCAACCCTTAACCCTGTTATTAGATAAATACGTCTCCTCTTTTTGCAATTTTGAATATCATGTTTTCCGATTTTTTCTCTTTTTCCTTGTAATTTTCCCAGGGAGAGATCTGAAAAGTTTAAATTAGATATATAAATAAATCTGTACTCGAGTTAATGTTTCGCGTCTTCTTCAGATTCTTCTAAAAACGAAAATTCTCTTGATTTAAGGTTCTATTTTCTATTCTTTCATTAGTCCTCCTATAATGGCGAGTGTGATTCCTATAATCAAGAGCACCGTCGAAGTTGGATAAGGAATATATATGAAAATACCTGAGATATTAGCTGAAATATTGATTGCCTCTAAAAATAAACCTCCAAGTATTAAAATTAATCCTATAAGCACCAACCAATAATCTCTGCTCTTTTTTGCCCAATTACCACCCATTATAATACAAGTAAGTCCTGTAATAATCAGAATGCAATCTATAATAAAACCTATTGGAGTTATCTCCCATATCATGGCAGAAATTATATATAAAGGTACTGCTCCGATATACAATATAAGACCAATAACTATTAGCTTATTTCCAATATCTAATTTATCCACCAAAATCCCTCTTATTCTTAATATTCTTCCTAATTTTTTTAGATTTAAGTCATGAAAAGAGATGGATTATCTATATATAAATGTTAAGGCTGGTAATTTTAAGGAACTCCTATTCTCTTAATAATTGTAAAACTGAATCTGATGTCCTCCTAGTTTTCTATGTCTTACTCAGATTCACTTAAAAAAGAAATATTTCTATCTTCAATTCTCGCATCTGGGATGTTTCGCTTTTTTTCTTCATATTTTTTAAAGAGTATCGAAGATATACTCGCTAATCCTACTGAAAAACCTATAATTATTCCTATAATAATGTAAGGAATAAGTTCATAAGCATGGATTATTACTGATTTTAAATTTGAGGTGGCTACATTACCATAAATGTCTGAAACTTCTAAATAAATTTTCACAATGGAATTAATATTTTTAATATCGGATACAATAATTGAGAAATGACTCTGATTTCTTATTGAATAATAAGTTTGAGCCCTCCAACCAGAGTTTTGCAAGAATACTATCCGAATTTTACTAATTTCATTATTATCAATCGCGTCCAAATTAATTAAAAGTTTTTTATAAGGTGTATTAGTATTTTCTTTGATACCTAGATTAAATATAGAGGGAAGTAATAAATCTTGGTAAATAGAATGATTAGTATGATATTTTCGCGGAACGTTTTCAAACACAACTGAAGTGGCAGTAATAGCAAAATCATCATACATACCCCATAATTTGCATTGCCCTGCGTATGAATTTTTTACATTATTAACTTGAAGTTGATAAGTAATTTCAGTAATTCCTTTAGCCAACATTGGAAAAAAGAAGTGAACACCTGATGAGAAAAGATCATATGTAATTTCCGATTCGGCATAATCTCCTGAAATTTCGACTGAATCAGTTAAAAATATTGTTCCAGTTGGTAAATGGTCTTCAAGAACATAAAATTGGCGTAGATCTCCATCATTTGAAATTCTTAATGTAATAGAAATAATTTCTCCGGGAATAAGAAAATCTTGTTTAGAAACTTGCTTTTTAAGAGTTAGAGTTTCAGAAACTTGTATTGTTGAACTATTGTATATTTTAATTACAGGATTTAATGATTGTGATTGTGTTCCTACTTTAATATTGATGGGTCCAACTGTACGTTGAAAAAGTTGATACCTTGAAGAATTATGCGAATCAATATATTGAACAAATCCTAAAGTGGAAACACCATCTATTATGTAATCACCTTCTATATTTGGAGCAATTAAAGTAAAGAAAATCTCACTTCCGTTAATTAAGCCTGGTGGATAAATAGTGTAATTAGCTTCAGGATCCTGTAAGTTTAGAGGAACATTAAGTAATGATATTGTAGTGTCTGCGATTGGCATCCTGCTATCAATTTCTGAATATTTAACGGGTATGTAAAAATGTTCATTTTTAGAAACTTCGATTATCTCGGGAATTTCGATTCTTGGATTTGATCGTAAAATCTGTATACTTTCAAAAATGTAGCAAATTTGGCCCAATCCATTCAAAGAAATATTTATTGTATTAATATCTTCTGTCATGAAATCACTAAGAGTTAATTGAATTTCATCTGGGTTATTGCTATTTTCTGTACAGTTTAACTCATATTGTGGAGGTTCATTATTATTAATTATAATAGAAATTGTTCCATTGAAGTCTATAATTTCTTCAGTAAACATAATAGCTTTAATTGCTGTTAACCCAGTGATTGCTGCTGCCGTATCAGCAGTTGACCCCCATCCCCAACGGTTACGTCGATTCAATAAATATCGTACGGCTCTTTGGATTAGGGCATAATTTCCCATATAATCTTCAAGAGCAAGAGCCCATACAGCATAAGACGTTATCTCTACAATGTGACCTAACTTTCGCCAATACCACATATTATTAGAATCAGAATCCCAAAATATCATTTCACCTTCTACTTTTTTATCAATCTTGATAAAATTAATTAAGTCACTAGTAAATGTGTTATTTTCATAAAGGGTTCCTAATACTGCGATATAAAATAAAGAAGCAGCATAGCTACTCTTCATATCTTGAGTGTTCCATATAATCTGGAACTCGTTTACAGCTTTACTGATAGCTACATCCATTTCAGTAGTGATATTATCAGAATTCATTAATGCATTAAGAATAAATGCTGTTGCTTCTAAAGTATTTGAAGAATATTCTTGAAAATCCCAAGCACCATTGGGATATTGATGTGCGATTAAATAATCAATGCCTTTTTGTAATATAATTGGATTAACTGGAAAACCAACTTCTTGAATTTGGTTTAAAGCTGATATCACTATAGATGTCATTAAAATTTTTGAATTATCATCTCTCCACCAACCCCAACCTCCATCACTATGCTGGAAATTATAAATTCGATGGAGGCCTTCTAATATCATTAAAGTCATCTCTAGATTCAGACTTGTTGTAAGCTGTTCTGTTTGATTTAAATAGTGAAATATCAAGGCTGTTGGGAGTGTTTTGGATATTGTTTGCTCTATACAACCATAAGGATAACCTATTAAAGATTGCCAGCTATCAATTGAAATATCCATTAAATCAGTATAGAGTGCTAATGTTTCTTTATGGTAAATTGCGAGTGGATCTAGTGAGTAATGTAGAAGCAAAGAGCCATCACTAGCATTTAAAAATCCAATAGTTCTATTTATTACTTCAATGCCATTCGGTTTTATATAGATAGTTAGTTGCTTTGCATCTGAATACATTATTTCAGAAACTTCCGTAGCGGCCAAAAGTGTAATATTATGCAAATAAGGCTCTGTACAATATACAGAAAACTCTACTTCTGAGACAAAATTATTTGGAATAAATAATTCTTGTACATCTTTATTTAATATAACAAGGTCAGGGGCATCAATAGCTACAGTTGCATAAACATCAGTTCCAATATAATTATAAATATAACCCTTTACACTTAGAATGTCATCTTGAACTACTGGTTGAGGTATATCAAATTCAACGAAAAATGGTAAAAAAGTTTTAATTTGCCTTGTTTCTATTTCTCCCCATAACACAATTTTGGTAGAATCCTCTAATATGTTATTACACACAGCCCTAATAGTCCATTCACCAATATTGTCTGGCAGTTTGAATGTAATATTTGTAGGTTCCGAAATGATCAATCTTGGTATCCAATTTGCAGATTCTGTAATATTTTTCCGGATTTCGACATCAAAACTAGATAGTAACTCATCAAAAGAAGGTATATCGCGTGTAAAACCTCCCAGATCTTCTTCTGTGAACATAATATAATAATATTCTGGGTAAGGAATCGGTTCTTCAACTGCTAAATAATAAACCCCTCCTGTGGGGATCCCATAACCGAACCACCAATAACTTTCAGCACCAAAACCAGAACCCCATGAACTTCCTGATCTTATATAAGCTGAATAAACATTCATTGTAAAATAGGCTAATTCTGAATCATCTTCTTGTTCTACATCTAATACGGCACTATCAATAAAAGAAAGTGCTAAAACTGATGTAATGTTAGCTGATGGAGTAATAGTTAAAGTTATTAAATCTCCAGGCTCATAAACTTCTTTATCAGTTGATAAGCTTATGTCATAAGAATAATCAACTTGAACAACAAGAATACTTTCATATAATTTACCAAATTCGGAAATCGAATATACAATTATTGTAAACTTAGGAGCTAAATCTGCATTCACAGGAAATGTATAATTAAAACTGTTGTTATATATTTCCAATGGAATTGAGAAAAGAAGGCCACGCTTGTATATTTCAAGATAAACTGGTAAATTGGTTGATACATTTGAGAAGCCATTAATTTCAATTGTATCATCAATTTGAACAGTAATTTCGTCGTAATAAGTTCCAGTACTAGTGTAATTAGTTATAAATGATATTGTATGGTAATTACCCACTCTAAAAAATTCATGAGCAGAATGATAACTATATCCCCCATAGTAATCATTAGAACGTGAATAAACATAGGAATATATATAATATTTACCTTCAGGATAAAAATTCGGGATGTCAAAATAATAAGTCTTACTCCCTGAAATTATGTCACTTACTCGTCCTATTAATTGATAATTTGAATCGTAAATATAAATTCTCCCTTCTCCTGTACAAGGGGAGTCTCTTAGAATATCTTTAAAAGTAACATCGAATTCAAGGGTATTACCCAGATCCAAAGAGGAGTCAATAATATTAATATCTAAACTATATTTTTTATAGCGGAAATAATAAGAGGATGTGGTAGATCGGCCATCTTCGAGGTTAACTGATAATCGGATTTCATAAAAATCATAAAGTTTAATTTGTTCTATTGGTAATTTAAATTCTAAGTTACCAGCTCCAAATTTATTAGTGAATTTAGAATAGGTCGCAAGCAATGTTCTATCTTTTATTATTAACGAGTATATCGGATAGTCTTTTATTCCAAAAACCTCAATATCTACTGGGACGTTAGATAAAGGGTTATATTGCCAATACCAATATCCATAACCGTATAGATCCTCTGACATTACGTATTGGTATACATAAAAATAATATTCTAAGGTTTCAGCAGGATGAGGTGCCCAGTTAGTTAAGTAACCATATGCGAATAATTCATCAATACGAGTATATATTTTTTTTGTAGATGCACTCCTTCCATAAATGTCTATTACAATCGCTTCTACACTAAAAGAATATTCCAAATCTCTTATTGAACTTAAAGAAATTGAAAAGTAAAATCGTCCTTCACTATTAGTAAATCCCTCTATTGTGTATTTTAGTTCTCCCCAATAGTTAAAAATTGTAAGATTTACAGAGGCTCCTACCACTGGTTGGCCAAAATAATATGAAACAAAAACAAAGCCTTCAAACGATTTTTCGTTATAAGGATAAAAATCTTTTCCATTTGTATCAATTTTTACTCTGAAAACTGGTTTAACATAATGATCTACCTTAACATTATATCTAAATTTTTCACCTGATTGACTAAATTCAAATCCATAAGAGCCTAGTTCACAATCTTCATCTAAAGGAAAAGTAAAGGTTAATATACCATATTCATCAGTGGTAAGTGTTGCCCAAAAAACCGCAAATTCATCTGGATTATAGATAATTAAAGAAATTGGGATATTTTGCATTAGAGTTTTAGTTTCATTCATAAATGAATATTCTAACACTAAAACTCTTAGAAATATAGAATCACCGGGGCTGTAGATTGTTTTATCCGTTGTTACGATATATTGAAATCTTTCTTGACTTGTCTTTTGTTGTCCTCCCCACAAACAATAATAGTAATAATCCCAAGATTCATACAAAAAGGTTTGGAATTCGGCTTTTCCATCGATTGTACATATTGTCAATCTAAGTAAATGATAATCATCCAACTCTAAAGGAATATTTGTATTAAATATACTGTATCCAGAATCATCAGTTTGACCTTGATCTGTGGTTAAAATATACCAATTTGTACAGGAATAATCATAATAAGAAATAGTATAATTAAAATCAGCAAATGGGATACCAGAGAAACCCGTTAGGTTAACTACATGAACGGCAGCAGTATAAATTTGATTTGCCTTATAATATCGTGGCCCTTTATAAAAAATGCCAACTTCTCCTACTGTAAATTCCTTATAAGTTCGATAGCCTTCAGAATAAGCGCAAACTGTATAAATTCCTTCTGAAAAGAAGGATTCGAAATAAATATAAACTTGACCATTAGAATTAGTTGTATGATTTTCTTTATAAATTGGTATTTTAGTCTCATAATAATATGGGTAATAATAATAATAATTCCGGTAGAATCCCTGATAAACTTCGACCGAAATTACTTTTCCCGGTGAAGCCGTTAAATTGCAGGTTAAACCTAAATTAATTGCAAGATTTTCAGAAGGAGTAAGAACATACTTATCAAGATTAAGTGTAAGAACATAATCATTATAATAATAATTATAAGCCATTTTGGGACTGTTATTTAAATCATTACCTAAATACTCTTCTGTCATTAAAGGGGATGACTTATTAATAGGAAAATAATAAGGAGATGAGTGTGATGTACCATCATTCAATTTTTCACCCTCTTCTTCTGGATCATCAATATTTAAGGGATTGAAGCCCATTACACTAAAACCTAATAGCATGAATTGAATACAAATCAACAATAAAAAAACCGATCCCTTTATTCGTCTTTTCATTTTCATTCTCCTATAATGAAATCATCTTATATGTCACTTTATAATACCTAAACTTATTATACTAAAGTTTAGAACACTGTTTTATTTTGTAGAACACTTCAAAAATTTCAAAGAAAATAAATCAGAGCTTTATATTGGTTTACGTTTGAATTGAAAAATCACATCCAACCAAACATAAACAATAATGGCAACACCAAACAATATAACAAATAAGCTATCTTTATTCCAATTAGAATAAATAAAGAATAAGTACCCAATGAAAAGAAAAGTGAAGAATATGGCAACGAAAATAGCTTTTGGGAGAAGATTTTTGCCGATTAATACCCATGAAGTTAATACTGGTAAATCAGCTTTTCTATCAAGATGATATATACCATTTCTATTTTCAATGAGGTGTAAATTAACTAATTTCTCAAGATGATACTTTGCAACGCTAGGACTAGAAAGATCTAAGTGACGTTGCAATTCGCGTACTCCAATTGATTTCTTGTTTAACAAAACAAAATAGACCATAAGAGTACGACCGTTTAAACTTTTAATTACTTCATCACGGTTTAAAATTCCATTATCTTTGACTTTAGGTGATTTATCGCCTCTAAGACGAGAAAGTGGTGATTTTTTTATTTTATTTTGTTTTGTCAAAGATTTATCAATAATGTTATTATTAAGATTGATAAAAAATATTTTTGAAATGTTAGATTTAAAGTAAGATATGTGAATAGATTAGATCCTAAGCAAGAATAATTGTTATTAAATCACAATTGGATCTTTAGGATTGTAAGTGACTTGTTCACATTTTTCTTTCCCTATAATAATATCATCTTCTAGCCGAATTCCCCATTTTCCGGTCCAATAAAATCCTGGTTCATTTGTATAGATCATATTCTCTTTAAGAATGGAATCTACTGATGCTGACATGTTAATTCTTGGACCAACATCGTGAGGAACAAAACCTAAAGCATGGCCTAATCCATGAATGAAGAGTTTTTTATGGTCAAAACCTTTTTCCGCTAAATATTCACGGCATTTTTGAGCAGGTAAAATACTTAGAGTTCCATCAGTATAATATTTATTAGCAACTTCTTTTGATTCATAGAGAACTTCATAAGCATCTATAAACTCTTTTGAAGGATTCTTACCAACCCAGAAAGTCCAAGTAATATCAGAACCAATTTCATCAAGAATCAGTCCAGAGTCGATTAGTAATGGACCTGGTTCGATTTTTTTATTAGAAGTATTATGATGTGGGTCAGCGGAATGAGCTCCTGTTCCTACAATCGTGGGGAATAATGGTTTTCCTATTTTTAAATACCTATATTCAATTTCTGCTTTAATTTCGTTTTCAGTCATTCCAAGTTTTACAATATCAGGTATTGTCTCTAAAATTTCAATTGTGGCTTTGCATGCAGTTCGTAAGTCTTTTTGTTCTTCTTTGGATTTTATACTCCTTAATCTATAAATAATCGGAGCTGCTGAAAAGAATCCAGTTTTGGGTATGAACTTTTTTAAAGCAAAAAATTGACCGGTGGGAAGAAAGTCAGCATATTTTGTACTTTCTTGTGTAAAGAGATTTTCTCCATAATTTAATGCTATTCTTGGTTTAGTAACTGTTGACTTGAGTAAAGAAATGAACTCTTCATCACTTGCATAAGAAGATACCTTCGCTTTAACTCCCTTTTTATCAAGCGTTTGTTTGATCATGTTAGCTTCCATCTCGACGGCAATTATATGATGATCTCCACTTGCAGATATATAGATACAATGGAGAGAAGGGGCTTCAACACCAAGCATGAAAGGGGAGTTTATATCATTACGTTCATATCCAATTATTAGCCACGCATCTAAATCTTCATCTTGAAGAATTTGCTGTGCTTTTTCAAATTTATTCATATTTCAAATCATTAAATAATTTTTAATTAATTTTATTAAAATTAATATGCTTGATTAGATTTTGCAAAAACTCTATTTAAAAAAATCTATTTTATTGGGAATAATAGTTTAAATTGTTAAAAATAAGAAGAAAATGTTTTTACCATTTTTTATTTATTAGTATATTGAAGAATAAAAATATTTATTATTGCTAAGTCCATTAATTAATAAGGATTAACAAAATTATTCAATTAAGTTGAAAATTTAAATGTCAGATATAAAAAAGATCCAATTAAGTACAGGTACAGAAATAGATTTTGATAAAAAAGCACCAACTACTCTTTATGAGCTAATAATTAGTGAAATATTGATTCCAAAATATAAGGAAAATGCAGATTGGAATTTAAGTTTAAACATTATCATTGAAGAAATGAATCGCCTTATAAAAAAGTATGATTTAAACCCCAAGTTAAAATTAGGATTACTTAATGATGTTGAAGAACATTTAGATAAAGATATAGAAGAACTAACGGGAGTAGATAAAATTGAGATATTATTTTTGAACATGGATGATTACGTCGAAGACATTAGAAAGTTAATGCTCGCAGGTAAGGATAAAGAAGAACTTCGTACAAGTATGGCTCAATTAATAATGCCTTTAACGCTTTTTGAATTATCTGAGCTTTTCATTTATTTAGGAAAGCGAACTTTTTTAAAATAATCAATTTTTTATCTTTTTTTAAATTCTATCCATTTTTCTTTCATTTAAAGTTGTAATCGGTCTATTTTGTAAAATATAGAGTATATAATCTTCTATTTTTAGGTAGATATACTAAAATTTTTGAACAGATGGTATTTATGAAAAATTTAAATACAGGTGAAATAGGGTCGGGGATGATGGAACATTTGAGAACTTTTTGGACTTCCTAAATGAAATTTTAAAATTAAAAGTTTTATATTATTTTACATTTAATCTATACTAAATTATTTGAATATGATAAGAAGTTAAGGGGAAAATAGAAATGTGCAAATGGTGTATGAAACATGGAATAGGCAAAAAATGGTATATGAATGCAAAAAAATATTCAAACCAGCTTGCTGATGAAAGAAATCTTAAAGATTATTTAACTGAGCAGTGGATGAATTTTGAAGCGGTATACATCCGTAAAATTGCCGGAATGTCTTCAAAAGGTTTGGGTTACAAATTAAAAATGCCAATAATAGGAAAAATACTTCGATGGAGCGTTGAACGAATGATACATGGGACTATTAGACATCCGAATCCTATAAGAGCGGATGGTCATATTGGACAGGTTATTCCTATGGAAGATGCTCAGATTATTCTTTCTGAACTAGCAGCTGAACCTATTGTTGAAACATATTGTATGTGTCGTAAGATGCAACGTAGCATTAATTATCAATCTTGTATTAATTTTGGAGTACTTTCTGAAGTTTTGGAAAAACTTCCAAGGTTTATTCCAAAAGAGAGGACACATAGAATATCCAGAGAAGAAGCTGTAGAGAGGATGGGGCAACATAATAAGAATGGATTAGTAGCTACGGTTTGGTATCAACCTTTTCCATATATTAATGCGATTTGTAATTGTGAAAGTCCTGAATGTGGTGCTTTACGTTTAAGAAATGACTTTGATCTTATGATCATGTCTAAAGCAGAGTATATAATTGATTTAAATCAGGATAATTGTCAAGGTTGTAAGACTTGTGTATCTATGTGCCAATGGAATGCTATACGTTATATTCCATCTATTAAGAGGGTTATAATTGATTACAATAAATGTTTTGGATGTGGAGTGTGCCGTCATGCTTGTAAACATGACGCTCTAAAACTAATACCAAGACAAGAATTTCATGGATTCAATGGACATTTTTAGGTGGTTTTATGGGTAGAACAAAAATAAGAATTGATTATTCGAAATGTGGTCCTAATGGCAATGTTGATCCGAGAGATTGCGCAAAATGTCTTAATGTCTGTGATCCTTGTGTGTTTTTAAGACATGAGGATTTAAAATTTAAAGAAGAAAATATATATGATCCACAACATTGGAAGATTACAGCAATTTGGCCATCGGTTTGTACACGTTGTTTTAAATGCATTGATATCTGTCCAGAACATGCAATAACTATTAAATGGTGAAAATTTTGCTTTTTAAAAATTTTTAATTAAAGAATAAGATTACACTTTAAAAAGAAAGTTTCGAAAAGTCTAATCGAGATCCGCTTCTTTTGCTGATTTATAAAGATAATCGAAGTAATACAAGGAAGCGGGCCCAAAAGCCACGTGATCAGTTAAAACTCCAAAATAGGACATTTTTTTGGGAAAAAAGCTCTCAGAAAGTACAATAAACGCATCTTCTCCTTCATCTATTATCACTGCGCTTCCGAATATTTGGTCTCTCCATCTTATTTCGCATAGAGAATTATATTTTTTAATCATATTTCGAAATTTTTTATCTTCAAATGCTTCCGCTTCTACTAAAAGTCGCAAATCAGTGACACCTCGTGCTCTTGCTTTTTTTATATCATCATAAAATACTTCAAGAAATTCATATTTAGTAGAAACTAGATAAATTGATGTTCTTGCTAAATTGATCAATGATAAAGCTTTATTAATGCATACATCCCTTCCACGATGAATGTACAAAGCTATCTTAATAGGAGTATCATGAGATTGGTAAATTGGAGTTAAAGTATGAATAATTTTATTAGAATGACCATCAAAATTTGTATTATATTGCTTCTTAGCTATAATTAATGCCTCATCTGGGCTTTTAGCAAAATACCTGCTAGGTCTACTTTCTTCTTCTTTAATTATCCACATTTTCTCTTTCTCAAGTTGAGTAAGAATATTATAAATTCTTGAATATGGTACTCCTGAGGCTTCAGAAAGTTCTCTAGCATCCATAGGTCCTTTGCTTATCAAGGTAAGATATATCGAAATCTCATAGTCAGTAAGTCCAATCGATCTTAAAGAATCTTTTACATTATCCGGGATTTCATTTGACATGATTCTACCTGTTCTAATCTTTCTAATAGTATTAGAAGATTTTATGTATTAATTATAATATTAATAATAAAATTAATATTATTTTTCAAAATAAGAAATTATATTTTATTCATCAGTAATTTGCTAAAGAATTATTATCATTATCAATTTACTAAATTCCCATATTACCATTGACCGTTATAAACTTTTCTTGAAGATTACTAGCAAATTCGCCTAGAGAGGCAATTAAATCATGAAAATTAAGAATGATGATGAAATGTTAATGACTCCTGTAATGAAATAAAGCATTCGCCAAGAGGATGCTCCAAAAAACCGAAAAAGAACAAGTGAAATTAATATCCAGATTAGTGCACTTACCGGTAAAATTAGTGCAGATCGTTGGTTTAACTTCTCACGAGATATTTTGTCTGAAATTAACCTTGCAAATACAGGAATTAGATAAGCTGTAGCTATAGCTGTTAAAAGAAATACTAAAATTACTACTTCCCATGTCCAAATTAGACTAGCATATATACAACTAAACCCAATTAATATTATTGCTGCAATAATCATTGATTCTTTAGCAACTTTCTTTTGGAAATAAAATGAAATTAAGAAAGTTAGAGCGAAAAGGATAAACGTAATAGCCATTAAGTTTGCAAAAGTAAAATCAGTTGTGAAAATTGACCAATGAGATTCAAGTGTAGTAGCTTGGTAAAATAATAGAAAATTATAAACTTGTCCACAGAAAACACTACTTATAACAGCAAAAGGTATAAAAAAATTTAATATTGTTCGATTTTCCATATTAATCATTTTAATATAAACTCTATAAAAAAGTTTTTTTTTTATTGAAAGAGTATTTGTAATATTATTATTGTTGATCTGTCAAAATATTTCAACATTTTATTATTTTTAAGAGTGATTTTATTTTTTCTTTTATTACAATCTGAAATCTAATTTAGTTTTGAATTATTCTACTATTTTAAATTAAGAATTATAATAAAGGATATTATAGTATTTTTATTGGAAAATTTTAAATTAGACACTACAAAATATTTATTATGTTAAATAAATCAAAAATAAATATTTCAGTCATTTTATTGACAATTGGTATTGGTTTAATACCAACTGGATATATTTTAAATGGATATCTGAGAGATCAAGTCGCAGCAAATGTTCCAAATACTCTGTTAACAATTCAACAAGAAGCAATAGAAGAAATTGAAGCTCAATATCTTGGTTTAGGAATAACAGAGGTCTTACCACGAATTCAGGAAGAGGAAACTGAATTTATAAAGGATGAAATTGTTGAAGTCAGAGCTATTCCTAGTACGCTTCAATATCTTCAGAATCTTTCTATACCATTGTTTTTAGAAAGAATAAATGGATCGATGACAGCCAATTTGATACAGGATAGTCTTGAGGCGGTATCATCTGATATTCTTGATCATATCAATGGTAAATACTCAGCAGAAATCATTAACAATACATTAGTTCAAGTTATTACTGGAAATTCAACTACTCAACCTTATGCAATTAATGAATTTTTCAATAATTATACATTTCAGGTTGATTATTCTACTGTTATAATGGGTGTATCAGAATTTGCAACAGGGAGCAATAGCTCGCTCGATTTTACTGCAACTGCTCAACAGAGATTATTATATGGATATCTTAATAATCCCGGTCTAATTAAAGAGATTGAGAATGGTACTGGTATTTTAGATTATATGGAATTTTACCAAAATGCAACAATTGATCCTATTACTTACAATAGTACGATGCAAACAGTTTATGATTCGACTTGGAATCAATTAACAGCGGTAGCTAACTATATTTCCAACTATTTGTGGAATTCTATCGTTCCTGACATCTTTAATGCAATTTATGGCATGATACCCTCTGAATATGCCCCTTGGAGAACAAGAGAACTGTTCTTTAATGATCCTAATTGGACGTCAACCATTAATGTTACTTCATTAATTGAAGGTATCTCAGAATATGGAACAACAGGATCGAATAGCTTCAATTATACCTCAACAGCTCAGCAAAGATTGTTATATGGTTATTCTACCGCTCCAGGATTATTAGAAAACATTTTCTATGGTGAGGGTGTTTTGGATTATCTAGAGTATTACTCAGAAACATCAGGGGATGCTGCTATGCAAGCACAATATAATGCTACATTTTATCAACTTAGCAACCTTACATCTTACCTCACTCAATATATTTTTGAAGTTATAATTCCTGACCAACTCGCTTTAGAAGGACTAACGTTAGAGACTGCAGGATTAAGAGATTTTTACTCTCAATGGGCAAATGCCTCAATTTTCCCTACTGGAATCCAACTTAATGAACTACATATCCTAATTGGAGACATGTTAAAAACAAGGCTAGCTGCAAATCTAATTAAAACTGAACTTGATAAAGTAATAGCCAGACCTCTATTTGATGAAGAAGAGGTTAGAGAGGCATTTTTCAATAACTGGATGTTTCGAATTAACTTTACTACTCCATTAAAGGGGGTGACAGAATATACATTTTTTGGAGCTAACATCAGTCTTGGATATACACAAGAAGCACAGAATAGACTTTTGGATGGATATGAAGGTTATCCAGGCATATTAACTCAAATTGAAACTGGTTTTGGTCTACTTGATTGGCTTAAATTCTATGAATCAGCACGCTTAAATATTGGTACAAACAGGACTTTAATGGAAACGGTATATAATGCAACTTGGGATGTTCATCTAGATTATTTGGGCAGATATATTAATGATTACATAATAGAGGATCAACTTGCTGGAGCTGGACAAACAGGCTTAGAAGTAGGTAGGCCAACAAGATCAGATATTTTAATAGAAACAACTGTTGATCTCTGGGATCCTATAAATCCAGATGGTATTGTAAATGAGACTGGCATTGTTAAATGGTATAAAGCTGCAAACGGGGATCAAGCAAAACAAAATGAGCTAAATACAACTTTAAATTTAACACAGGTTCAATTTGATAAGTTATATACTTGGTTAACGACGATAATAAAAGAGACTCTCGTTCCAATTGTTTTCATTGTTCAGGAACCTCTAGGATTTAGATTAACTACACGGGAGTATGCTGAAATGTTATTTTTAGAACAATGGGCAAATGGAACTATTGTCCCGACAGGACTTGATCTGGGGGATGGCCTCACTGGATTTGAAGTGGGAATTCCTATTAAATCTAATATTTCATCGAATATTGTATGGGATTTATTTAATGTAATTAATTCGTCTTCATTTATTCATAATATTGGAATTTTAAAATGGATTGATGCTTTTGAAGGTGATTCAGTTGCAGAAAATGAATTAATCGCATTATTTGATTTAAGCACAGATCAAATTGATTTGATTCTTGACTGGTTGTTTATTTCATTTAAACAAAATGTTGTTCCGAATGTTGTATTTGATTTAACTGGAGAAACTTTAACTGATCTGGCAGGATTTGAATTCCATCGCCAATGGACTAATGGCACGCTCTTTATTGATGGCATTGATCTTGATCCTACTTTCGGTTTACCTATTCTATCAGATTGGGAGTTAGGGATTCCTGTTAAGAGTTATATTACTCAATCTGAATCTGTAGATTTATGGGGGGAGACACCTTTTTCCGTACCTGTTAGAGAGATTGAAATAGAAAAGAGAGAAAATTGCCTAATACATACTAAGGGAATTTCAAACTGGTTTGCTGCAATGCAAAATGGGAGTGTATACATTTATCTACAAAATCTTTATTCTTTAACTGACACTCAAATGGATGCAGTTCTGGTATGGTTATCGAAAGTTAACTCAGAATATTCTTTTCCTGCCATACAGGAAAAAATGAATTTGCCGACTGATATATATACGTATGCAAATAATTTGTTCTTAGGATTCGCTTTAGCTGGTGGTATTTTACTGGCACTTGGTTGTCTTGGAGTAATTTTACTGGTATTACTTAAAAGAAAATAAAAAATTTATTTTCTGTTTTTTTGTTTTTATTTTATATATTAATAATTATAACATAAAATCTGAATTTTAATTATTTTTTACAATATTATATTTAGTTTATTTTTTATTAATAGAGTGATAAACATTTTCATACAAAAGTATTTTCGAATGAGAAAAAAATTTATGAACTTGAGAATGAAATGAAAGTTTTTATATATGTTATTCGTCACATTTAATAATAAAGTTAAATTATTTGTATAAAAAGGATATAAATATTCGTGGTTTCAATATTATGGATATAGTTGATCTAAAGATTTTGGAATTATTAAAAGAGAATAGTAGAATGTCATTTAATGATATTTCTCAAAATGTAGGAAAAACTGAGGCAACTATAAGAAGAAGGGTCAAAAAATTGACTGATGATGGCATTATAAAAAGATTTACTATTGAATATACAGTAGATAATAAACCTCGTACGAGAGCTACTGTAAAAGTTGAACCAGATTTCAAAGAAATTAAACGAATTTTAAAAGAACTCTTAGAAATTGAAGAAATCACTGATATATGGAGACTTTCAGGAGATTGCGGATTATTTATGAGAGTAGAAATCCCCTCAATCGAAAATTTCAATCCATTAATAGAAGAAAAGATTTCTCAGATTAAAGGAGTTAAAATCGTGGAAACTTGCTTTATTACGGACGTAATTAAATAAGTTTTTTAATATTAGTACCTAGTTTTTCCTTTTATTGTAGACTATCCAGAAAAAAGTGAAATTATTAAAAAAGAATAAAAAATGAATGTTGTATTCAATTTATTTTTCTAAAAGCTTGTCAATTATATCTATTCTTTTTTTTGTCTTTTTCAAATCATTTTGAAGTTTTTTTGAGCGTTTAACGTATTCATCGTCATTTAATTTTCCCGATGAATGTTTTTTATCAAGAAATTTCAATAAATCTTGAACTGAGCTTAATTTTGTTTTTAAACCTTCTTTTTCATTTTTTAAATCCTTTTTCGATTTAGATTTCGTTTTAAGTTTTGGTGGAGGTTTTAATTCCTGTTCGTCTTTTTTCAAACTTTCTGGTTTTGGCGGTAAAGCGGTTAAGGTAGGTTCTTCTGGAACTCCTAGTTCTTCATAAATTCCTTTACTTATTTTTTCAGTACTTTCATCTATATCCTCTTGTTCACTTTTTTTAAGTGTCTGATATGAATCTGGTGATTGTGGTGTTTTTAAGGTTTCTTGCTCAAAAATTTCATTCTCTGAGGCTAGTGACTTCTCTACTAACCTATCAATTGTGGATTTAATTGTATTAATTTGTTTTTGAAAAATTTTCAATAACTCTACTAACTCACTTTTTTTAGAGATTTTCATTGAAAAATCAATATCTATTGATCTTTTATCAGTTTGAACTGATGGTATAGGAATTTCCTTTTCATCTGGTATTTTTATAGAACTTGCAACTGATTGAGCAATAGGTGCGGGAAGATCAACGTTAGATCTTAATTCCATTCGATAGTCAGAGATAAGCCATTTAAAAATATTTAATATTAATTGTGGATGTTCACTACATTCAAAACCCCCTCCAATCTTATCTCTAAACATCTCATAACTGCCAATGCAACATACTCTTCCATTTTCTGGTTCTGAAACACAAATGAGAGGACAAGAGAAAGGTTCAGAAGTTTCATTTGAATCTGCGATTGAGAAAGCACCACTTCCGATTATTGTTAGCGAACATCCTGATCTATAACAGAGGGAACCTATTTCTGCGGTAATTGGATGAGGTATATTAAAGGCAGAGATTAATGGAATATTCTCTACTCCTAGGTTAGTTGTTTCATCCAACACTTGATCATTTTCAAAAGCAATTCCAAATTGTTCTGAAATTTCAGTTAAATTACTTCCACGACCTTTATCTCCACCTGCATGAGATAATAATAATAAACCTCCACCAGAATTCTTAACCCAATTTACAATAGCAGAAATTTCAAAAGCAGAGATTCTGGCAAAATCGGGGCACACAAAAACTAGAATATCATAAGGCGCTAGGGTTTCTTCTGTAATTGGTACTTCCAAATAATTATAACAAATAAAGTTATTTGAATTTAAATAATCTCGGAGTTCAGTTAGATTTTCATCAATTCTCCCTCTTGGTTTATGAGAAACATCAAAAGCGACATGATATGACATTTCGAATCATTTAAAATAGTTTTTTTATTTTTTAGTTAACTAATTTCTTGTTATTATTATGTAGTATTTTAATATTTCTATAATTAATATTTAACTATAATATATCGGAGTTAAAACTTCTTATTTTCGAGTTTTAAAACAAAAGCATAATTATTTAATAAACACTTTTATCGCCAATTATTAAATTATCTTTGCTAATATTTTCAACTTTTACATTATTCCCTATAATTGAATTTTGTGATATAATATTATTAAGATGAACTTTCTCTTCAATAACACAATTTTCTAAAATACAACTCTCAATATATGAATCATCACCTATGGAAACGTATGGTCCAATTACAGAGTTCATTATTTTCGTATTCTTTCCTAGATAAATAGGATTCTTTAAAAAGGACCTCTCGACTAATATTCCTAAATTTTGAAAGTCTTGAACTCCAATAGAATTTTGTTTTAAAAGATACTTATTTCCATTTAAAAGCTCAGAAGGCCTTCCAAAATCCAAGATTCCTTGCTTTAATTCAACAGCAGCGATTTTGTAACCTTGATCTACCAGATCTTGTAAACTTTCTGTCATATAGACTTCTGTAGAATCCTTCGTCCTCTGATCCAGATATTGCTTAAGATTTTTAAACAATGCACAAGTAGCTGTATTTGAAAAAGCATATGGACCTGCAATAGCTAGATTTGATATAAATTTCTTTGGTTTTTCAACCAATTTTTGAATCAAATTATCCTTATCAATAGTAACAATTCCATAAGAACTTGCATCCACTTTTGGTACTTTCATAACGGTTATTATTCCGTCTACATCGGATTCCCAATATTTATATAAAAGATAAGAAAATTCATCAATTGGTATCATATCACTTAGGAAAATCAGAGATCCTTCTCGTTTATCTTCTTCTATACTTTTCGATTTTGATTTTTTAAATCTTGAATGCGCCAAATAGACCGCTTCCCCTAAACCCCAATAATATGGTATGCCTTCTTTGTATCCTCTTGGAAGCTGTTCAATAAATGTTAATTTAAATTTTTCACTATAATGATTTTTTATATATTCTATTATCTGCCGCTTTTTATAACCTACAATTAAAATTAATTCTGTATTATTATCAAATGTCTTACAAAATTTAATAAGAATATGGTCTAAAACTGTTTTTCCGGCAACTTTTAAGAATGCTTTAGGTTTACTTAAAGTAAATGGTTTTAATCTGCTCCCCATCCCTGCAATAGGTCCAATTATTTTCATTTTTTCTTACATTTGTTAATTCTAATAAAATTTAGATTTATCCGAATCAAAAATCCGTTGTAGATATCCAAATAATAAATCGAGACCATCTTCTTCTTTAATTGAGCAAGGAATTAATTCTGAAGTTGATCCTAATTGGACGAATACTTCTGAGATTAACATTGATAATTCTCTAATTAAACCTTTTTCACGTTCATTAGTTGAATCCTCTAAAGCTTGAAAATCTTGACTCCAATTAAGAATCATCTCTATTTGGTCTTCATCTAATAGATCTACTTTAGACAGTACATTTATTTGAGAAATATTTTTGAATCTAAATTGAACAGAAGCGGCTAATAATAAGGTTGAAATAAAGCCATTTGGCCTAAGCACAAAATTTGAGTCAAACAGAAAGGTAACAGCCCTTTGAATTGAACCAAAACCTAAGGTACTTGCAATTAATGGACCCGTTTCTCTAAATGCAAAAAGTTCAAGCTGTCCTGCTGTATCTACAAAAATCCAATCAGGATTGTAATCATCAATTTCGTTTTTTAAGTCATCAAGATAATTTACCATTAAATCAGAGGCTAAAATCATTGCTCCATTTGGTCCTAAACTGTATTTTTCCATAATTTCCTCGAGTAAAATATAATCTCTTATATCAATATCAGGTTGATAAAGCATAGCTCTTACACCTGGATCCAAATTTAAAGTTATAGCGGAAATTTCTGAATCTCTATTCACAACATAATCTTTCATTATTCCAGTTAGTGTACTTTTCCCACTTCCAGCTGTACCTATGAAATAATTCAGTAAAATTATTATTAACCTCGATTTAATTGTATTTTTGATATACGAATATTTGAAAATTATTAAAAATTTCTCATAAAGTAAAATCTTTTAACTATTATAGATTTGATGATAATTATAGTTTTTGTGATTAAATAAAATTTTATTACTTATTTTGGTGGTTTCAATTTTTCTAAATGAATTTCTTTATCTTTTTGTTTTTTAAGTCTTTTAATTTGGTTTTTAATGGCTTTTTCTTCTTTTTTAATTAATTCCTCATCATTAAGCATTATTGCTTTTAATTCCTCTTCAGATAGCGGTTTTAATATGGCTTTAATATTGAATTCTGTATTTTTTTCTATGTTTTCTTTAAAGATTGATTTCATCTCTTTGATGACCATTAATTTATTAGAAGATATCTGTCCTTGAATAAAAGCAGGCTTTTTAGGGAGCTTAATTCTCTCAATTCCTGGTTCAGAATCTCTTTTACCAGGAATTGGAGGAATATATTGAATATTTGTATTTGGCATATTTTGAAATGATAAAGATAAGTTCTGTAAAGCATTTTCTATTCTTTTCAATGTTTTATTACCTTCACTTATCAATAATGCTAGAGAATCTTCTTCTGAAGATTTTTCTATTTTGCTCTTTTGATAAAGTAAAGTCCTTTCTTCTTTATTTTCATGGATGCTAGTTTTTATTTCTTGGAATATTTTTTCTTGTGTGATTTTACCTTTAATTCTTTTTTTTAATTGTAAATCCTCTAATTCAAAACCATTATAACAATCATCATTAATCCAAATATCAGAGATTTTGAAAGCTTCTTCAAAAAAATATTGAAATCTTCGACCAGAATAAAGAAAAATTGATAACCGCAAAATTTTAATTAGTAATCCTTCAGTATTAATTAACTCATCTAACTCAATTGAGAATGATAAAGTTTCAGATGAATGATATAATCTTTTAATAGCAATTAGATAGGGGGGTTGATTTTGATGAAATTCTTGTTTAGAAATTTCAAATTGTAATATTAATCGTTTTATTTTTTCTGGAACAAATAAAAGTTGTTCTTCTTGATTCTTTTTAAATTCTAAAAATAATTTATTATGATCGTCCCAAAAAATCTGGAACAATTCCATTTTGAGCTGGTACCTTAAAATTTTTGATTATTACATACAATTTGATATATCTACAACTTAAATTCAACCTTTAATTTAAAATATTGTGAGTTAATCAATTTATTAATTTACTTCAACTAAACCACTAAAAAAAGTAAAAAATGTTAATAATATCACTATCCGGATTTTTTTATTTTTGATAAATAATAAATGGGCCTTTTCAACTTCATTTTAAAATAGTCTATCTCTTCTTGTGATTGATCTCCGACATAATTATTCACATCCAAAACCAGAATAGCTTCTTGATATTGTAATTTTCTTAAAGCGACTTCTTGTAATTTTTCCCATTCTTTTGGAGCAAAATTGTTTTTGTTTAGGAGACCGTCAACAGAACAAATTGAGACTAATTTATTATATTTAATTTGCAGAATAGATTCAATTTTGATAAAATAGTCTTTAAACTTTATAGATCCAACAAGAAATATTTTTGATTCCTTAATTCTCGAAAAGTCAAATTTATTAAATTCTTGCAAGAAATTCTTATTTAATCGTTCTTTTTCCATATTATATTTTTATCTCAATAATTTTTTAATCTTTATATGAAATTAAACACGGTATACCTAGCAGAGAATCTAGAATTTTTAAGAAAATTAAGTTCCAAATTTGTTGATTTGATTTACATTGATCCCCCTTTTTATAGTGGAGTAGATTATAAGGAATTTTCTGACTCATGGAACTCTTTAGAGGAATATTTGAATTTTATGAAGATACGGATTAAAGAAATGCATAGAATTCTTAAAGAAACTGGAAGTTTTTATTGTCATTGTGATCCAAATGCCGTTTTTGAATTAAAAATTTTATGTGATAAAGTTTTTGGACGAAGTTGTTTTAGAAGAGAAGTTATTTGGAATGTAGGTAGTGTATCAGGATTTAAAAGTCAAGTAAGAGGTTGGGTAAGACAGCATGATACAATTTTGTATTATACAAAATCAGATAATTATACCTTTAACAAGCAATATACACCATATAAAGAGGAATATATCAAAAAAATGTTTCGGTACCGGGATGAAGATGGCCGTCTTTATAGAAAACGTCGAGGAGGGAAACAATATTTGGATGAAAAGCCAGGTAATGCAGTGGGTGATGTCTGGAATGATATTTATTCTTTTCAAACCACTACAAGATCAAAAGAATATTTAGCATATCCTACTCAGAAACCAGAAGGATTATTAGAACGGATTATATTAGCGTCATCAAACAAGGGAGATCTTGTTGCTGATTTTTTTTGTGGAACGGGTACAACTTTGGCTGTTGCAAGTAGATTAAATAGAAAATGGATTGGTGTTGATAATAATCCAAAAGCAATAGATTTATGTAGAAAAAGGTTAAAAATAACGTAATAATGTCTCCCACTAATCTTTGTGGATAATAATTTCACTTAAACCGATCCATTCTTTTGCTTCTTTTAGGGTTGATACAATTTTTCTTTTTGGAGAATCTGCCCTATCCAGTAAAATTTGAGCTTCTTTATCCAAAACAGGATTCCCTGCAATGATATAAGCAGATTTTACTAGCTTTTGATTATTTTTTTTAAGGAGATCTAAAACAATTTCGAATGATTTAAGATTCAATATTATAAGATCTATACCATCAACTATAACAGAGAATTCTTTTAAACCTTTTATCTTTTCATTAAAGTGGTTGATAAATTGTTTAGCAATAGATGGAGGAAAAGTACCTAATACTTTAATATAAAGGTGATACTTCCCAATTTTTTCAATCTGATACATTTTATAAAATTCGATTTATTCAGGTTTAAAATAAAATAATTATTTGTTCTTAAAATAAAAAAAAAAGAATATTAATGTTTTTGTTTTTTCACTAAAATTATCGATACTACAAAAATCACTCCAATTATTAAAATAATATCATATCCAAAATAATATCATATCCTGGAATAGGGGGTGGTGGAGTTGGGATTTAACACTTATATCAATAATACTTACAGATTTGTCAAATATCTGTATATTCAGTGATTTCTTCTGATTATAGGATTACAAAATCATATTAAAATATGATTTAATGAAATAATCATGCATACTGGAAATGGAAAAATTAGACAAGGATTCTATAGAGAAAATTTCAAAAAAAATATCTTTATTGAAAAAAATATTTTATATATAATTATATACGGTGTTTTATCCGGAAATTGAAGCATTTTTAATGGCTAATGTTTCATTTAATTTATATCTCTTCCAATCTTTTTTAGTAATTTTCCTTACTGTGTTTTTACTGCCACATCCCTCACAAAAAAGTTTTTTTTCCCAATGAAAATATCCACAGCTATCACAAACATATGGATATGTTCTTTTAAATAAATCCCATTCGATTTTAATTATACAACACCTCCGATTATAGATTCCTCATGAAGAGTTAGAAAACCTACCCTAATTAATCAATTCATTAAGTTTTATAAAAAAAAACAATTGTTTAATTACAAGAATGAAAGATTTCCGTGTTTTAACTTACTTTCAAAAGGTTTCATCAAAAAATAATATAATTTGAATAAGAAATGTGAAAAAGATCGTGAAATCGGGCTTTCACGAAAATGATCTATTTAAGGATTTTCAGAAAAATTGGAAGTTATAGATTCTTATGCTAATTAAATTAGATAATGTTATTCCATTTTAATCCAAGGGCGAATTTATCATCATTTAGACTAAAAGAAATGTGGGGACTGAGGGAATCTCGAAAAGCTTAGACATTAAGCTCAAATTTGAACCCCCGACCGACAGGTGTCCGCGGAACAGCTTTTGCTTGTAGGATCTGGAGCCTGCTGTGTTCGGTATTGGAGCATAATTTGCTTCTTAATCTACCGGGCTACACCAAGTCCCCATAGAAAAGTTAATTTATTAAAGAATGTATGAAATTTATATTTTTTTCTAACCATAAAAAGTAAATTTGAAAAATTAACACTAGTAATGTGAATCAATTTCGAGTTTTTTTATTTCATTGGTTCTGAAAGAAAGAAATTTGATTCAATGTCTACTATTTTTACAACTGTCTTCTTTTTTGATAAAGAAGCACTTTTAAGGAAATTCCATTCTACTTTGCCAATTAGCCATTCACCCTCTGGATTTGTTCCAACTTCAGCTTTTATTACAACTCCATATTCCATCGCTTCACGTTTCTTGGATTCTGAACCGAGACAAAAATCACCTAAAGAATATGCGATTAATTTATTCCTGTTATCAATGGGAAAAAATGATATTGGTTGTGGACAGTGTGAATGATGGCCAATCAGTGCATCAAATTTGTCTAAAATTATCCTACCGTGATTAACTGTTTCTATACGCGGATATAATTCCAATTCGTAGCCCCAGTGTGGAAAAAGAATATTAAACGAACCTTCTTTAAGATAACGGTTAGAATCCTCTAACTCGATTAAATAATTACATGGTCTGTTTGACCATCGAGTACTTCCTACTACTCTTATATTATCTGATAAATCAATGTATGGGTTTTTTTCTGTACCAAACACATTAAAGCCTCGTTTATTTAATTGTTCTACCGATTGTGAAAATCTGTCTAACCCAAAATCACCACTGTGATTGTTTGCTACTGATAAAAATGTCTTTTTTGGTGCGAATAAATTTTCAAGTGAATCCATTATCAGGGGTTTATGTCTCTTATCCATCAACTTTTTTTTCTCTGAAGTGATTGTACCCTCAAAATTTCCAACAAGAAAGTCAGATCCTTTAATGAATTGTTTAACGCTATGTTCAATTATTAATTGTTTTGAATTCATAGCCATAATATCCCCTATAAATGAGATTGTACATTTAGGGGTGATTTCGTTTAATTGATGGTTTTTAGAAATATAATTTACTCTATAAGTATTAGTTTTTTTTGGTCCGAAAATAGTTCGCCTAATCCTCCCAATACTCTCCTTTATTGAGTATGGAGTAACAAAATGGCCATAATTAAACAAACGTCCAGATTTAATCATAATAATAATTAGATCAAGACTATATTTCTAGTTTCTAGTCCGGAACTGATATTGGATCTTTAGATAGTTATTGGACTAAAATTTACTAAAAGTGTATAGACTAATTGAAAGTTCTTTAAACTTCATGAAATTAAAAAATAACTATGTAAGTCTAATAATTAGTAAAAGTAAAATTGAGATAAAGACTTGAAATTTTAATGATTAAATCGAAATTCAATTTGAAAAGACTAAGTCTAATAACTATAACGTTAATTCAAATATCGATTGCAACTATAATTTCTTTAATCTTTCAATTTTGGATACCTTTTTCATGGCAACCATTAGATACATTTCTTTATGGACCTAGATCTCATGGAGATCCGGGAGTAAATTTAGTTATATTCACATTAAGTCAATGGTATTTCTCATTTTCATTAGTATGGTTTATTTATCGTGATAATCCTTATATAAATAATTTCTTAATCTATTCTATTGTACCATTAGGAATAATTACTATCTATGAGTTCTTTATATTATTCCTTTATTATGATTATATTCATGTATTTCCTTTTATTGTCAGTATTTATTTGATATGGAAGAAAAGGGAGACACTATCTCAAAAAATTGGTTTTTATTTTATTGTATTTAATGTTAGCTGGTTATTTATAGTGTATATCCTAAAATTGGCATATTTTAATCAAGATTTAGTAATCTTCTTAGGAAATATTGTTATATATTTAATTTTATGGATTTCTTTATCATTTCTTTTTAAAGCTAAAAAAACCGACGAAAAAGACATTATTTAATTGTTGTTCTGCAATAAGGGCAAATTTCAGTGTTCAAATTAACTTTTTCTCCACATGCAAAACATACTATTTTCTCAACTTTAAATGAAATCTTTTCTTTATTATTTTTAAAATTAGCGATTTTGGATGTATTTATTTTTCTATTAGACATTGTATTTATTTGAAATTGAATTAATGTAAATAAGAAATGTAGAGAGAATTTGATAAAAAATTGGAGTCCAATCTTTAAGATTTGCAGAATATAATAAAATTTAAGAGTTTGAATTAATTTATATATTCATAATATAATTATAAAAACGAGAAGATACTAATAAAATGCCCGGTTCTCATGGTTCTTTAACAAAAGCAGGAAAAGTGAAAATGCAAACTCCGAAAATTGATCGAACTGGAGTGAATGCTAAAAAGAAAAAACCTCCAAGAATGCGATTTAGAGAATTGTATTTGGAGAGAGTTATAAAAGGCAGGTTTGGTGGCCAACAAGATAGTCTTGGAGCTAAAAGAACTCAATTTTCAAGAAGTTAAAAAATTTTTTTATTCTAAATATTTATTCCTATTGTCTGAAGTTGATTCCTTAATTTCTGACTCTGCTTAAAATAAAATTGAGATTTCTCATGATTTTCTTCAAATGTATTATAAAAATCAACCATTAATAAATTCCAGCGTATTCCTCTTTTCATATTACTTATTTCCTTTATTCTTATTTGATTCTCAAGATTTTTAAGTAAATAATAGGCCTTTCGTGCATCTTTCTTATGATGGATATAGAATTCAGATAACTCAAGCATAAGGTCTAGTAGAACTTTAAAAATCTTCTCATTTTCAAAATTTAAGCCAATAGCATCAAAACCAGCTTTTAAAAATTTTTGAGTGAGTGATATATTACCTTGGTTTTTATAAAAAATACCACGTAATAGAAAATATTTTAGTTTTATGCATAAATTATCTTCTCCAATTTGAAAAGCATTTTTAAAGAAAATTTTAGATTCTTCAATATTTTTTTGTTCTAAATAAATCATTCCAATGTAAAGATAAGCCAAGCCTATATATTCTTCTTTATTAAAGGAAAGCTCTTCATTTTCTAAAAAATTTACAATAATTTTAAAATGATTTAATGCTTCTTGAAAATCCTTTCTTTTATAATATATAATACCGAGTTTATAATGAACCTTTATAATAAAATTTATTGGAATATCTCCAGATTTAGCTACTCCTAATGCATTTTGTAAATAATTAAGAGCAGTATCTTCATGATTTAAGAGTTTTGCTATTTTTCTTAATTTTAATAAGATAGATACAACAATCTTGCGTTGTTGATTTTTATTAAATACTATTAAAGCTTCGTTTAAAATTTTAGCTGCTTCTTCGAATCTATAGTTTTTTACTAATTCTTCAGCTTCAGTATATTGATTTATTGATTCAAATACTTCAAAATTAGTTGGTGGTTTATTGAATAAGTCATTATGAATGCTAAATAATTCTTTTGTTATTACAGATTCATAACTTAAGGCAGAAAAGGGGAAATTATTGTGATCTTCTATGAAATTTTGATCTCCATAGATAAGTTCTTTAACTGGGCGAAAATTAATAAGTTCAGTTTGGTTTATATTTCCTTTTTGAATGATTTCTACTAGGGAATTTAAAATCATACGAATAAATTGAATCCAATTTACAATAAACGATTCTAATCTAAATTCTGGATTATCTTTAAATAATTCATTTAAAATATACGGTGTATAACTATCAAAAAAACCTCTGAGATGAAATTTATTATTTTCTAAATCTTTGAAATAGGTGAAATATCCTTTCTCTAAAATAAAAAATTCATCTAAAGCACTTTCATTTGAAAAAAGCAAAGTTTCAGAGGTTCTTAGCTTAGGTATTCCATATTTTAATTCCCAAGGTATTTTAAAGCTGGGATTTAATCCCGTTTTTTGAAGAGATTCTATGATTATATTCAAATCCTTATCAGAAAACTCATTGAATCTATCTCTTTTATTCATAAGTGAAATCCTTATACGATTTAACCATGAATTCTCTTTTTCATTATTGATATGTTCTGGAATAATTAAATTTAATAAATCTCCAACTTGTTGTTTCTTATCTTCTATAGGAAAATTATGTTCAAGAGTTATTGATATTGCCAAATTTCTCAATGCTTTCATAAGATAAAGAATTACACTATATGTGTTTTTTTCTAAATTCCAGAATTGAAAAGCTACTGAAACTCGAAAATTTACAACTTCAAAAGGAATATTAATCCTAATCGGAAAAGTTACCGGAAATTTTATTGTAAATAAGAGTAATTTATTCTTCTTTAGACTATAACGAAAATAATTCTCAGTAGTTCCTTCGATCTTCCATCCATTTTTCTCTATGACGTTTCTTAAATTTTTTATTTCATTTGAAGAAAGAGGATTAATTGACATAAATTAATTGCTCTTAAGTAGTTAATGTTCTCAGAGATATTATATACTTTTATATAAATAGTAGTGATTTTAAATATTAAATTTTGTATCAACATTCGAAAAAAGAATTTATATTTGAATTTATTTGTAAAGATTGTATCTAAAGTTAGGAAAAAAAAATCTATCATGGATATAACACAATTTAATAAAGAACTTGGAGTTAAAATTGCAATAGCAAAAAGATTTGAAAGAAAAGGTGATATTAAAGCTGCGATCCAAGAATGGGTAGAAATATCCGAGTTGGCACTTAATTTCTCAAAATCTTCGAAGGTAGATGCTTCATTTAAGAATATGATTATTAATAGAACTAAAGGTATTTTTAACCACATTAAAGAGCTAAAAGCAGGGCAATTAAAAGAAGAAGTATATAAAGATGACTTGAGATATCAAGAAGAAGAACCTAAACCAGAAGGATCACCAGAAATTATTCTGAACAAGGAAAAAATTATGCAGAATGAAGAAACAATTCAAAATAACATTTCAAATTCAACTGTAAATATCAATTCTAAGATTATTGAAGATTCTGAATTTAGAAATTTACCAAAAGGATTCAAAGAAATTCAACCATCAGAAGATTTTACAATAATTACTCCCCATGATAAAGATTTTGTTGAAAAACAGCGTGTTAAAGCAGAGGAAATTGAAATGCTTAAGCGAAAAAAACAAGAACCATCAGAAGAAGTAATTGAACCTATTGAAGGGGTAGAATTTGAGCTACCTAAAAATGGGAAAAATCTTATTTGTTTTGCCTGTGGCTATGATAAAAATGCACTAAATGATAAAGTTTGTAAAAATTGTGGAACAGAATTGGATTAAAAGTTTTCAAATTTATTCATATCTTCAAATCTGAAAACTCCAAACCTTTCAAATCTCTTCCTTTTTAATACGTATTCCCATCCCAATCTAGTATCTTTTAAACAGAGCTGGGTTTTATAACCTTTCATTAATTCATATAGTTTCTTTCTATATTGTTCCATTTTTATCTTGATTTGTTTTTCTTTAGGTGACTTTAAAACATTATATAAAGCATAGACATAGAACTCACTTTTTCTTAAGTTAAGTTCCTTTGCTGCTCTTTTGGCTATAGTATGAGTAGCTTGGTGATCTACATGATTATTATTATCACTTGAGAGAACAATCCGATCTGCATCCTTTATTATTTGTTTAGCTAAAGTTACCCCAGCTTCAATATTGTTCATAGCATCTTGGTCATGAAACTTAAATAAATGTACATTTTCTCTTTTTAATCCAAAATCCTGTGATACTTGCTCTGCTTCTTTCAACGCGATTTTAGCAATTTCATCCTCACTAAGATTGATGAACTCTTCTGCTTCTTCCAATAAGAGTACATCATGTCCTAATCCCCAGGCAATTAATACTCTATTATCTGTAACATATACAATGTGTACATCATGTCCTTCTTCTAACCATTTTAAGATGCTACCACCACATCCAAAAATTTCATCATCAGGATGGGGTGCAAACACAACAATTTTCATGATTTATTATTTTTATATGAAGATTTAATTTTATTATACTTTTCAATGGCACGATCACGCCAGACTGTGTTCCATTTTTTAAATCCTGATTTAACATACTTCTCTCTTTTAAAAATATCAGAACAAACCCAATTAAATAATACAAAAAACCGTTTAGCTCCACTTTTCTTAGTTAAACGTTTGGATCTCACACCTAAATCATTTCTGAGGTGTTCTAACAATTTCCCCTCAACTGCATCTTGTAGTTTTCCTTCAACTATAGCATCTTCGTAATTGATGCCTTCCTCTACAAAATAATTCCTTACATAATCGAAAATGTTGCCTCTACAGAGTTCTACTTTTTCAGTTTGATTCTGGAAATTTAGTTCCTGTAATCCTTCTCGTATAAGTTCCACAGCAACCTTTAAAGGTTTTTTATTTTTCCAGTTTTTTCCTTGAAAAAGCTTGACAGGCAATGTTTTAAAAACCAACTCTCCAGTTTCTTTCCTTAAAAGACCTATAAACGCATCTCCTACAAGGTCACCCGTGCCACTATCGTCTATTTCGATTGTCATATATTTAAAAACACGTTATTTTTTCTACAAGTAATTGAGTAAATTAATTAAAAAATATCAAGTTTTATAAAATATTATATAACTAGAATTTTTTGGGGATTTTTTCATGATAATTGAATTATTAATGATTGGAAATGAAATCCTTATTGGAAAGACTCAAGATACAAATTCTAATTGGATGGCAAAAAGAATTACTAAGTATGGACATCAAGTTAAAAGGATTATTACTATTGGAGATGAGCTTGAAGTAATTTCGACGACATTAAAACAAATTTTACAACGTAAACCAGATATTATTATAACATCTGGAGGACTCGGTCCCACATTTGACGATATGACTTTGCAGGGAATAGCATATGGATTAAATAGGAATTTAGAGCTAGATCATCATGCGTATAAAACTATTGAGAAGACTTACAAACGAGCTCATAAAAAAGGACTATTACAACTCGAAGGTATGACTAAAGAACGAGAAAAAATGGCATATCTTCCGAAAGGTTCTATTCCGCTACCTAATACAGTAGGAACTGCTCCAGGCGTTAAGCTTACTGAAAAAAATATTACAATTTTTATTTTACCTGGTGTACCTGCTGAGTTAAAAGCTATGTTTAGAAATATTATTATACCAATTCTAAAAGAACAACAAGGAAATTTTATTGAGAAAGGTTTTCTTTTTTCAGGTGTTGGAGAGAGCCAGATTGCAGCATATACAAATGAATTAGAGAAAAAGTATCCTCAACTTTGGATTAAAACCCATCCTAGAATTGGCTTATCAGTAGAGGTAGAGGTTTCAATAACCGCCTTTAATGTAGAACACGGTGAAAAATTAATAGATAACGCTCTTAATGAAATTAGAGAAATTATCACAAAACTTAATGGAAAAATTAAAGAAAGATAATAGTTTCATTTTTGATGCCACTTCGCAAGTGGAATTTTCAATAAGCAGCCATATGAAATGTTTAAGCTTATATCATTAACATCTTTAAATTTCTGTAATTTCAATGTTTTGAACTTGCTCTGAAATCTGAACCAAACCTGGTTTTTGTTGATTAATTGTACCAATAATCCAGTTTGATATTTTATTAATTGTAAGCCTATTTGTAAATTCTTCAACTTTTGTAGGATCAACAGCCAGGAGCATACCCCCTGCAGTTTCATGGCACTTACAATCATCAAAAGCATACCCTAACTCATGCGATAACTGTTCAGAAAACTTAATTGATGGAACAGTCTCAATTATAGCTGATAGATTTGAGTTTTGCAGCATTTCAGCCGTATGTCCCCCTAAGCCAAATCCAGTGATATCACTTAGGGCATGAATGAATGAAAAATCCTTGTAAGAATGAATAGTTTTTACAACATCTTGATTTGGAGTTGTCATAATTTTTATGGCAAGATCAATTGACTTTTGAAGTTCTTCAGCTGAATAGTGTTCTAACATTTCTGGAAAATCTTTCAGAATCCTATATGATGCCATTATTGCTTGCAATCCTATCGGTTTGGTTAAAACTAATTTATCTCCTTTTTTTACACCTTGCTTTTGGATAATAGCACTTTTTTCGACATATCCAGATGCTTCTCCTCCTATTAATGGCCATTCACTATAAATCGTGTGTCCACCAACCACTCGAGAATTAATTTTTTTCTCCATAAAATACTTTATTCCTCTTAAAATACCTTCGGCAACTTCCATGGGTGTTCTTGTACTAATTGCAAGAAATACAAGCATACCTGAAATCTCAGGCACATTCATCGCAAAAATGTCATTAGTTACATTGCATGCCGCAATTTCACCAGCGAGTTCGGGTTCATCAATAATTGGTGTGAAAACATCGATATTTTTAACAAGAACCAGATCGCTATTAGGTATTGGTATAATAGCAGCATCTTCAATGTCTCCTGCTAATCCTACTCTAACTAATAAGTCATTCAAATCGTTTTGTCCAAGCTTACATGATCATCCGTGTATCTTAACGTCTAGGGTCAGCCTATACTCTGGTTTTTCCATTTTCACCTCACATTAATAATTAAATCTGATTCAAATATTTCAGTATATAATATTATACTGTTTTTTTTAATTAAATTTTTTTTAACATTTCTAAGAATGCTTCAATTCTGGTTATCAGAGATGCTTTATGCTCTTAGGAATATTCGTTAGATATTGATAATACTGGTAATCTCTCCTTTTTAAACTCTTTTTCTAATTGAATCACTTCTACTTAATAAGGATGGTACCAATCGGGTTGTTCTTCTGTTATTTTTTTTCTTAAGTTCTCATTTTAATTTTTATGGTATAAGAGGGAATATTTCTAATTTATTAATCTTTTCGATATTTTTTATCGAAAATATCGATAATTAATAATAAAGATATAACTTAGTATTTCACACAGAATAGGAAATTTTTTTAAAAATAAGATAATTCATAATATTTTCAAATATTTTCGATGCTGTTTTGCAACAGTATTCTCAATAAACTACCACAATAATGTGTTTTTGCTTATTTCATTGACATCGTTAAATTTTAGTTATTTCAATATGTTCAACATTTTCAGAAACACGAACATATTTGGGCTTATTGATGTTATCGATCGTACCTACAGTCCAATTTTTTACGCCATATTTACTATTAAGTCTCTGTGAGAATTCCTCAGCATATTCGTGATCAACAGATAAAAGCATCCCCCCAGCAGTTTCAGGCATTTCACATTCATCATATTTATAACCAAATTCATAAGCTAAGTCGCTTGTCAGTCTAATACTAGGGATCTTCTCAATTATAGCAGAAAGACCTGAATTTTGAAGCATTTCTCTCAGATGCCCAGCAAGACCAAAACCACTAACATCTGTCATCGAATGAATGAATGACATATCTTTGTAAGTGTGAATGGTCTTTACAACATCTTGAAGGGGTGATATCATTAATTTCACAGCTATATCGATAGAAGTGTCAATTTCGGTTGTAGAATAAGATTCTAAAAGGTCAGGATTGTTTTTTTGAAGTCTGTATGCTGCCATTATTGCTTGATTTCCAATTGGTTTTGTTAGAATTATTTTATCTCCTTCTTCTACATAATCTTTTTTGATAATTTTATCCTTTTCAACGAAACCAGAGGCTTCGCCCCCAATCAATGGCCATTGGCTGAAAATAGTATGACCTCCAAGAATTTTAGAATTTAACTTGTTTTCCATAAAGTTTTTGATTCCCTTTAGTATTCCTTCTGCTATGTACATAGGCATTTTTTTCTTTAATCCTAGGAAAACAAGCATTCCAGAAATTTCGGGAACATTTAGCGCGGAAATATCGTTAGTAACATTAGCTGCGGCAATTTCTCCCATGATATCTGGTTCATCTATAATTGGAGTAAAGATATCTATATTTTTAGCCATGACAAGATTAGTATTTGGTACAGGAATAATTGCGGAATCTTCAATATCACCATTTAATCCTGTATTGGCAAGTAGTTTCTCTAATTTCTCGCTAAAAAGCTTACAGTATGTTGCCGTCGCAAGTGTAACTGAGACAGTTTCAACCAAAAAGTTTCGTTTGCAGTGTCAATCGATAACTCTCTAATTCTTGCATTCTTCACCTCATTCTTGTAATTATATTAATCAATTTAAGTAGTTTTAAATAGTATAGATGGATATATTAATCTTTTCCATATAAATTATTAAATTTTTGAATATTTGAGATTAATTAATGAAAAAATTCAATCAAAAATCTTGTTATTTTAAGGAATGAAGAGATCAATATGTTTAGTCGTCTTCCGAGCAATATTGAATTGATCTCTATAATACAAGTCAAGCTTAATTTCATCAGCTGAAGGATCAAAAAGATTTTTTTTAAGTTCTTTTTGTTTATCTACTTTAAGCACATAATTGAATTGGAAATTTTTCCCTGGTTTTAACTCATTTATTTGTAGATATTTTGGAAAGCTTTCTTTTCTTTGAAAATTAAGATAAGAGGGTATCTTAAGAGATATTTGTAAATCCTTGAAATCAAAATTTGATGGATTAGATAATTTAAAGTTTAGGTAAATTTCGTTACCTATCGTCTTTATATTTTTAAAAAAGAGAATTTCTTTTGAATCTGGCATTTCAGATTCTATCTGCTGAAAGTAAAGTTTGTCATTAATTACTTTTGCACTGATTTTATTTTTATTTATAAATTTTAGAATAAGATCTTTTAATCGCTCAATATCTAAGTCAATATAAGATGATAATAAATCAAGTTTAATCGGATTCAGAATTTTCGCGTAGTATTTTAACTGATTTAGGTAAAGTTTATTTTTAGCTTTTCTATTGAATGTTTTTAATCGATTTATCAATAATTCTTTAGATGAATTAAACTTATTGATATAAGGTCTTATATATAAATTAAAAATATTATTATCTTCAAATAATTTTTCATTTCCTATGATATTATTAATTTGTTTTTCAGTATCTTCAATATAATTTTGAATTTGTGTTGAATTCATTTCTACTAATTTCTTAACATCTGAAAATTCATCTTTTTTTAATAAAAGGTCTAGTTTAGAAATAAGATCACTAAATTCATCATTGTATTTTTTCATTCCTTCAATTCTCTCTGTAATAATAGTCTGAATATGACTTTGAAGGAGTTGAAAATTAAGTTCAGAACTAATCCCATTAATCATTTTCGATCTAATCTGAATATTACTTATAGGTTCTACTTCTTTATATTCAATTAATTTATCTTTCATTAATCTAATTTGATGATCTAAATCATTCAAATATTCTTGGATTTCAATTTTAGTTGCAACCCATTTTTGTAATAGGTTTTTAAATATCTCATTAAACTCTACATTTGCTATCAATATTTCTCTGATATCACCATCCATTTTGAACAGTTTTTTTCTAATTTGGGTGATATTGTCCAGGTTATCTTCTTGAATATAATCAGATCCAAGTGTAGACAAACGTTTGCCTAGATTAACTTCAAACTTAGTTTCTTTCACATAATCAAATTCTGCTTTTAGAACATCAATACGATTATTTATTTTCTTAATATTTTCTTTTAAATTAGAAACAAATTCGGCTTTTTTCTCTTCACATATTTCAGAGATGAAGCCTTTAATAATACTTAATTCTTCAATTATTTGAACCCTAGTTTCTTCCCATTCTTCGATTAAATCAAAAGCTAACCTTTTGTATTCAAATCTATTAATTAATAATGAGAATTTTTTGATTTTTTTCAATATTTTATTGTATTTTTCATTTAACTGAATCTCTGTATCATTAAATTTGAAATTTTCTATATAAGAATTCAGTTTTTCTCTAAATTGGGCAGGAATCTTCTGGAACTCGTTAATTCTTTTCTGAAATAGTGATAATTCATTATTGATTCTTTCGATAGCTCCATCAATATCTGGAAAATTAGATTTAATATTCTTTAGTGTATAAATAATTTCTGCTTTCACTTCTGGATCCTTTTCAATATTTAAAGTATTGTTTAATTCAATTGTAATCCAGACAGCAATCTTTTTATTTTCCAAAATGAAACAAATATGTTGGAGGAGATTTATAGTTTTTTTTCTTTCTCTCCAAAAACGTGAATCTAATTGATATAAAATTTTAGTAATTTCATTTTCTAATTCAATCTGGTACTCTTCGAATAAGCGTTGAAATACAAGAGCAATACCTTCTCTGATGTTTTCAGATGGATTTTCCAGTTCTTCAAATAAATAAGGAAATATTTCAGTTATATTCTTCCGGGATAGATGAAATATTGCATTTATTAATGAATTTCTATAATTGTAATCACTGGCTTCTAAAATGGAATGTATAAGATTTGCCCAAATTTGATCAAAATTATTTTCACCAATATTAACAAGTGCTTCAATTACTTTTAATTGAATACGATAATCTTTTTCTTTTAGTAAATTAATTAATTTTGGAATTATTGATATAATTTCTGGAGATTTTTCCTTTCCAATTTCTCCAAATAACCAAATAATTAGCTCTTTAACCCTATTTTCCTCGTTATAGAGAAGATTTAATAAAATATAAAGGATCTTTTCCTTTGTCAAAAAGTATGTCCCATGAATCTTTAAAAGTTCTGCTGCAGCTCTAGCAACATCATCATCTTCGTCTCTTAAATTAATGATCACCATTGATAATAATGGTTCTAAATTCCTAATTTTTTTATAATCCTGATTTAAGATCTTCTGAATAGTTTTGATTACATTGAGCTTTACTTTCCAATCATTATCCATTAATTTTTCTGTATATTCTTCAATAATTTCCTGTATTTCTCCCAAATCGATATGTAAGGATAAAATCAGATTACCAATGATCTTTACAGTTAATCTCCTCACGGCGGGGTCTTGATCATATAATCTTCCTCGAATTTTAGGTAATAACTCAAGTAACAAGTTAGGTCTAAACAAACTTATTTGATATGATATTTCTAATGAAACTAATCTTATCCAAGAATCAGAATCATTTATAAAATGAATTATATTTTTGATTGCTCTCAATGAAATTGCTGGAGATTTATCACAAATCAGATTTAATAAACTAAGGCTTCGATAAATAAGTTCTTTATCAGAATGATTATCATAATTTTCTACAATAGTAAAAATTTCTTCAGCAGCTTTTTCATTATACCCATTTAAAATTAAGCTCTCAATTTTTTCAGTGTCTAATGATTCTTGATGATCTAATGGGTCTTGAGTTGTCAAGGTGGTAGAAAAAAAAAATTTTGTTTAATTTATTCTTTCAAATATCTCTTCTATTAACTAATATAAAAAGATTTAATTAAAAATATATCTGGAATTTAAGAAAATTTTTGATATTTACTTCAAATATGGTTCAAACTCTTAATAAAGTTCGTTAAATAAATCTATTAATAGAAATACTTCCTTAATCTTTTTAAAATTATTTTAAATGGTTTTGTCTCTTGGCGAATGATATTCTTGAAAAATATTTTACCGAATTTATAGATATCGCATGTAAAATCTCTGAAGTCTATCGTTTTGAAGGTAAGTTTGATGAGGCAATGTTACTTTTTGATTCAATCAAATTGATATTAGATTCACTTGAAGTGAAGAAGGAAGATCAAGCTAGAACTTTAATACAATTCACTAAAATTAGAATGGATCATAAATTCCTTAAAGATTTTAATTATGATGATGAGATAAGAACTCTTCAAGAAGCTCAAAAATTAGTAGAGGATTCAAATGCGAATGATATTCAAGCTGATGCTCTGGATCTTATTGGAAATTGCATCTATGGTATAGGAATTCTCGAGGGAGATTTTAAAGAAGCAATTAATTATTATAATAAAGCACTATCTATAAGAACTAAAATAAAAGACAAGTTAGGATTAACTAAATCTTATTTTCATCTAGGACTTTACCATGAGAATAAAAAAGATGCTGATGAAAACGATCATCAAACAGCTTTCGAGTATTTTCAAAAAGGATTGAAAATAGCTGAAGAGGAAGATTTTAAACTTGAACAATCCTATCTTTTTCGCCATCTTGCCGGCATCTATGCTTATATTAAACAGGATTTAGATAAAGGTTTAGAATATTTTAAGAAATCAACACAATTAAGAGAGGAGATTGGATTCATATTTTCTTTACAATTTGCCTATTTTGCTGAAGCCTTTGTTTATTTTCTAAAAAAAGACCTGGAAAATGCTAAAAATTATTTTACAAAAGCATATTTAGCTGCTATAAATGTTAGTCGTATTGAGGCTTTAAAGGCCCTCATTTTTAGACGAGGTGAAGAAATTGTAAGCGAGATAGATTTAGAAACTGCTATACAATATTATGGTCTTATAAAAAAAGCTGCTGAAAAATTAGAGGATTTCGAAGCATTAGAAGAAATTGAATTAAAAATTAAGGAATTATTAAAAAAAGAATAAGGTATTAGAGTTTTAAAAAATTTTTTGGACTTTATTCAAATAGTTCAATTATTGCTTGCCCAGGAGTAGCGATTCTTTCTCGATAAGTTAAAATCCCCTCTGGGACTTCTTTGGTCTTTACTAAGCCTCTTTCAATATCTTTTTCAGATATATAGCCTCTTTCACCAGCTTCGAATTGTTTTATTATATTACCTTCTTTATCTTTAATATCCACACTTGTTATAGTTGTCTGTTTTACATCAAAATATACTTTTTTTCCCTCAATTTTTGATATTGTTGCCTCGGTAATTAGAAGATCTCCAACCCTAACCATTCCACGCATCTCAACACCTATTTCATTTATCTTTCCATATTTACTCTGTTCCAGAAAATCTTCAAACAATTTACTGATGAAACCATATGAGAATAATCCATGAGCAATCACTCCTTTTAAACCTGCTCTTTCAGCAACAGCATCATTTGTATGAATAGGATTTGTATCTCCACTAGCTTTAGCATAACGTTTTAAAAGATCTCGAGTGATACCACTAAATTCATTTTTTATAACTTGTCCAACATTTAAATCTGTTATTTTTACCATTTTTTAATAACCTCCAGGTCTAATTGCTACACTAGATGTAACATTACATACCAATTCATCATTCTGATTTTTTACGTTCAATAATAATTCAGCAAACAAGATCATACTATCTTCAATTAACCACACTTTAGATATCTTAGCTGTTGCTGTTAATAGGTCTCCATTTTTTATATCAACGCATCGCTCCCAATTGTATTTGTTTCCAGCATGGAGAAATTTATTTGGATTTTTAACCAAGGAGCGTTCTTCTCCATTTTGAGTTACTTTTAAACTTGGTACAAGAATATAAAAAGCATTCACTGCAAATGAATTTGCAAAACCATGACATGCAATAATTCCCTCTTCTTCTGGTCCAATATATTTTGGATCCGTTATCCCATAAATTTTTGCAAAATTAACCATTTTATTGTATCTACATTTAAATTTTGCGTTACCTGGTATGTCTGTATCCGTTAATGTCTTAATTAGAAATTCCGCACTTTTTTTCATTTCATTTTCTTTCTCATTCATTTTAATATCACTAATAAAGAAAAATCAACTTTGAATATTATTATAATTTAGTAATAATTTAATTAAAACTTTAATTTTAATTAAAATTTTTAATAAGATTATAATTAAGTCTAAGAAGACTTACTTGAACAGCTTTTTATGTAATTCTAGTAAAAACCTTTTCTTCTGGGTTAACCGATTGAAAGTAATTTAGAATTCTAGTGTTAATTTTTGAACCATTTAGAATAATACACGAAATTTTATGCTTATTAATTAAAGTTAGTAAATATGAATCAATTGGTTTTGATCTCTCCTTTAATTCTTCACTATTAGGAGGCAGTTTAGCTAATTTCCCCAAATTTTTCATCTTCTTGAATTCTGAAGTTGAGATTTCTTTTATTACTTGATTTTTATCACTTATTACACCATCGACATCTTTAACTAAAAAACATTCCTTTAATCCTAATTCCTTTGCTAAGTATAAAGTGATTGAATCAGAAGTTGCATCCCAATTGTGCGGTAACTTATCCTTCTCTTTTAAAAACTGAAAGGGTAAAAATAAACAGAAATTTTTATGAGATTTTTTCAACTCATTAAAATCTTCAACCACTTCTAATTCAGGAAACTTTTTACTTAATTCTATTCCATTATAATTCATAGAAATTATTCCCATCCAATGTGCAAGTTCTTCAGTAAACTTTAATTCGGAATACACTTTTCTAATAAAATTAGCGAATGAACCACCTCCGGGTATTAAAATAATCTTTTGAACCAGTTTTTCCTTTAAAATTTGTCTTAATTGGGAGATAGTAGAATTTAGATTATCAAAATCCTCTAAAATTTTTCCTCCAATTTTAAATAATACAATTTTGTGCTTCATATTATTCAATGTTAATTATAGTTGATAATAAAATGCTCCTGCAACAGCAAAAGCTGATGAGCTTATGTGGTTAGGAATAGAAGTTATTTCCTCATAACTAAGAATATTGACAAATCCTAAATCTTGAAGTGGTTTTTTTATTAGAAAATTCGCAGATAAACCAGTTATTACAAATTTGGAATTAATATCAAATTCTTTGTGTCTCAAAGTAAGATTGTTCATGAATGCTCTAATTTCTTTTGTAATAATATCTAATTGTTTTTGATAAATATAATTAGCTATAAGGTCTAAATCCTCCCTTGAAATTGTTTCAATGTCCATACAAATTACCCTAGAAAGTCTAGCATAACAATTTTCTAAGGATTTTGACCGATTATCAGCGGTTTCGTTAATATAATCTTCTTGTGAGATATTATTCAAAATTCTATGAACATCAGAAATTAAAGCAAATTTTTCAAAGGAAACACGTACTTTTTTGTTTTTATAAGGAATATGATGAGTAATGGACGGAATTGTTGCTCTCAAACCTCCTGTATAAATTAATTCATGATTACTTAAACGTGATATATCATCCTTTCCTTGTGGTACTGGTATTGAATTTAGAATTGGAATTATATCAATAGTTGTTGATCCTGCGTCAATTAAAATAGTTTGAGGGATAAAGTTTCCTAAAAATAAAGCTGTAGATGCCCAATTAGCTGCTGCGACTGATAAATAATCAGATTTAGCAGTTTTAAAATCAACAAATTTATTATTAATCGTAATGAATTTTAATCTATTCGTATCAAAAACTTTCTCAAGTGCGTTCAAAATTGTATAAATTCCTTCTCTTTTTGTTTGAAATGCATCAGAAAGTTCTGCAGTAATAGTAATAGCAAAATAATTAACATTTTTAAGTGTATACTTGTTTTTTTGAACTAAATTTTTTACAACTCTTCTTAGCATATCTGGGATTTCTGTTATTGTTTTTTCCCAGAATGGGAAGTATTCTATATATGAAAAAGATTGTATTATTTTTTTATCTTTAAATTCTAGTAATGCTGCTTTAGTATTTGCACCACCAATATCCATTCCTAAAATGATTATAATTTATTACCCCTATATCTTTTTTAAATCACAATTTAATCCATTTAAAATGTATTTTATATTATTTATCCATATTATTTTTTTTGTTACGAGATTTTAAAGTTGCTTGCCGAAAATTTAGTGCTTTCTGAAGGTTATCAGTGCATATTCGTGGTATTTTTAATTCATTTATCGTTTCTAGAGACTTTTTATCATTTACATCCCAACTATGGATCTCAATACCATATTTTCGAATAGTAGATACTGTTTTTGATGATAATTGAGTTGGATGTAAATGAATCGCTCTTACTTGTGCTAATCTGGCTCGTTGGATGGCTAAATATGTAATTACATCCGGTTTCATCCAATTTTCCGACAATGGAAAGAGTAAATCAGTGACTATCCCGGGACATTGTTTTCGTATAGCATTAAGCAATATAGGTTCATAGGAAGTTACTTCTATATTTTTCCATAAATGCTTAAAACGACGCAGAACTTCTCCTATTATCTCTGAAGATTCTGGCTCTGGACCTTTGATCTCAATTTCGAGAGCAATCTGGTTTCCAATGATTTCTAGAAGTTTATTAAGGGTCAATATTCTATAATTATTGTTTTTTTGATTGTTTCTCCCCAAAACTTTTACTTTTTGTAGTTGGTCGCATGTGATATTGAATATTGGTCCAGAAGTATTCGTTATTTCTTCAAGATAGAAATAGTGATAGATTACAGGAACGCCATCTGAGGTCAATCGAACATCAAATTCAATCGCATCAGCACCATATTCGATAGCATGTTGAAAAGCTTCTATTGTATTTTCTGGTGCGATATTTGAAGCACCTCGATGTGCTACAATCTCAAAGGATTTCATATGTACCATCTTTTTATTGATTTATAAATATTAACTTTCCTTATTGATATTAAATTTCTAAATGTAGCGATTTTTTAGATCCTTAATCAATTTATCTAGATTTTCTCCTGTTTGGGCATTAGTTAAATAAAATTCATTATCTTTAAGATCTAATTTATCCTTTAAATATTGAATTTCTGAATCTTTAGCTAAATCTATTTTATTAAATATAATGATAATTTCTATTTGCCCTCCTTTAGAAAAATTATATTTTATTTCATTGAATAGTTCAATTTGGGATTCAACATTATATCCAGAAGCAGGAGTTGGATCAAACACAAAAAGAATTAAATCAGATATCAATCTTAATGCTAATATAGCTTGTAATTCTATTTTGTTTCTTTCGATCATAGGGCGATCTAAAATTCCGGGAGTATCTAAACATTGTATCTTAATTTTTTGAAAACGTTTTTCAATTTCTAAATGACCCATATTCAATTTTTTTGTTGTAAAAGGATATTCTTTAACTTCAATCTTTTTATTTGTAGAGATATTCTTTACAATGCTGCTCTTCCCCACATTTGGATATCCTGCAACAACTATGCAGGGCATCGTGTAATCAATTGAAGGTATTTCTCTCAAGCTTCCTCTAATCTTATTTAAATATTCAAGATTCTCATTTTGTTTATTAATAATAGATGAAATCCTTCCAAAAGCAGCTCTTCTTAATTGGTCACCCTCTTTAGGAGTCTCTATCCTGTTCACTTTATTTAGGTGTTCCCTTTCAATTTTACTAAGAACAGGTAAAATTCCATTTAACTTACCTAAGGTTAATTTTAATTCATCAATATTGACTAAAATAGACGCCAATTCTCTATAAAAATCTGGTAGATCATCAATCATCGGAACCATTTTAATTATTTTTAGAATTCTGTTTATGAGTTCTTCAATCGCAACTTTTATACGCTTGGATTCTTTCTTTTTTGCCTTGATAAGTATAGGAGCGTTTTTTGAAACTTGAGCAGAACTCTTCATACTTCTTTTAAAAGCACTATCTAATAGTTCTTTTGAATTTGGAACATGATAGAACTCATCAAAGGGATTTTTCATAAAGGTTCAATATTTATATTATTTTAGGATAAAGAAAGGCAAATTTATTTAGATCTTTTCATGCAAAACTGCGATTTTTTTCTCAAGTTCATAAATTTCTTTAGAGAAATTCTTTACGTCTTTTGGGATAGATTTATATAATTCTAAAAGATATTCATATCGACCTAGTACCCTTTGATATTTACCTAATTTCTCTTCTTTATCGGCTTTTTCAACTATTAAATTGATCTTTTCAAGTTGTTTTTTTATTTCTGGAGATGGAATTCTTGCTTCTGCCTGCTTTTTTTCGCTATATCGTTCTTTTTCTTTTATGACTTTATCGACACGTTTTTGAAAATCTATTTCACTTTTTGTCATCATCGGTGTATCATGCTTCTCAAATTTGACTAGGTTTTTCAACTGTGCTATTCGTTTATTAATCATTCCAATCTTACCTTGATAACTTAATTTTGAATATAATTCTTTTGCTTGTTCTAATAATGTAATTGCTAAAACAAAATTTTTCTTAATAAACTCTTCCCTTGACTGTTTCTCTAAGTTTTCTGCTTCTTTTTCTAGTTCATCAAAAGGTCCCGGCATATATATCATATAATAATAATAATAATAATTTATAATACTATATTTTCTCAAATAAGTTCATGATTTCAATTTACTTTAAGATTTTAAAAAATAAAAATTTATCAAATTTAGATTTTTTGAGAAGGTAATTATGGAAAAAATAGAACGAATTCCTAACATTATCATTTTTGTAGCTGATGAAATGCGTGGAGATTGTGTTTCATTAGGAGGAAAAAGGAATCATGTCATAAAAACACCAAATATAGATAATCTCGCTAAAGATGGATTTGCATTCACGAATTGTTTCACTGTAAACCCCGTATGTGTCCCTTCGCGGATTGCTGTATTTACAGGACAATATGCCCATTCTAGTGGACATAGAAGCTTGTATCAACTATTAAAAACTCATGAAGAAAATCTTTTTAAATTTCTCAAGGATAAAGGATATGAAGTGATTTACATTGGAAGAAATGATGCATTTTCCAAGGATGCTTTTGAAGTAAGTGTTTCCCAAAGAATACCTATTAAATTATCTCGTAAATGGAAAACAAATCCTTTTCCTAAAACACATTCTTTAAGAAAGTCGTTTTACTATGGAGAAAGAACTCAAGAACAAGCAAAAGATATCGACTACTTTATAACGAAAAAAGCTATAGAATATATAGGAACATTACCAAAAAGACCCTTTTGTTTATTTATTGGATTTAATTTTCCTCACCCCCCATATACTATTGAGGAACCTTATTTCTCAATGTACAAAAGAGATCAAATACCCTCACCAATTCCTGCAAATTTAGATGATAAGCCCAAATTTATGCAATTAATACATAAGCGATATAAATTAGATAAATTAAATGAAGATGACTTTAGAGAAATTATCGCAACGTATTATGGGATGATTACAAGGTTAGATTATCAATTAGGAAAAATAATTAATAAACTTAAAGAAATTGGGGAATATGATAATAGTGCAATTTTCTTTTTTTCTGATCATGGAGATTACGCGGGAAATTATGGATTATCAGAAAAATGGCCAAATGCCTTTCAAGACTGTCTTATTAATATTCCACTAGTCGTAAAAATACCAAAGATCCAGATAACTAACAAAATATTTGATCAATTGATTGAATCAATAGATATTTTTCCTACAATTATGGAATTAGCTGAAATAGAAACAAAATACACGCATTTTGGACAAAATTTAATACCACTTTTAAATGGTGAAACAAAAGTTCATAGAGATGCTGTGTTTGCTGAAGGAGGCTATAATGTTCGTGAACCACAATGTTTTGAGCCAGTAATAAAAGATCCTGATGCTTTTGGATGGGGAATTTATTTTGATAAGACAAATATCCCTAAAGATAATCCCTCCACAGTAGCACGAGCTGCTATGATAAGGACGACTTCATGGAAACTAATTATTAGGGATATTGGAAAAGAAGAACTTTATGATTTAAAGAATGACTCAAAAGAACTCAACAATTTAATTGATTCATCTAACCATACAAAAGTTAAAACAGAATTAAAAGAAAAATTATTAAGATGGTACTTAAAAACTAGTGACAATGCTGATTGGAGACGAGAAAGACTTGTATAAGGATCTATTTTAAAATATTTACTTAAGAATAAATAAAAATTAAAGTTACTAAAAAATAAATAAAGTTTGAAATTTAAGTAGAAAACATTTTAAATCTATATTAAATATAATTAAGAATAGAGTTTATTATGAAAAAGTTTAAAGTAGGGATATTAGGAGCAACTGGAATTGTAGGTCAAAATTACATTAAATTATTGCATAACCATCCATGGTTTGAAATTATAGATGTTGCAGCTTCTCCAAGATCAGCTGGAAAATCTTATGAAGTAGCCGTTAAAGAAAAATGGCAAATGGCATTCTCTATTCCTCATAACTTACAAGATATAATCGTTAGAGACGCTCAAGATTTTGATTCATTAAGTACTGAGGTGGATTTTGTGTTTTCTGCAATTACTCTTCCTAATAAAAATGAATTAAAAAGTCTTGAATTTAAATATGCAGAGAAAGGGATCCCAGTTATCTCAAATAATTCAGCACATAGGTGGACTCCTGATGTACCTATGATTATTGGAGAAATTAACCATGATCATATAAGAGTGATTCCAATCCAGCAAAAACGAAGGGGATTTCAAAATGGATTCGTTGTAGTGAAACCTAATTGCTCACTCCAAAGTTATCTTACCCCAATTTATGCGTTAGAAAAAGCAGGATATAAATTAGAAAAATTGATAATTACTACGCTTCAAGCAGTTTCCGGGGCAGGACTTCCAGGAGTATCATCTATGGATATAATCGATAATATTGTTCCATTTATTAATGGAGAAGAAGAAAAAACAGAAAGAGAACCTTTAAAAATTTTAGGAAAAGTTGGCGAAGAAGGTATCATTAATTACGATTCAATTCAAATTAGTGCAACTTGTACTAGAGTCCCTGTAATTGATGGCCATACTGCATCAGTTAATATGAAATTCAAAGAAGATATACCTGAAAAAGATGAAATTATTAAAATATGGAAAAATTTCAAATCATTACCTCAGGAATTAGAATTACCATTTGCTCCAAAACAACCAATAATATATTTAGAGACTATTGATAGACCGCAACCAAAGAAGGATAGGGATAATGATAAAGGAATGGCTGTATCAATAGGCAGACTTAGAGAGGATAACGTCTTTGATTATAAATTTGTATCATTAAGTCATAATACAGTAAGAGGCGCTGCAGGGGGAGCTATTTTGAATGCAGAATTATTAGTATCTAAAGGATTTATTAAATAGAAGTATAAATTAGTTGTTTTTTTAAAGTATTTTCTAAACCTCTTAAAATTCAAATCTATCAATCAGAATTGGTAGTAGAAGTTTAAATTGCGAGATTAGCTTCTTACTTTTAATTAATTTATAGAAAGGAACCTCAGGAAAAATTCTAAAATAATTCTCATTCCTCAATAACTTTAATGTTTTGAAACGAGGGAAAAAAGATAATTTTGAGTGGTTGAAAATGAAATTTTTGATTATATTCTTAAGTAAAAACATATCAATAGTCATAATACTTGAAATGGTTCCAAATTTTTCTGATATTACATTCCGAATAGAAGAAAATGAATTGGAATTAGATGCAGAAAACAATTCTTCTTTGTTAATTAAGCTCATTTTTTTCAATGTACACTCTTCGAATTCTAATATTAATGTGTGTTTACATGTGTTCTTTAAAAGTTTATCTTGAGATCCTCTAATCAATTTAGTTCTTCTTAGATCTGTAATAATAATTAAGATTTTAGAATTTAATCCAAAATAAAAATCAATATAATTAAAGATTAATTCTGGTATTGCCCAGTGAGAGATTTTCTTAAGATTTAAATTAAATCCAAAAAGACGGACTAAAAATCTTACCAGGTTATTATAAATAACAGGTCTGGGAACCATATCCCAGTGATTCTCAAAATCACGGTAAATAAAAAGAGCTTTTTGAAGTAAAAATTTAAATTTTTCTTTTGTTATAGGAAGTAAGAACTCGAAAAAATCTAAAACGAAAGAAACTATGTCATTCTGGTTTAGATTGTATGCTCTCTCAGTTTTTAATTTTTGCTGGATTGAATTTAAATTTAATTTTATCTTTAATTCATCGGGTTTTATCCCTAATTCTTGCAATGTAAAGAATTTTAATAATAACTCTGATTTCCCAGATTTTAAAACTGTTTTTTGTAAAAGTAAAATTATTTTTGTGTTATTTAAACCTATTAGTAGAGAAATATTAAATTCAGGTAATAATGCTTCAATGAATTTATATACATTTTGAAGTCTCATTTTATTTAATAGTTTTATAGCTCTCCTAAAAAATTCAAATACGAGGGGCTCAGGATAGATTAAAAATAAATCTTTTTCGAAAATTTTTTGTATTAAATCCATAATTCGACTCAAAAACTCATAAAGGGAGATTTCCTCAACTTTTTCGCAATGTTTATTAACTATATCAATCGCTTCTTTCTTAAATAACCGAATGGATGAAATTTGTATACCTTTTTCTTTCATTATTACGGTTTGGGCTTTACTAAATATATCCTCAAACTTTTCAATTTCAAAACTTTTAATCCGAAATAGATCCTCAGGTAAAGATTCTACAGTCTCATGAATCCCCGCTTTTTTAGTTTTATACAAATACAACCCTAATATTTTATTTTTTTTATCAGTCTCAGTTATAATAATATCAAGAATATTTTGTTGGTCATTTATGAATTTAGGATATAAAAGACTAAAAAAGTGGAATAAAATATTTGCATCTAACTCTATAGGACTTAATGGTATTCTCACAAGCTCCTTAGCTTTTTCTGGATCTTCCAATATATCTCGATTTTTATTGAAGCTTAATATTTTTAACCAGTTTTCCTTGAATTTTTTGTTAAACATTCACTAGAGCGCCTCCCAATCCTTTAATTTCTCATTCAATTTCCCATTTATCCAAAAATCGTTTACTTTTATAAGTAAGTTTAAATTGGGAACATTTTTCTTTCCATAGTATTTTAATATTAATTTTAAACAATTGAAAATATCAGGAGGACACCCAGGTAATTCTAAAATATTTTTGTTTGGTTTTTCTTTGATTTTAGGTTTTTTTTTTAACTTGGATTCTTTTGAAACCTTTCTTTTTTTTCCCTTTGTAATATCTTTTTTTTTCTCAATTATTATTTTTCTAAATTTATAGTTTTTTGTGCTTTTTATAGCACAATCTCCTAATAGAATAACATGATTAATTTTTTCTGGTTCTAACGGATTTTCACCAACTAATAAAGAATTATTAGGGTTATATTTCAAATCCTTTAACATATAAGTTTTCATGAAATTTAATAAATGATAAGCCATTTTGAAACATCCAGAACAAAATTTACCCGATTTTATGGAAAAATTTTGTATTTTGACATTTTCAAGTTTAGAAACACATAATTCAACGTTAGTTTTAATATCATTTAGATTTTCTCCAAGTACTTTAATGTTTGAGATATTAGATATACTAGAAATTTTGTTTTGTGCTTGCTTTATTAACTCGTTGTCATTAACTTCAAGGTTTAAAGTTTTTAATGTAATAATATCGACCGCAATCGCTTCTTCTCCCATAATCATTAAATTAGTTTTTTTTACATTGGAATCGCTATAAATAAATGGGCCAGCGCTTTCTAATATGTAAAATAAATCATTAATCACTAAGTTAGGTTTCTTAACTGTAAAAACATCTAAAATACTTGAAATTAAATCTTTTTTGTATTGATCTAAGGAAATATAGTCAATACCCTTTTCTTCCTTATTTCTAATTTCTTGATATTTTGAAGGGATAATGGAATATGAATTTAATAAAGATAGATTGAATTTGAATAATGGATTTACATTTACCTGATTAACAATTATATATTTATTTGAATTAAGGATGGCATTTGGCACAGGATATTCATTCCCATTTACTTTAATATTAGTAAATGAATTTCTCTTAATTTGCTTCAACTGATCTATGCCAATATCTTTCCTATCATAATAATTACTATTATCTAAAAATGCTAACTCTGCTCCTAAAGATTTAAAATAATCATCCAATTCTAATAAATCTGAAACAATTTTTATTGGAATGTCTTTAACAGGAAAGCTACCTAAATAGATTTTACTAGCTCCTGCCTCTTTACAAGTTTTAATAAGTTCTTCTAACACTTCATTATTAGTGTTTGTAGGAAAACCCCCAGGTAAATTTAAATTGAATTTTATAAAAATTTGGTCACCATCATCAATAAATTTAGAAATTCCTCCAAGTTTTTCAATTCCTTTTATCAAACTTTCTTTTGGAGTATCACCTTTACTAATGGCGACTTCAGTTTTCTTCGATTTTAATTGACTTAGCATAAAAAAGTTTTACAAAATTCATTTATTAAATTAATAATATAAAATAATGAACGTATTGAATTTTAAGTTAAGTGATAAGGAGAATGTCAAAAATAACTTTTAACAATAATACTACTCAAATTCCATCAGATAGAATTGGAATTGATATGGGGCAAAGTCTTACTAAATTTGTGTATTTAGAAAATAATGAATTAATCTTATCTTCTTTTCCTACTCAGACTAGTATCCTACTTATCAAAGAATTTTTAAGTTCAAAGAAAAAACAGTTTAAAATTTTCAATTTTACAGGAGGACGAAGTTTTAAACTGTATACTGAATATTCAAAAAATTTCAACGCAAATCTTATAAATGAATTCCAAGCTAATGTTAAGGGGATCGAATTTCTCTATAGATGGGAAAAAAGTGAAGAATTACCCCGAACGTTAATAGTAACTATAGGTACAGGAACATCAATTGTTTTGAATGATAATGGTTATAAGCATTTAGGTGGTTCTGCACTCGGTGGTGGTTTTTTTATGGGTATAATTAAAGCTCTATTTAATTTGAATGACTTCCAAAAAGCATTAAATTTTGCAAATAAAGGAAATAGATATAATGTAGATTTAAAAGTTTCTGATATATATTCTCCTGAAGATAAAAGAGTTGATTTATTTTTTAGAGAATTCACTGCAGCTTCATTGGGAAAGATTAATGAGGTATTTGATATCAAATCTTTAAATAAAGAAGATTTTATTAATTCTTTAATTTGTCTTATTGGCGAAAATTTAGGCACAATTGCTACCAATGTAGCTGAGAATAATAATGTAACAAAAATTGTCTTTTGTGGAGGATTTTTAAAAGAAAACAAGATTTTGAAGAAAATCTTATCCTTATTATGCAAAGTAAACAAAAAAAAAGCTATATTTTTAAAGTATTCTGAATATTGTGCTGGAATTGGTGCATTATTAGTATAAAGTTGGGTTAAAATATTGGATAAGTTTAAGATAATATGTGTGCCCACTTGGAGATCAATAATCATCGAATTATCTCATAAAGACACTATAAATGGGCACAATAAATATTAATTGATATAATATAAAACTCTTTCATTTTTCACAGCTAAGAAAATTTTTCTTAAAATAAGTTTAAAGTAATTATAAATATGTTAAAAAGTATTTAATTAATGAAATAAATACAACTTATTATTACCTTATGATAAAATCTCCATTTTAAGTGCTTTGCGAATGTTTTTGTAGCATATCCTTATCTGTTTTGCCCATTTTTATTGCTAGTTCAGCTATAATAGCGTCCAAATAACAAAATGCCGCAATTTCAAACATTGTTCCTTCCGGAGCAAGCACTGCTGTGTCTCCAACAGCTTTGTCTCGTTTTGATCTTCCTTTAAGTTTAATAGTAATATCTCCGATACGTCCAATTACAGTTTCAGGATGGCTAGTAATTGTTACAATTCCATATGGTTTTACTGTATTTACATAATTGTTAAGAAGGCTAACTACTATGCCTGTAGTCCCAGATCCAGAAAGTACAATCAAGATATCAGATTTATCTAACGCAGGCATACTTGCTAGATTCGTTACCATATATACTTCAGCACCTAAATGCACTAATCGAGTTGCAAAGCATTGTAATATGAAAGCACTTCTACCAGAAGCTAATAAGAAAAATTTACGTTTATTAATCAAACCATCATATACTAATTCAATGAATTTACTGGTGTATTTGAAATTCTTGTCTAAATGATCAATGTTAGCTTTAATATTATTCATAATCAATTCCATAGAACGAAACAAAATTCTCTTTGTCTCTCCATTAACCATTAATTCATTAGTTTCAGTCATGTTAAGTTTTTGCTCAATAATTGATAATTTATCAATATCCAATATTTATAATTTTAGACTAAAAATAATATTTTTGGTCAATACTTATTTTCCCGGAAAGTTTTTAAAATCCACTATCAAAGCATTATTTTTTCTGATAAAGGATGAGATAATGGAAAATATAGAATAATTAAATTAGTTCAACGTTCATTCAAAGTTCAAGAATTTCACCTATTTATATAATCAAATCCTATCATATGTATAGATCTTAAAAGGAAAATATAATGAATAAAAAAAAAATTACTCCCAGTGCTTATTTATTTCCTATGCCAGTTGTTCTTATTGGGGCAAATGTGAATGGAAGACCTAACTTTGAGACCCTCGCTTATGTTGGTATTGTCGAGCATGACCCCCCATTAATTTCGATAGCTTCTTGGGTCACTCATTATACAAATATCGGAATTAAGGAAAATAGAACTTTTAGTGTTAATACACCTTCAGAGGATTTATCAGAATTGATTGATTATTGTGGTATTGTTTCAGGAAATGAAGTAGACAAGTCAGAAGTATTTGATGTTTTTTATGGAGATCTTGAAACAGCACCAATGGTAAGTCTATCACCACTAAATTTAGAATGTGAAGTCGTTAAAACCTTTAAAATATCAGACATTGTAGAGGTTCAAGGAGGTCATGAAATTTTTATCGGAAAAATAGTAAGTACTTACGCTGATGAGCAATATTTAACAGATGAGATACCAGACATTTCTAAACTTAAAACCTATACATACTCACTCAATAATTATTGGAAAGTTGGTGAAAAACTCGCACCGGCGTTTGAGATTGGTAAAAAATATAAAAAATAATTTTAATATGTTAACATTTTTTTAATAAAAATGAGTAGAGAGAATATAAATAAACAAGTTGTCGAAGGAAATCTTTTAAGTCCTTTGCCCGTTATTTTGGTTGGAGCAAATGTCGAAAATAAACCAAATTATCTAGTAATTGGTTACAGTTGCCCATTTGATTTTGGTAAATATGTTTTCTTCAGTTTATCTAAAAAACGCTATACAACAATCGGAATTCATGAGAACATGACATTTAGTATAAATATTCCTTCAGAGGATCTCGTAGATAAAACTAATATCTGTGGTAGCAAATCTGGACGAGATTTTGATAAAAGCACCCTCTTTGATAATTACTATGGCGAATTAAGAACTGCTCCAATGATTCGGGAGTGTCCAGTTAATATTGAATGTAAAGTACATGAAATCCTTGATTATGAACGTAATGAGGGAATCATTGGAATAGTTATTAAATCATATGTAAATCCTCAATATACAATTGAAGAAGAAGGCGAAATTAAACTTGATTGGAGAAAGAT
>JBHLLP010000015.1:0-79054 GCA_048885525.1 Candidatus Hermodarchaeota archaeon | reverse complement strand
ACCTCCTGGGCTACGAAAATCATCAATTCCAGATTCTGTAGAGATACCAGCTCCAGTAAAAACTACTATATAATTAGAATTTTTAATTATAAAGGCTGCATCGAATAATTGTTCTTGTTCATTCATAATACGACTTTAATGATATTATTGAACTTATTTCTATTAAAAATTATAAAATTTTCCTTTATCTTGTAAATTATAAAATCCAAATCTTTCTGTACGTCTTTCTTTCATAGCTTCTGTCTGCCATATCATACTTTTTGTATAAAATTGAGACTTATGCAACTTTAATGCTTCGTAAACTTTAAATCTTAAATCTTTAACTCTAATTTTAATAAGATTTTCACCTTGAGCCCTTAAAGGAGCATGGAGATAAAAAATGTAAAATTTTAGGTTATTCAGGTTAAGTAATTTTGCAACCTTAACCGCGATATCATGAGTAGCTTGATGATCTGGATGTTTATTATTATTGCTTGGAATTACAAAAATATCTGCGTCTTTTACGATATCTGTGATTTGCTCTACTGCCTCATCAATATGATTCTGCAATTCTTGATCATAAAATTTTAAAAAGTGTCTATTTTCTTTTTTTACACCCAAGAACTCACCTGCAGCATCTGCTTCAGCTAATCTAATTCTCGCAAGTTCATCTTCTGTAATTCTCGATTCTTCACAATCAATTAGGTTATTATCTTCTTTTGATTTTCGGTATCCCGCCCTACCATCAGTAAGCCAAATAATATGAACATTATGGCCTTCTTCGAGCCATTTTATAATTGATCCCCCCGCACCATAACTTTCATCATCAGGATGAGGAGCAAAAATGACAATTTTCATCCAAAATCATTAATTTAAAATATTTTTTGTTATTTAAATAAAGAAATAGTGAGTGAATAAAATTTGGTTTCTTTTTTGACTATATAAACAATTTTATACAATTTTTCTTACAAAAAATGTGAATCAATTAATGGTTGAAAAATGTGATATTCTTATTGTGGGAGCTGGAACTGCAGGTACTTATTTAGGATGGCTCCTAGCTAAAAATGGATTTTCAGTAGTTATTATTGAAAAGGATAAGAGAGAAGAAGTAGGGAAAAGATTAGATGTGATTCATTTTGAATCAGATCGAATTGAAAAAGCGGGAATTCCACCATTTCAAGTAGGATCCCCAGATTGTATTGAACTTAGAGACACATCTACAGTTGTTACACCAGATTTCAAAAAACAAATTAAAATAAGAGCACTTCAAACAATTGTTAGACTAACTCCTTTTCTAAATCGGATGTACAATGTTCTAGAGTCAGATGGGGTAAAATTAGAATTTTTATGTGAATTTAAAAATCTTATTTTTGAAAATAATCAATTAGTTGGTTTAGTTGCCGAAAAAGAAGGAAAAAGCATAGAATATAGGTCAAAACTAATCATTGATGCATCAGGTAAAAGTGCTGTGATAAGAACTTCCTTACCAGAAGACTATGGTGTAGAGACTTTTAAACTAGGTTCTAACGATGTTATGTATGTCCTTTTACAATACATTAAATGGAAGAATCCAAAGGAACCTCATCCCACAGCAGACACAGGTTATCAATGGTGGTTATTATGGTTTGGACCCTCTTATGAAACAGATGCTGCGATTTTAGGAGTTGGACAGCCTGGATCATTTGAGAATGCTCGGTTAGTTCGAGAGGATTTTTTAAAGAGAATAAATCTTCCTCCTTATGAAATAATAAAAAAAGAACAAGGAAGTACTCCTTATAGACGCCCCCCATATTCTTTAGTAGGGGATAGATTTTTATGTATTGGAGATGCTTCAGTAATCACTTATCCTTTTTCAGGTCATGGTGTAACAGCAACTTGGATGTTATGTATGATTGCTTTTGATGTTATAAAAAAGGCACTTAAGAATGAAAAAGATTTAACTCGAGATGTACTCTGGGACATAAATGTGAAATATTTTAGAGATCAAGGTGCAAAATTTGCCGGTCTTTTCACTCAATTATCAGGTGTTTTGAATTTCAATGAAAAAGAATGGAATTACTTTCTAAAAAAAGGATTAATTTACAAAACTGGGGAAGGAGAGGATATCCCTGAACCAAATAAAGAATATGAAGAAGAAATGAGTACAGGTGAAATGCTGAAATTTATTTTTAAAATTTTAGGAGGATTATTTCAAAGAAAACTATCATTTAAACATATGAAAAGATTACTACAAGCTAATAGTCTTGCTGGAAAAATTAAAAAGCATTATGAGAATTATCCAGACAATGTAAATGAGTTTGATAATTGGGTCAAAAGAGCACAAGAATTATGGGATAAAAAAAAAAAGGCAATTAAAAAACTTTCCACAGTACAAATTGAATATCATTGATTTGGCATAACTGATCAATTCTATATATTACGGCATCTAAAACTATACTCTTATAAATCTTCAAGTTTAAATCAAATATAATATTAAATTTCAAAAAAATAAAACGTCTCAAATTTTTTGGGATTATCTAAAAAAGGAGATATAAACTTGACAGAGGATAGAAAAGAAGTTTATAATTATAAAAAGAGAATAATGGCTTCATATGGTTCACGTGAACTTGCATCGCAATGGATCTTTGCTGCTTTTGGGTTTTCCGTGTTTTTCTTCTATGAAAGCGTAATCCAGTTACCAACTCTATTAGCAGCATTGGCATTTGTTATCTATTCTATATGGAATGCTATAAATGACCCATTAATCGGGTGGGTACTTGAAAAAATCCACATGCCATGGGAAAAGAAAGGCTTTAAACGATTTCCATGGTTAGTAATTGCTATAATTCCATGGTTAATATCATATCTTTTGATATATTTAGTACCTTCTCAATGGTATGGTTCACCAGCCATAGTTCAGCAAAACCAGTGGTTGATTTTTGGATGGTATGTGGGTACATTGTGTTTTTACGATACGATGGTTACAATCTATGATACAAATGTTCTAGCGATATACCCTGAAAAGTTTAGGACTCTGGGAGAGAGAAGAACAACACAGGGTTTTGGGACACTATTAGGTATAATAGGTTTAGTATTAGCTGCAGTACCACCGATGTTTTTTGTTGGTGAAGAAACGCTGGTTGCTTCTGGATATGTAGCTAATGCGTGGTTTAGTGTTGGATTTGGAGTGATTTTGTGGTTGTTTACTGTACCAGGTATATTCGAAGATAAACGCGTGAGAAATTTACGACTTAAACGTAAAGAGTTAGGCGAAATACAAGAATTAGAACCATTTATAAAATCCACCTTAACAGTAGTTAAAGATAAAAATTTCATGTTGAAGATGATTCATTTCTTTGGATATCAAGTAGGTGCTGTTATGACTCAAACTTCCGCTTATTACGTGGTTACGTATATTTTATTGAATCAAACGAGTATTACGATTTTACTACTTTCAATGTTAGTTGGATCTTTAATCTCAGTTCCCATATGGACATATGTAGCCCATAAAGTAAATGATAATAGAAGAGTAGGTATAATTGCATGTACGGTATTATTTGTAACGTTTATACCATTAATGATCGTCGGTGATGTTATAGGTTGGATTATTAGTTTAGTCCTATTTGGAGTGGGAATTGGAGCAAATTGGTATATAGATCCACCATTGATGGGGGATGTTCTAGACGATGTGTCAGTTCGTACGGGAAAAACTCAATACACAATCTATTATGGATTTCAAGCGTTTTTTATTAAGTTTGGTCAAACATTCATAGCGATAACAATTGCATTAAGCCATGTGTTAACTGGTTTTGATCCTGCTAATCCAATACAAACTGGATACGCATTATTTGGTATTCGGGTTCACACTGCAATAGTTCCAGCTATATTAATGCTAATAACATTGCTGATCTTTTGGAAATGGTATGATATTACACCTGAGAAGGTTACAGAGAACAAGATGAAATTAAAGGAACTTGGTTTAGAAAGACAATAACTTATTTTTTTTTTTTTATAGACTAAGTCAATTTGAGAATAAAAATTATTGATCACTTAGTCTATCATTCTTTTGATCATTATAAGAAATAAAATTGAAAGTTGATAATCTAAAAAAACGAAAATTAATTTTCATCCTCAATCCAGTCTTGAGAATTTTTTTAAAAGTGTATAAAAATGAATGTTTATGAAAAGATAAAAGAACTAAGACTTATCCCCGTAGCTGTTATAGACAATGCTGACAATGCAGTTCCTTTAGGGAAAGTATTGATTGATGCTGGACTTCCTATTATTGAAGTGACATTTAGAACTGAAGCTGCTGCAGAATCTATTAAAAGATTAACTAAACACTTACCAGATATATTAGTAGGTGCTGGCACAGTTCTAAAAGTTGATCAAGTGAAAAATGCTATAAAAACTGGAGCTCAATTTATTGTAACTCCTGGTTTTAATCCAAAAGTTGTAGATTATTGTGTAGAAGAAAAAGTTCCAATAATACCTGGTGTAAATACACCAACAATGGTGGAGTGGGCACTTGATAGAGGTTTAAATGTTTTAAAATTTTTTCCAGCTGATCTTTCAGGTGGACCGAAAATGCTTAGGAGTCTGGCAGGTCCTTATCCAAATGTATTATTTGTACCTACTGGAGGGATAAATAATGATTCTCTGAAAATTTATTTGAAATTACCTAATGTTATTGCATGTGGGGGAAGTTGGATAGTAAGAAAAGATTTAATTTCTTCCCGAAAGTTTGAAGAAATCAAGAATTTAACAAAAAATGCACTTAAGCTTATTAGATCAGATTATTCAAACACAAATAAAAATAATTAAAAAAATAAATTCAAGATGAAGTTATATATAGAACAGAACATAAAATAATCTAGTTCTCAGTTACTATTAATCCTAAGTATAAGCTTCAATTAACCTAAAGCGTTAAAAACCTTAATTTTTTTTTACCAGCGCCAAAAGATATCTTCTGCATGACCTAGAAGATTATCAATATGGATCTTCTCGCCATTATCTAATACAACATCTCCAGTATATAAACCGTGAAGGAGGAAAGAATTCAGATATATTAGTCCAAAATTTAATTTCTCTTTGTGGGGAATCAGAGGTGTTAAAAACATATTAAAGCGATTATTATTACTCGTGAATTTCCAAGGTTTTGTAGGATCTCGATTCTCATGATGAAAGGCAACTTCATCAATTTTATGAGCTTTTCCATCATAAAAAATAATATTTTCGGTATGAGTTGATAAATCTCCAAAACCATATCCAATATTAAAGGCAACTGGCACTTCATTCACTATTCCGCACGCAGAACCCCATAACCAATGTGTATGATAAGGCCAAATTCCACGCCCCCAATCCATAAGACCAAAAGAAGTTTCTGGCTCGAATAAGTATTTATTTTCACCAATCTGAATTGATCCTTCAGCTGGCATCATATTGATTTTATGATTGTAATAAAATAGTCTAGGATCCTCCTTATATCCAGTTACTACCACAGTATTATCCCATTCTGGTTTATCATTAAGAGTAATTGTTCCTTTAATCCCTTTATTTATAAATGTTGGATCCTCAATGGTTATTATTCTCTGGTTTCCTTTTTTCTCAATTATAGCTTTAAATTTCTTGGAAGGAAATTCGATTTTACTATCTTCTAGAGAACTAGGGGGCAACAGCTTAGATTTAGTAAAAAACTTAAATTCTCCTTTACTTTCTCTTTCTTTCTTCTCAAAATCAAGCCATACATAACTCATTTGAGTAATATATCCAATATCTCCAATTGTTAGTTGAAATCCAAATTGATCATTTAATATAGAGAAATGATCCCATTCTTTAATACGGGACCACCCTTTTCCAATATTTTCTTTATTATACTTTAATATTGGTTTTCTTGCCCATCCTTTCTGGACAAGAGAGCCATCTTTACTAAATAAATCTGAAGGTTCAGTAATTTCTGTTTGTTTTCCCATAAATATTTCAACGATATCTTCTTTTTATAGGATAATTTAAAAAAAGATTTGAAATAAAATAAAATATTTGATAATTGTTAAAAAAAAGATGTATAATTAATGTCTTCAGAATTTGAAAGAAATCTAGAAAAATATGCCGATCTAATAATTAAAGTAGCTCTTAATCTTCAATCGGGGCAAAAATTATGTATTTATAGCCCCTTTACTTTTGGAGTTTCTATTGAATTAACTCCCTTCATTCGGTTGATTACTAAAAAGGCGTATGACATTGGAGCTAGACTTGTTGAAGTAATGTGGTATGACGAGATAGTATATTTAACTCGTTTCCAACATGCTCCACTTGACTCTTTCACTGAATTTCCGGAATGGAAATATGATTTTATGTATAATCATGTCAAAGAAGGTAATCCGATACTTTTTATTATAGCAAATAATCCAGATTTACTTACAAATCAAGATTCTGAAAAGCTAAAAGTTTTTCAACAAACTTATTTTAAAGGAATCAAGGAAATCGCGAAACTTAATAACGATCACCCTGCTAACAGTACTTATGTAGCTGCTGCTAGCGAGGGATGGGCAAGTAAGGTATTTCCAAATCTAGAATCAGAAGAAAGGAAAAAAAAACTATGGGATAATATTTTTGAGATGTGCAGAGTAAAATCTAGAGATCCAATTTTAGCATGGCAAGACCATATAAATCTACTCAAGGAAAGAAGTAATTATCTTACTAAAAAGCATTATTCAGCATTGAAGTATAATGGTCCTGGGATAAACCTCACAATTGGTTTACCTAAGGACCATATATGGAGAAGTGGTACTATGACAACTAAAAGTGGTATAGAGCACGCTGTAAATGTACCTACTGAAGAAATATTTACAACACCGCAGTATGATAAAACAGAAGGTTTCCTAACAGCGACAAAACCTCTCAATTTTGCTGGGAGTTTAATTGAAAGTTTAAAATTTAAGTTTTCAGAAGGGAAAATTGTTGAAGCAACTGCGAAAAGTGGAGAAGAAGATCTCCAAAATTTAATAAATATTGATGAAGGGGCATCATATTTGGGTGAAGTGGCTCTTGTTCCTCACAGTTCACCCATTTCACAATTAGGTATTCTATTTTTTAATACGCTCATAGATGAAAACGCTTCTTGTCACATAGCTTTCGGTAAAGGTATAAGAAATGGTATAAAAAATGGACAAATTATGTCCGAAGAGGAATTTAAAGCAGCAGGGGGTAATATTAGTAAAGTACATGTCGATTTTATGGTTGGTTCAGAAGATTTGGATATTGATGGTATATTAGATGATGGAAATGTTGATCCAATTATCAAAGATGGTGAATGGGCTTTTGAAGTGTAAAGTTGTTATAAATCAATACCTATTAAAAGATTGAGAACAAAGTAAAACTTATATTAAAAATGAACATTAAAAATTGGAAAGTTAATGTCGTCAGAATTTGAAAAAAATTTAGAAAAATATGCTGAAATAATAGTAAAAATAGGTCTAAATGTTCAACCTGGACAACGTTTGCTGATCGGTGGACCCACCCCATATACTTATGGATCACCTATTGAATTAGCTCCATTAGTACGTTTGATTACAAAAAAAGCATATCAAAATGGGGCTAGTTTTGTAGAGGTCTTTTGGGATGATGATCAACTACGTAAAATTCGATTTGAACATGCTCCAAGAGATTCTTTTGAAGAATACCCTACTTGGCGAACCGATTGTCAATATCAATTTGGATCAGAAGGAGACGCAGTCCTTATTTTTGGTGCTTATAATCCTGATTTACTCGAAGGTCAAGATCAAGATTTAATGGCAACTACTTTTAATACATATGCCAAATACAGAAAAATTTTTGGTGATTTAATATCTGAAAGCGCTGTGAATTGGACAGCAATCACTGCTCCTGTTAGTGGTTGGACAGAAAAAGTATTTTCTGATGTTCCACAAGAGCACCAAAAATCTAAATTTTGGGATAACATTTTTGAAATATGTCGGGTTAAAAATGGTGATCCGATCGCCAATTGGGAGGATCATATTAAACACCTTACCACTAGGAGTAAATATTTAAATCAAAAGCAGTACGTATCATTGAAATTAATTGCTCCTGGAACAGATCTCACAATAGGGTTACCTAAAGGCTATTTTTGGGGGACTGCAAAATTTAGAACTCAAAGTGGTATTGATTTCATAGGAAATATACCTACTGAAGAGATATTCACAACACCCCATAAGGATATGACAGAAGGTATTGTAACCAGTACAAAACCTCGCCATACAGATGTTATAATTGATGGGGTCAGTTTAACTTTTTCCAAAGGGCGTGTCATAGAAGCTACTGCTAAAAAAGGAGAAGAACTGTTACATAAGATACTTGAAACCGATGAAGGGGCAAGAAGATTAGGGGAAATTGCATTTGTTCCGCATAGTTCACCCATTTCCCAATCAGGATTGCTCTATTATAATACTCTTATCGATGAAAATGCATCATCCCATATTGCTATAGGTCGAGGTTTCAAATTTGCCTTAGAAAATGGCAAGAAAATGTCTGATGAGGAGTTTTCTGCTGTTGGAGGTAATATTAGCAAAATTCACATTGATTTCATGATTGGATCAGACAAAATGGATATAGATGGAATTTTAAAAAATGGAAAAACCGAACCTATTAGGAGAAATGGTGAATGGGCTTTTGAGATTTAAAATTCACTCTATTTTTTGACAAATATTATCAATTTTTTTAAGCGTTTCATCAATAATTTCATCAGTGTGAAGCATACAAGTATAAAATCTACTACCTGCAACAGAAATAATCTCTTGGTCTACTAATGCTGCTCCTATATGTTCCATGAATTCTTTGCGTTCTTTTATTTGAGGCCCTTGAACTGGATCCTTAATATCTAAACCAAAAGGGTAACTTGTTTGAAAGTGGATAGTTCCTCCATAATTATAGGAGAACCATGGTAAATCATATTTATTAAATACTTCATTCAATCCAGCTGATAAACGTGTACCAGCTCTATCAGTCTTTTCAGTTGCGTTAGTTTCTTCAATTAATTTTATAGCGTAGTATGCAGCTGCACACGTGAGAGGATTTGCTGCGATTGTACCTCCACAATAGGCTCTTTTAGCACCCACTCCACCCACACCGGCAGCACATAATCTCATTATCTCTTCTCTCCCACCTAGAGCTGCTGCTGAGGGATATCCATGACCTACAATCTTACCAAATACAGATAAATCAGGAGTATATCCAAAATAAGCTTGACCACCTCCCATGTGTAATCTAAAAGCAGAAACAACTTCATCAGAAATTAGGAGAGCACCATTTTCTCGACACAATTCTTCTACTTCTTTGTTGAAACCAGGTCTTGTTGGTGTTGCTCCTGATTCGCCACCCTGAGGTTCTATTATTACAGCAGCGATCTTCTTCTTTTCCTTAAATAATTCTCTTAATGCATCAATATCATTCGGTTTAGAAGATAAAGTATATTCTAAGACTGGTTTAGGAATACCATGTGATTCTACCCTTAGAGTTCCTGGAATTTTCATATCAAAAACAAGCTGGTCACTCCACCCATGATAGGATCCACCCATTTTCACAATCCATTTCCTTCTAGTAAAGACTCTAGCAACTCTTATTGCTAACATATTAGCCTCGGTTCCAGATTGCAGCCAACGTATGAATTCACATGAAGGAAAATGTTTTTTCAATTGCTCAGCTGCGAGGTATTCATATTCACTTGTAATTCCATGACAAGGACCTAAATTTCTTATCACTTCAATTATTTTTTCAGTTAATTGGGGGTGATTGTGACCAAGAATTATAGGTCCTCCATCCATTAAATAATCGGTAAATATAATATTGTCTACAGTCTCCATATAACAATCAAATACTCGTTTACTAGCTAATGGAAAAGGATAATTGAAGCTTAAATTGTGCTCAACACCCCCTGGAATAACTTTCTTCATCCTCCCATAAATTTCCAGTGATTTAGGGTGATTACGATGATATCTTTCAATTATTCCTTTTAACTCTTCGGATTTGAAATGCCTTATAGGATTATTCACTACATTATTTATCTTGGCTTGTATTTCTTTATAATTCAAACTGGGCATATTTGATCAAAATTTGTAATATTTTGGTGACTATTTTAAATAATAAATAATAGTATCAAAAATTAATCTTATTATTTTCAATAATAATTAGAAATAAGGTATAATTAATTCATGATTAATTAAGACTTGAATAGCATCTATAACCGAGTCTTCATTTTTTTCGCTGAACTTTTCAAGAAGAGTCATTAATTTAAAGATCTTATTCTCTGTAGCAATTAAACAAAATTCCTTTAAAATTTTGAACTGTAATTTAGTTAAATTCAATTTTTTCTTAACTTCTTCAAGCTTTGGTTGATCAATGGCTAATTTAAAGAATTCTTTATAATATAGACAGAAATATTCATTTAATAGAGGTGGAATTATGTCTCGAAATTGTTCTAACCTATGATTCCATTCTTTTAATTGTTCAGAAATTCTTAAATAGGTGAATAAAGAAAATTTAAACATTTGGCGTTTTAATCTTTTTGATGATCTATTTTTTAATATAAGCACTGTCCGTAATTCTTCAATATCAAAAATTAGGCAAAAAAAATGTTTAAAATCTAATTCAATTACTTTTTGGACACTTTTTTTACTTTGTGCTTCTTTTGAAGTAGGTTTACCAATTTTGCTATTAGATATTTCATCGCTAAATAGAGAAACAGCTTGTATAAATCCTGAGAAAAGGGTTTTCTTCCCTTTCATGATAGCAGAATAGTTTTTAGAGAAGATTGGTAAGCCACTTTCGGTATGAATAAGTAATATCCCTTGAATATTATCTGCATCTTTGAAAATCTGTGTTCTTAATAATAATTCATTCCTTTTTTTAATCTTACGAGGTGCAAAAACATAATTTTTCATACTTAGAGCTGTTAGAATTCCAATAATAGTAAATGCAATAATTGAAATAATAATAAAAAGATTCAAAATTTCTCTGTTTATTCCTGTTGGCTTATGTACTATTAAATTCAATTCATACTGTTCAAAGCTGTAATTAACTCCCGCAAATGCAGTAATGTTAATAGTATATGTTCCAGAAGGGCATTTTTTCAGCGTAGTTTCATATATCCCATCATTATCTTTATCTTCTAATATACCAGTACCAAATTCCCATGAATATTCAACAATTGCACCCATAATAACCTCATTAGTTTCCAGATTGATTAAACTAAGTTCTATATTAGGGATAGATCCAGTTTGTATCTCTATTCTGGGTTCACCTAATAATGTTCTTATTTCACAATTTATTTTTTTTACATTGATATTTATCTGAATTTCTATTGGTTCATAATATTTTTTACTTGCTGATAAAGTAAGATAATTATTTCCAAGGTTTAAGTTGATTGTTTGGATAGAAATATGATAATATTTTAAAGTACTATTTTCAGTTAAATTTATAGGGGATCCTAATCCTTTTAATTGTACTGAAGCATTTTCAATAAATTTTTTTAACTGATCCATGTATTTGATTTCAATGTTAACAGAATTACCAATGGTAACATCAATTGTTTTTTCTTGGGTTTTATTTATGCTATTAAGGAATAGATCTAACTCAGTCTTCGCTTCTACAACGTTATTAATATAAGAAATAAATAAACTAGCATTATCTATTGATATTCTAATTGTTTGATTTAAGGTAAAAGTATCAGCAATATATATTTTTATAGAGATACTAATGTTTTCTTCTGCTATAATAAAATTTTTAACATTAAATCCTCCTAATTTTATTTCTTGGAACGTAGATTTGGCAGAACTCAATTTAACTGCCTCTGGATGAATTCTATCGTTGACATAAACCCAAATTTCTGAATTAGGCGAGTTATTCGGCCAATTTCTGTCAATTTTATATTTAAAATTAAGTGTAGCATTAATTATATCAATATCACTTCCATGAAGTTTATTTCCAATCTGATTCAATGAAATAGAAGTATATTGATCTATTCTTTTTTCAAATATAAATGTCAAATTTACAAATTTTATATAGATCTCATCAAAATAATCAAGATCCCAGTAATTAGCTAAATTATCTTCAATATGTAATGTAATTCCGAGAGTAACCGTAAAGTTGGAATTATCTATACTTAAAACAGATGTAAGTGCATAAATCAAATCCTCTTGGGATACGCCAAGCATGAATGTGTCATATAGATAATCCTTCCCGGGAGGATCGCTACTCCCGATTTGTTCAGTTTGAAAATATGCAATTTCATAAACCCTATGTTTTTCTAAATCTGAAACTAATATATAATATTGAATAAAATCTCCAATACTATAAGTATCTACAATGTAATTAGGATTTAACCTTGCCAAATCTCCAGTTAAATAATCTTCTAAACGGTCAAGATTTTCATCCACAGTCGCATTGATAATAGCTTGAACAGAAGCGGATTTAATTACATAGTCGGACATATCAATGGGCATTGAAACATTATGATCCCAATGTACACTTGGTTGCTGAACAGCAGTTACGTCATCAAATTGATGAGACACTCTACAACCTTGAGAAGTAATTTCAGCTATATCGGGGGGATCAGGCAATTCAGGATTATTAGTCTCTATCCAATCTAAGGCAAGAGGAGGATCTGCTATTAAAGAGAAAGTATGTTGTTCACCTAGAATGTCTAAATTGGCCTGTCCTGAATTTATAATTCCATTTACATCTGTACTATCACCTTCCTCAATGGAAAACCATGAGCTTTGAGAATTAAAATTCGAGTTATTAAGATACTCTATTGCATAATGATCTTGTACTATCCCTTGGGTATCTAAATCATCAAATCGGTACAAATTTGAATCTAAATTGTAATGAGATTTATCGAATGTCCGTTGATAATAATTTTCGAGAAAAATTCTAATATTTAAAGCAAGAAAAGTCGATATAATTACAACAACAAATACTCTAATATAATCTCTTTTATCAAACATTCGAATATTTCTCTATACCACTTCTAAGAAATTAAATTGAAATAATTAATCTATAAAACCCTTAATGAATCAATGTTTGACAAGATAATTTATATATAAATAATTATGCAATTTCACTTTCTTTCATGGAAAAAAAAGGATATATATCTCTAATTTCATACCATTTAAGAATTCTTTTCGAGAACTTAACTAAAAAAATCTTTATTTACTTTAACATCATTAATATAAAATATGTCAGATTCTCAAATGAAATATATTTTAGCTATTGATCATGGAACGGGAGGTCCAAAATCTGCTATTGTATCCACGCAAGGAGATATACTTGAATGGGCTTTCGAAGAAACACCCATAATTGCTCTTAAAGGTGGTTCTGTTGAGCAAGATCCAAATGATTGGTGGAATGCTATTAAAAACACTGCTAAAAAAGTAATTGACAAAAGTGGCATTAGAGTAGAAAATATTGTAGGTATCTGTAATACTAGTCAATGGAGTGGCACGGTACCATTAGATAAAGAGGGCAATCATCTTATGAATGCAATCATATGGATGGATACGAGAGGTGCGAAATATATTGAACGATTTAATAGAGGAATTCTTAAAGTTTCAGGATATAATGTAAGAAAAATACTTACATTCTTAAAAAGAGCCTTTGGTGGTCCAACTTTACCCGGTAAAGATCCTATAGCGCATATATTAGTAATTAAAAATGAATTTCCTGATATTTATGATAGAACGTTCATGTTTTTAGAGCCTCAAGATTTTATAAACTTGAAATTGACAGGAAATTTTGCTGCATCATTTGCATCAATCACGCTTCACTGGGTTACTGATACAAGAGATCCTAACAATATTCATTACTCAAAAAAATTATTAAAGATGTTCAAAGTATCAAAAAATAAGTTTCCATCAGAACTGAAAAATTCTCTAGACATTTTAGGTCCAATCAAAAAAGATGTAGCTGATGAGTTAGGATTAGAAAAGACTACAAAAGTGGTTATGGGTGCTCCAGATATACATTCTGCAACAATAGGATCGGGAGCAGTTGGGAATTATGAGGGACATATATATATTGGTACAAGCGACTGGATATTTTTACATATACCTCATAAGGGAGTAGATATTGCTCATAATCTGGGTACGTTGCCTTCTGCTATACCAGGAAGATATCTTACAGGTAATGAGCAAGAAATTGCTGGAGGTGCGTTATCATTCCTAAGAGATAAAATTTTATATCATAAGGATGAGTTATTAAAAGAAGAAGCGGTACCTGATATATATAAAATTTTTGATCGAATTGTTGAGAATGTTCCTGCTGGTTCAAATAATCTCATTTTTACCCCATGGCTTATAGGAGAGCGATCACCTATCGATGATCCTAATATTCGAGGAGGTTTATACAATCTTTCTCTTGAAATGTCAAGAGAACACATAATAAGAGCTATTTTTGAAGGCGTCGCATATAACGTAAAATGGTTATTAATTTGTATTGAAAATTTCATTGGAAAATGGGTCATTAAGGATCGAGGATTACCAAAAAATAGTATTATCATGCCAGAGCTAAATATAATTGGAGGAGGTGCTCAGAGCGATGTATGGTGCCAAATCTTTGCAGATGTTCTTAACAGAAAGATTAAACAAGTTTCTGATCCTATACAAGCAAATGCACGAGGTGCTGCATATATTGCTTCAGTAGGACTCGGGTACCTTAAATGGGAAGATATACAAAGATGTTGTGAGATATCCAATATTTATACCCCAAATCCCGAAAATCGCCTAATTTATGATAAAATCTTCAAAGAATATATGAATCTCTATAAAATTATGAAAAAACTCTATAAACGATTAAATAGCTAGTGTTTTCTTATTACCTAAATATTTTATTCCAATATAATAAATATTACAATAAATTCCCAAATAATGATTCCTAGATATGGATATTTTTCCCTAAATAAAAAACTCAGCGATGTGTGGGAAGAAAGTAGATTATTTTGGATTTCCCTTCAGGATATTAAAATAAAGAAAGAATCATCGTTTGCGACTGAGAAAATTGCGAAGTTAAATTTGACTCGAAAACGTGCTTTAAAACAATCAGAAGAATATTATCTTAAATTTGTAATGGACCCTAATAAGCAGGATATTACGCATGTTCGTGTATGTTTTGAATATTTAGGGGATTCATTATCAGGAACAGAAACTAAGATGGAAAGGATCGTTAATAATTGGATTCTTCAATTTGGTGTAAAACCAATTTTGTTTCAGAAAAGCCCTATTAAAGAATATGAAAAAATTTTTATTGATGCGTTCGAAAAGGTTCAAGATGGTAGAAGAGATGCAATATTTTGTCCCCATTGTGGAATAGAACTTAAAATGCCATTTAGATACTGCCCCGAGTGTGGTTCCTTATTGGATTTATTCGAATAACTTGAAAGAATGAAAAAAATGAGAGTAATTAATATAAATATTAAATAAAATTATATTTTATATTCACCTAAGATGAATTTAAATCTTTTAATTAATACGAGGGTAGAAAATGAGTATTCCTAATGAATATAGTAAAGAAATGTTTAAAAAAGATTTAGATAAGGGATATGTTTTTGCTTTTAAAGGAACAAAATGGATTCCATTAGGTTTATGTGCTTTTAATGTACTTTTGATAGCTATTATAATTATTTTTTTATTCATTTTACCACCCAATAAACCTTATTTCATTATAATAGCGGGATTTTTATTCTTTGGAATTATTGTCTTGGATATAATTTTTTGGATAATAACATCTGGTAGAAGCATTGAAATCACACCTGATGGAATAAATTGGAAAGGACATTCTTATTCAATATACATAAAATTTATTGATATTGAAGATATTTCTTATTTTCCTTCACCATTTCTGGGTTTGAATACCGCTAAAATCTTTTCCAATGATAATAGGAAATATAAATTACGAATATCTTTTATGACGAGCCCAAAGAATTGGGCTAGTGAAGAAATGATTAGAACTATAATAGACAACTATTGGAGAAAAGCAAATCCTAATGCTAAATATTCTACTGAAGCTGTATCTTCCTTACCTTCTGTTCAACCTAAAACAATCTCACTAATAAAACCAAGTGCTAGCCCTGAACAAGCTGAAGCATTTCAAGGATATAAATGTCCTAATTGTTTAGTTGTTCATGATATAGCATATAAATTCTGCCCCAAATGTGGTGAAAGGATGGAATAAGTTTTTTTATTTCAATGAAATCTCTGTTGTTGTCTCCGACGTTCTTCCTCTTCTTCTTTTTCATGATGCAACATTACTACAATTCCAAGAACCAACATGGCACTATCATCATCTAAACTCTGATCTAATCTTATACCATAAGTGTCTTTTATTTTCCACAGTTTTTTACTTATTTCAGCAACCACTTTCTCTTCAAGAAAGATTTTATACTTTAATTGCCAAATATTTCCTTTCATTGTGAACAGTTTATTTTCATCAGGATCTTCAAACCAATATTTCGGTTTGATTGAGATTAACTTTCGTTTTAACTTGCCAATTAGGTTCTCATCATCTTTCTCACCTTTATAGAATGAATATGTTGACCGTAATGAAATGACTTTTTCTTTTACTGTTAAAATAGCGTTTTCTTGATCATCGATATCATATAACCGGTAATTTTTTCCTATTGAGATTATTTTTGCAATGAAGATCCCCAATTCTTTCTTATCAATGCTCATCACCTTAACTTTATCTCGAATTGAGAAAAATTTTTCTTGGAGCAAGAATTCTCTTGTGCTTTTAAGCGACATTCTTTTTGTTTAACTCCTATATTTTTCTTTTTAATAATAACAAATTAGAGTTTCTAAATTTAAAAATTTGTATAGTTTTATCTTAAAATAATATAAGGTTTTACTCTAGTAAAATTTCTTAATGTTAAAGATTAAATTGTTTGGACATAAAGAATTAGGCTGTTGTTCTTAATAAGGACAAATAAATAAATATTTTTTCGGGTATGTTTTACTTGACAATAAAATTAATAAATAAAATAAAAAAAAAAGAAAATAAAATCTAATTATCCTTTTATAGGTTTTGCTTGATTTAATTTTTCCAAGTCTTTTTCTTGAAGCTCTCGTCGTTGAACTTTTCCAGTTGCACTAACTGGCATCTTTCTGACGAATTCAATATATTTAGGACTTTTCCATTTCGCCATATTATTAAGTGCCCACTCCTTTAATTGTTCACTATTAATATCGCGATCAACTTTAAAACCTTTTTTAAGTGTAACCCACGCTTTTACCGCTTCTCCCGTCATTTCATCAGGTAAACCCGCAACAGCTACTTCATCCACCATTTCATGATGACCTAATAATTCTTCTACCTCTTTTGGAAATACAGAGTGTCCTGAAACTTTAATTAAGGACTTTTTGCGATCTCGTATCTCAACCCATCCGTGTTCGTCCATAAACCCAATATCACCTGTAAGTAACCAGCGCTTCCCGCCCCAATATTTCAAATTATCTTCTTGCTCTTTTTGTTCTCCTAAATATCCTAACATAATATGAGGTCCTGCTAAGCAAATTTCTCCTGTGTTTTCAATACCAAAACCTCCTCTTTCTTTAGTTCCATCACAAATAGGTCCTGCCTCAAAATCATCAGAAGGAAATATAGCCCAATCTGCTCCTGGTATTGGTAATCCTAGTTTTCCATTCTTAGTTGGACCCCAAAAAGGAGCAACACTATGTATAGGTGAACTTTCTGTTAAACCATAACCAGCGCGTATTGGGCAAAATACTGACTCAAAAGGCTCTTGGACATAAGAATGCAATGGACCTGCTCCTTGAGTGGCATATCTCAGCTTCTCCCATAAATCATATTTCTTTTTAAATTCTTCAACGCCCATTTCATCTACAAAATCTGTAAATCTTTTAAACCACATTTCGACTCCTGTATATATTATTCCTTCAGGAGCATCTATCTTATTTACGGCTTCGCATAGAACATCATCTGCAGGTGGTTTTGGAAATAGAAGCATAATCATTCCAATACCTAGAGCTGCATTCATGACACATGTCATACCAAAGCTATGAAAGAAGGGAATTGCTCCTATAGTTATTACACCTGGTCCAAGTTTTGTCCAATCCTTAACCATATTTAGATTAGCACTGAGATTAGCATGTGAAAGCATCGCAACTTTAGGTAGTCCAGTAGTACCTCCAGTCATAAGATATACCGCAGGATCTGTCCATGGATCAATATCAACCTCAATCTCTTCGGGTTGTGTTTCATTTATAATATTATCCATCCAATATACTTTATAATTTTCAGTTTCATCGGGAATTTTATCTCTTGCATTGGGAATTCCTAATTTTTCGATTATAGCCTCGTCAGCAGTCATAAAATCTACAAAATTTGAAGGTATCACAAACTTCACATCTGTTTTTGGGAGAACATCCTTAGGGCCAGCTATATATAGCATATCCATCATAACAAATACTTTTGCTTTAGTCATATTCAAGGAATGCAAAAGCTCCATTGGTCTATAAGTAGGATTAATACCCTGTGCAATTGCACCTATATACTGACAGCCCATATATGCAACTACAAAATTGATAGAATTTGGGAGATCAATTGCCACAACATCACCTTTTCTAATTCCTAGATTTTTATGGAGAAAAGTTCCAAAGCATTTTGCATAATCAAATAAAGTTCTTAATTTTACACGTTCTATATATGGCCCATACACAAAAATACATATATCATTGTCCCGTGTCCCATATAAATCAGCAGCGTGTTGAAAATATTCCCACATTGGCAATATCTCTACCTCTTCGACCTCTCTTAACTGTTTCGGTACACCTTCAGGCCAATAACCTCCTTCTTCTGGAGGTATAAACCACACTTTTTTCTCATCTACTAAAAATTCTGGATCATCTAAACTTTTTGGCATATTTTTCTCAACATTTATTTGTAAAAAGTTTGTTATAATCTTATTTGTTATAATAAGATTGATTTGCTATCCTATAATAATTTAACTTGATTATATATTAGTTTGAATCAATAATATTTACATTTTTGAGTATAAATGGGTTTTAAAGATAAACTTAAGGAACAATTGAAAGATGAATTAACTGAGGATGAACTTTCTTTACTTCCTCGAGGATTCCAAACTTTAGGGCAAATTATTCTATTAAAACTCAATCCAAAAATCATGGATAAGAAGAAACTTATCGGAAAAATCTGTTTAGATTTATTCCCAAATATTAAATCTATTTATATTAATACTGGTGTAATAAGAGGGACTTTTAGAGAACCAGAGAATATTGAATTTGTTACGGGAATAGACTATCCTATTGTAGAACATAAAGAGCATGAAGTTATTTATCGATTCGATATAACAAAAATTATGTTCAGTAAGGGAAATGTCAATGAAAGAAAATATCTCACAACTATTATCCAAAATGGAGAGATTGTTGTAGATATGTTTGCAGGAATAGGATATTTTTCTTTACCAATCGCAAAACATTCTTCTGTAAAAAAAGTATATAGTATTGAGCTTAACCCTGAATCCTACAAATTTTTAGTTGAAAATATTAAGATAAATCATTTAGAAGATAAAATTGTACCTATAAATGGGGATTGTAAGGTTGAAGTTATAAAAATTAGTGAATCTGGGATTAGAGCTAATAGAGTAATAATGGGAGTCTTTCCAGCACCAAAAAATTACGTTAAAGAGGCATTAACGTTAGTTAATGATAATGGAACCGTGTTTCATTATGAAGGGGTGGTAGAAAAAGATAAATATATCGAGTTATTCGAAGAATTTAATGAAATCGCTTATAAAGAAAGTTATAAATGTGAATTAAAGTCGCATAGATTTGTTAAAAGCTATGGTCCGAATTTATTTCATGTTGTTTTAGATATAATTGTGATTAAAATTTAGATAATTTTATTTATAGAATAGAAGAAATATATCTTATATAGATGTAAAAAGAGAGAACCAATTTTTTTTAGATTTACAATTAATATATTAATAGTTGAATTTCATGGATATAGTTATTGGCTTAGATTATTCTCATAATAATATTTTAAACGTAGAATCATCTAGTTTTGGTGAATTTGTTCAATTTCTATTCACATCTGGCTATAAATTGGGGAAAATTGAAACTGGGTTTTATTCTTTAGCCAATTTAGAAAAATATAATGTGATAATTCTATCTACTCCTAGGAATATTAATCTGGACGAGACTGAAATTAACATTCTTGAAGAATATGTGAAAAATGGAGGAAGCCTCTTAATAAATAGCTCAAGTGGAGGAAATTCTACAAATAACACTAATCTAAATGATTTAACACGTAAATTTGGATTTGAGTTTATTTCTGATGAGATATATGATTCAGTAAATTATGTCAATCTTCAGAAAAGACCTATTATAACAAAATTTAAACCTCATGTTATAACAAACCAAATAAAAAAAATCGTTTTTTCAAGTTCGTGTTCAATCAAAATTTTAGATTTCCTTAATGTTGAGGAAAATATAAAAATAGATTGGATTTTAAAATCTGGATTAAATAGTTGGCGTAAGCGTTATGATGGCGAGTATTGGATAGAAGAAGATAGCCCTAAAGTTCCATTGATGGTTGCTGTAGAATATTTTAAGGGTAAAGTTGTAGGGTTTGGGAATCTTAGTATTTTTTCTTCTCTTGCCCATGAATATGGTTTTTCCGCTTTAGATAATGATATATTAATAGCCAATATTTTAAGTTTTTTAATCGGTAGTTTGGAATCCGAAGGAAAAGCAGTTACGATAGAACTTAATTTAGATTTATATTATTGGGCAGAAGGTATTGTTAAAGAAGATAAATGGGATAATGTTTCAGATCTTATTAACGTAAGTCTAAAATATTTCAAGGATAATTATGACGAGATTATTAAAGAAATAAAAAAAATAAGAGTTGAAAGATTAGAAAAAAGAAAAGCATATGAAAAAACAATAAAAGAATCTGAAAAAGAAGAAATTAAAGAAGATAAAGTATTGGAAAAAGTACCTGTGGTTGTAAGAAAGAAAGAAGATCTTGAAGATATAATGAGCGCTTTAGAGGATATTACTGGAGAAAAATATGAAATTTCCATAGATTTTGATGAGGAGGAAGAAGATGAGGAGGATGAACAAACTCCATTAGAATATACAGAAGAAGATATAGAGGAGTTTGAGAAAGCTTATCCTAAAAAGGCTATTTGGCATGGTAAAACTACAAAAGCATTTAGAGCTTGGTTGAGGAAAAAACAATAAAATATAATATTTCTTTAACTCAAAAAATAGAAATTGAATCGATTATTTTATTTCTTATATATTGATTTATTTTTATTATGGAAAGATTTTTATTTATTCTAGGCTCAAATTGGCAGCTATCCATCGCAGAATTAGATCATTATCTTAATCATTCTCAAAACAAAGGAAAAATAATCGATTATTCTGCTAATATAGCAGTAGTAGAATTTGAAAAATTACACCAAGATAAACATTATATTAATAAACTCATGGAGGTTCAATTTGTTTTAGGTGGATGCCAGAAGATCGCAAAAATTTTTGATTTTATTGATATTAATACCATCCGAGATGCCTTTCCAGTCGAAATAACAAAATTTAAAGATGTCGAAAGAACAAGAAAAAAGATTATAGATATTATTGATAACTTAATTATTGGAAAAAATAGCATTTTTCCGAAAATTTACGAAAGTATGTTTTTTGCTGTTTCAATTTATCCCAATCTTTATGATGAAGAATATTATTCTGAGATATTAATAAAACATTTCTTACCGTTTCTAAATAAAGAAATAATGGAAATTCTGAAAAAAAGAGGTTCTGAAAAGGTATTATATTATCAATATCCTGAAAAAAATATTAAAGCAGGTAATTTAAATCCCATATTTCCACATCATTTAATTAAGTACGATTTACTTAAAGAACACAGAGCAGAAATTGTTTTTGGGTTTACTGAAGAAGGAGTCTATATTGCAAGAACATATACGACTGACGATCCGAACTTCAAAAAGAGGATTGATGAGAAAAGACCATTTACAGAGTTTAAAAGTGCAATTTCTCCCAAATTGGTATTAATATTATTAAATTTTTTGAATCTATATGAAAAAAGAGAAAGTAAGAAAATTATCGATCCATTTATTGGAAATGGTACAATCGCTTTATTTGCTATTTTACAGGATTTTCAAATATATGGATCTGATATTGATGGTCAGAAAGTAAGTAATACTATTCGTAATATACATTGGTTGCTGGAGTTATTGGAAGAAGAAATACCTCCTTTTACAGATAAAAGAATTTTAGAACATGATGCAAGAAATTTATCTAAAATATTTGAACCTTTCTTTTTTGATGGCATATGTACTGAACCGGAATTAGGACCATTTTATACAAAAAAACCATATTATACTCAAGCTAAAGAATTAATAGATAACGAATTAGAACCATTATATAATGAGTTCTTCCGCGAAGCTTATAAGATTTTAAAACCTGATTCAAGAATTTGTTTTATATCTCCTATTATTAGTACTTTAGATGGAAACGATATTCAAGTAAATATAGAGAAAATTGCTACTAGGAATAATTTTAGAATTATTCCAATGTTAGATCTTAATAGGTTAAATAATAAATCTAATCCAAAACTTCAGTTTCGCAAACAACATGTAAGGACATTGATAGATGCTAAAAAGGGTCAAATTGTAAAAAGAAAGATTTATGTATTAGAAAAAAAATGAGGAAATATGAATTATAGTGAGATATTAGATAAAATTGAAATACAATTGGAAGGAGAAGCTCATTTAGATGAATTAGCTAAAAAGAAGCAGGATCCTTTTAAAATTTTAATCTCTACAATATTATCAGCACGTACTAAAGATGCGAATACTAGAATTGCAACTGAGAGATTATTTGCTAAATATAAGACTCCAAAAGAAATCGCTGAAGCAGATATTGAAGAAATTGAGCAACTTGTTAAATCCTCAGGATTTTATAAAGTTAAAGCTGCCCGAGTAAAAGAAGTATCAAAAGTTTTAATAGAAAAATACTATAGTAGTGTTCCTGAAAATTATGAAGAATTGATGAGTTTACCCGGTGTAGGTAGTAAAACAGCTAATTGTGTATTAGTGTATGCATTTAATGTGCCTGCTATTCCAGTAGATACGCATGTACACCGAATAAGCAATAGATTAGGATGGGTAAAAACGAAGAATCCTCTACAAACAGAAAAAGAGTTAAAAAATACAATTCCTAAAGAACTTTGGCTAAAATTGAATAGATTATTTGTAAGATTTGGACAACAAATATGTATACCAATCAGACCAAAATGTGAAATATGCTCTATCAATGTTGATTGTCCAAAAGATTTTTCAATGGAGGTAGCAATGAGGAGAAAAAAAAAAAAAAGTAAGTGATATTAAGGAATGATTGAATAAATCACAGTAATGAATCATTCTAGAATTTTAAATGTGATATTGTTATTAAAAAAATTCAGGAAATAAATCTATTTTTCTTTTTGCGAGTATAGAATAAGTAGCCAAAGAGTAAACCTCCTGATAATCCAAATAGATGAGCCCAATAATTAATACCAGGAGTAAATGAATAAATAATAAAAAAAACAAGATAAAATAAAGCAAAAAGCAAGAGGGGTTGAAAATCTGTTGCAATCATTATAAAAGCAACCCCTAATAGTCCAAAAATAGCTCCTGATGCTCCTAAGCTAATTGCATTTAATGGGAGTAGTAGTAATGAAAATGTATTACCAATAATACCTGAAGCAAAATAAATAAACAAATATTGTGTTTTCGATATGAAGCTATTATTTTCTACTGTTGCTCCAAAAAACAGGAGAGCAATCATATTGGAAAATAAGTGTATTGGATCTGCATGAAAAAACATAGGTGTAAATAATCTCCATATCTCATAATTTTCTATTATATTTCTATTAATTTGGACAAAAATGAGGAGAAATTCTGTGGGGGCTGCCAAATTAAATAGGAAAAAAATCAATATATTAATAAAGATAAGAGTTAATGTTATTTTAGCATCTTTCAATGTTTCAACATCAAGGACCATCATATGATTAGAATCGTAATAAGACAGTTAAGATTTATTATAAAAAAGTATAATAACTTGTTTTTATATTATTTTTTTAATATAAAAAGTTGATAAAATTTGGACAGAAACGAAAGAATCAAGGAACGACTGAAATTAAAGAAAAAACGTTTATTAGATTCTTTAATTATAAATGATATCTTAAAAGATAAACGATTAATTAAGGCATTTATGGATGTGCCTTTAGAGAAGTTTATTCCAGAGAAATTCATAAATATAGTTAAACTTTATGAAGATGTGCCAAATTTATTCTATTATGATGAGCAAAATCCTAATAATTATAGAACGATTTCTGCGCCCCATATGATAACAATCATGCTTCAAGGGCTTTCTCTAACTGAAAATGACGATTTATTAATCTTGGGAGCAAAAAGTGGATATATAGCAGCCTTAGCTCATAAATTAGCACCCAAGGGAGAGATTATAATTCTTGAGGCAAATTCTGAAATCGCTAAATTTACATCTGAAAACCTAAAGAAATTAAAACTAGATGATCAAATTTCAATAATAGTAAAAAATCCTCTTTTGGGAATGCCAGAATTATGCCCTTGGCAGAAAATATTAGTAACGGGCGCAATTGAACAATCGAAGATTAATCCTCTTTTATGTCAACTCGATGAAAATGGAGGAGTTTTATTTGCACCTATTGGACAAGAATTTATACAAATGTATACTCAAATTATCCGGCAAAACAACGATTATTATGGAAGGAAAAAATTGCAGGTAAAATTTTCTCCATTAATTACTAAGGTAGAATTGGATGAATTAGAATTAATAATTGATCTTGATGATTCTGGAATTTCAGATGAATCGATTAAAATAAATGAGACTATAAACCAATTCTCAAAAAAAATTAATATAAAATATACTTCAGATATATTGGAGGAGATAAGTTCTGAACCTAGTTTTAAAGGTGAATCAATTGATAAGGAACAACAAAAATTAGTAATTACTTATTTAAAGAGTATTGAATTAATCGCGAATAATTTAAAGAAAGAAGAAAATGTTGATATTTGCTTCAATTTTATCGACAGTATTGAAACAAAGCTGGAAGATCTTAAAAAATACAAGAAATTATTTCAAGTAAAAATAAAGAGAATGCAAAATATATTAAATCAAATAAGAACGTATAATATTGTAAGGAAAGATTTGGAGAAAAAAGATCTATCAGATTCAGAGATAATTGATAAAAAAATTGAAATAATTAACAAGCAAATTGAACAAATAAATATCTTCTTAGAAATTCTTAAAGAAGATATGCATCGGGTTAAAAGTTTATATTAAATAATCAAAACTTTATTTTAGATTTTCTTAACGCTCTAGAAAATTCAAGACTGCTCTCATGAAATCAGGTAAGTCACTTGGCATACGCGAAGTAATCAAATTATTATCTATTACAACTGGAGAGTCCTCAAATATAGTACCAGCATTTATCATATCATCCTTTATTGCAAAATAACTAGTTGCTTTACGACCTCTTATAATTTTTGCAGAAATTAAAACCCAACCAGCATGACAAATAGCACCTATTAATTTTCCCTTTTCATTGATTTTGGAAACGAATTCGAGTACTTCTTTCTCTCTCCTTAAATAATCAGGATTTTTTGTGCCTCCAGGTATTATCACACCATCATAATCATCAGGATTGGCTTCTCTTACTAATTTATCAGGTTTGATGGGATATCCGTATTTTCCTTTAATTTCTCTTTTTTGTAAACTTAACACTTCAGTTTCATACCCCGCTTCAATCAATCTAATGAGTGGATAATGCAGCTCGAGATCTTCATATCCATCTGTAGCCAAAATCGCTATTTTGATTAAACATCACCTCTTTAATAGATTAAATATTAATAATATTTAAAAATCCTATATAAGCTACTATAAGCCCCATAATTATAAATATATAATTATAAGGAGGTGAAATCAACTTATATGGTGTCTTTTTCTTGTATCTATCATAATTTTCTCCAAATTTTGGAATGAGTAAATATTTTTCTTCCAAAAAGCATAAAAGTTCTGTTAAAATCAGTAAGATTGGTATTGTTATTATAGCTATAAAAGAATCTAAGATAAATGTGATACCTAAATAGATTAAAATCCATGAAAAATATTGAGGATGTCTTGCTATCTCATAAACACCAGTCTTTATTAAATTATGACCGGTTTCCTCAATATTTGCGGCTTTTAATAATTTTTTAATTAATGAAAGGATTTTGATTCCAAAAATAATTATGATTATACCTATTAACATAAACCACAACCAATATTGATGAAAATAACTAATATTCTCTTCGAAAAACGGTTGGAAAAAACTGGAATTTATGATTGGGATAAGGGTTGTAGAAATAAACCATATAATGGGGAAAGCTTTCTTATATAATTTATTAAATTTATTGAAACCAATTTTCTGTTTCAAAACGATTTGCCAATAAACAATAATGTTTATTAGAAAGAAAATGAATAAAGTTATGATTATAATTATCATGCTATTTTCCAAAATATTATACAACTTTAAAATTTTAAATTATACTAAATAATCGACTATAGGTAAAATAATTTATTTTTATCTATTTGCTGTTATTACCGAAATTATTTAGTATGTGCCATATTTCGTTACTTCATTTATGAAAATTTTTACATTTCTAAGTGGTATCTTTTGAAAAATAACAGTACTTGGACCTATAATGAAGCGCCTGTTATTTTTTAGGATATTAATCAATTCTTTTACATGAGTTTGAACTTGCTCTTGATCTCCAAAAGGAAGGACATAACTTACATCACCAAATCCTATTATGACAAATTCTGGGAAATTTTCATTAATATATTTTGGATCAGCACCACCCTCCCATCCTTGCAGTCCTCTAAATCCTGCATTCTGAAATGAAGGAATTAATTCCGTGGGATCGCCATCAGTATGAATAATAGGAATCATTTTTGCGTCTAAAATTATTGAGAGAATCTCTTTATAGCAAGGCAAAAAATCTTGATTCCATCTATCTTTAGATATCATGGAACGACCTTTAAAAGCAACATCATCCAATAATGCGACTACTTTCCCTCTGTCTCCCGTTGCGTTAATCAGGCCTTTAATATTTATTTTTGTTAATTCAGCATAAAATTCTATTAAACTTTTGTAGAGTTTTGTATTTTTTTGAAAATTTTTAGCAAAAATAGTCATTCCCATACTTTTCCAGACTCTATCAAAAATCCCATCGACCGTTAATACTGGAAATATATAGGGAGCTAATTTTTCATAATAATTAATAGATTTCGTAATAGAATTACTTTTATCAACAATTTTTAAATTTGTCCATAATTCATCCAAAATTTCAGTTGTATTAATGAAGCCTCCTTCATAATAAGTTGTTTTTTGTTTTATTGATTGTCCATTTTCTTTAATTTTAGTAAATTTTCCTTGGGAATCTCGCACTCTGATCGAATTAATCTTATAGCTTAAAGGAAACGGTGCAAATATAGATTCAAAACCTAAAATATAAGGTATATCAAAATATATGTTATTAAATAATCTTCCCTGATAATCGTTCATAATTTCATTACGATATTTGGAAATAAATTCCTCTCTTACATATTGTACATGAGTAGGAATTTTATCTAACTCTTTACGTTTTATATCGTCAAAAATAGCAAGAAAACGCTCACGAGCATTCATAAATATTATATTTTTATATCTTTTCTATAAATTAATTCTATTTGAAATCAATTAAATTTAATTCTTAATTTAACAATATTATATAAAAGTCGAGGTATTCATGATGGAAGAGGAAGAAGAAAAGTTAAGTAAGGAAGAGCGAGAATTATTCTACGAAGTGTTATTTAAAAGAATAATGGATATAATGAAAAAACCAGAAATGGATCAGGATCCATTCGGTGAAATGATAAATAGACTTTCAGTGTTATCTGGAATTTTTAGTTTCAGAGCAATGATTTCCTTAATTCCTGAATTAGTTGCTGCCGCTATGAGGTATGGAATGATGATTGAACAAGCATATGAAGAAGAACAATTGGATTTAGAAGAAGATATTCAAGGATTTGAAGATGAAGAAGGGAAAAAGAAGCGTATATCAATAATTCAAGATGATGTAGATAAGTTAAATATATATTTATAAAAATATCTCTTTCACTTTTTTTAAATAAAATTCTATGATTCTAATATTTACAATAAAATATAAAAAAATAAAATTGTTTTTAGATAATTTAAGAAAAATTAAGCATACTTACTCTTAAATTCTTTTAATCTATTCATTACTTCATCTCGCAATGAACCAACGACTATTTTATTTCCAAGAGCTTTCATTTCTTTAGCATATGTTAAAATTTGATGAAGAACTGGTCCCGGTGGGAATTCATCCTTTCTCCTTTCTAATATATCTCCTAACATTTCACCAGTAGGGGCGCGATCAATAGCTTTATATATTTCAATGAATAGTTCATGTATTTTGCCAGCTTGAGAGCTTGTTACATGAGCTTTTGGGGTTTCTTTTTCAGCTGAAGGCGCTTCTGAGGAACTTGATGATTCTCCAGCACCTCTTCCTTCAACAATAACAACAGGTTCTGATCTAGGATAATCGCCAGAACCAGAACAATTATAGTTTATACTAACCGATACGCCGCCTTTTATCTCCCCAATTTTTATATGTAATTCTGATACAGCTCCTACTTGCACTACTTCATGAGTTGCACCAAGAGGAGGTGTAAATTCAGTTAAGCTAAAACTAGAGGGAATAATATCTTTGACAAGTACGTTTTCTAACTCAACATCTCCTTTATTTTGAACTCTTACTCCAATGCTAAATTCTCCCTCAGTTAACCCTGGTTTAATGCTTTTAAGGGTTTTTAATTTACGTTTAACATATCTAACTTTTAATTCTGGTTCTTCATCTGTTTCTCTAATAAAGCTTTGACCCTCTACTGGACTATTAATTTCTATTTTAACAGGAGTCATATATTTTGTTTCAGTAGGAGGTCGCGGATTTCTTGCTAAAAGAGGATATGTAATCTCGATCTTTTTCCCGGGTAGAAATTCATTAGAAAGATTGAATAATTCGACATAAATTTGATGTTTTTTAGAAAAATCTTGATCACTAGGATCGATTAGTATCTTTTGAACGAATTCTTCTCTTGAACTTATATCAATATCAGCCAAGAAAATTTTTATTTCTTTAACTAAAGGAGGAAGAAAATCAGAAGGAAGCTCATCTGATAAGAGAAACTTATCAATTGGAGATGATCCAATATTTACTATAGTATTTGTGATTTCCATATCAGTATTAGCATACGCGTCTACTTCGAGTGGATTTATAGCTTTATCAATAGTTGCACTTAAAACTTCATAAATAGTAGATTCTTTTACAATTTCACCGATAACTCTTGTAATCACCACAAATAATGGTGTAAATCCAATTTCTGAACTCAATTCTGGTACATCCTTAGCTTCAACTTGGAAATCATAATCCCATGATTCATCGGGACTTAAGACTCTATCAGGTGTTTGAGAAACTACTATTTCTACTCCAGTTGGTATTGTTTGCGATACTTTTACATCTTCAAGCTTCACTTGGAATCCAGATTCATTAATAAATTCAACATTACAATCCCACATCCCAGGTTGAGACCCTTCATCTCTTTCAATTCCACTCATCGAATCTGTTAAACCTCTAACCTCCGGATTCATCATTGTCAATTTATAATTATTAATTAAATAATTAACAGTTAAGACTCCAAGCTCTTGGCTAGATAATTCTTTTATATTTACTGTAAAGAAAATCTCAAGTTCAGCACTATTATTTGCTTCTAAAGATATTAACTCCCAAGCAAGGATTCGTTTTCCATCCTCTTCTTTTAAATTAGCATCTCCATTACTTGGACTCCTCATTTCAATTTCTTGAATATATGGTGGCAAATCCCTTTTCACTTTAATATCTAAGATAGGTAAGTTTAGAGGATTTGTCAATATGAGTTTTAAACTACATTTGTTATCTATTTTATATAGAAATGCATTATTTACTTTAGTAGCATTTGTTTTATCTGTATCATATATTTCCTCAACCTTTAAAGAAGAATTTTTTAATTCTCTAATCTGATATTCTTTTCTATAATCTTGAGCAGGATTTAAAGTTCCTACTGTAAGTTCCTTCGATTCCAATGAAGTATTTACATTTTCTTTAACGTTGCATATCAAATTCCATAATCTACTTCTTTGGGTTGGATTTTTTATTACCAGTGTTCCATTACCTGAAATTTCTTTGATATTTTGTGATCCATCGAGAACAATTCGTTCACGATCAGTTATGTCTATAACAACTAAGTTTTCTGACATTCGATAATCTTCTCTTATTTGTATGATTTAAAATTAGAAACTCTTATACTAAATTTGTTATCAAAATTTACTAAATAAAAAAATTATGCTAATTTAAAGTTATTTACATAGAAAGATATTTTATATATGAATTTTAAATCATAATAAATCATTTTGAATAAAAATAATAAAAAAATTAATTTAGAATACTGTGGTTAACGACAAATTCTGGCAAATTGTTAAAGAATATAACAAGCTAATGAAATCAGCAATTGAAGGTCCTAACTGCATATCTATTTGTCATGGTGATTGTTGTTCAATCAAGATCAATGTCCCCAAAATTCTGGCAGAAGAGTATATAAAACAAGGATATGCAAATAAAAATGATTTCACTAGAGGTGATGTGTTTAGCTTTAAATTAAGATTCGATGATATGAAGGGAAAATGTTTCCTATATGATAAAAAAATAAATGGTTGTCTAGTTCATAATTCAGGGATTAAACCTCCTCAATGTTGGATTTACCCTACTAATTTTTCTAATCCTATACTTAAAGATATCAGCTGTAAAAGAGCCAATGGATGGAAAATAATAAATACTAAAAAAGCTAGAAAAGCAGAAGAGTTATTACAATATTATGTCTTTCTTTGTAAACTTGAAGCTAAAAAAGAAGTTAGAGCCATTAACACAAGATTAAATAATAATTTTTGTGAAAATAATTTAAGAAGCTTATTAAAATGTACACCTCCAAGTCAACTATCTGGTTTTAAGGATACTTGGGATTGTATTTCAATTTTACCTGCCCAAGGACTAACATTACAAGTGAAAAAATTTTGTGAAGAAAAAGATAACAAATGTGAATTTATTTTAAATAAGAATTTCTTAGAATGTCAATCTATATGTGAAGAGATATCAAAAAGATTGCTTGATTTTTTAAAAAAAAATTTATTAAATTATGTAAAAAGAAATCCTGATTCTGAGGGAGAATATCCTTTCTTTAAATTATTAGAATTTAACACAATTTTAGACTAAATTCTCTAATAAATTTCAGCTATTTTTGTCGGCATTTACTTAACTGCTGTCTGTATTGTATTTTAAATATGTTTTCTACGTAATACACCATCTTAAATAATATTCAGATAAATATTGAAATATCATATAAGTAATACATATTAGGTTATCTTTTTAGAAAAAATTGGGTGTGTTCATGTCATTAGGAGATAAGGACTTAATAGAATTAGCTAGAAATGTATTTTCAGAGAAATATGAGTTTTTAAATGGTCCAGTACAAAAAAAAGGACAATCTGGTAAGGCTTGGACTTTTGATGCGATTATAAAAAATAGACTTAGTACATTTGGAGTTTTCATCAGAGATTGGAAGAGAGAAATTTCTATCACACAGTTAAGGCAACTTCATAAAGCTTGTATTGATACTAATATCGAAGGTGGAATCATGATTTGTAATGTTATTACTGACTTTTCTAGAGAATATAGTTCGCAATTTGGGATCCAACTTTTATCAAGAGGTCACCTCATTTCAACATTAAGAAGAAGAAGATTTCAAAAAGATTTTTGAGAAACCTAATAAAAGTTTATCTTATTTAAACAATTACCTTGTTAAATTTTAAATTATCTTTGTAATATTTATGATCTAAAGAAAAATCTTAAATTAGAATCTCTATATTTTATGGAATTTATAAAGATATGGATTTCTATATATTAAAGATTTATAAACAAACAAGATAGAATAATATTATAATATTACAAAGAAGAAATTCAAGCGATTAAATTTTGATATTTGTATATCAATTTAAGGAAGAATTAGAAGATTTTGAAAAATTAGAAGTCAAGGAAAATGTTCCTTTATTTGAATTATTAGATTCTGATGAAATTCTATTGTTTGTAGACGTACATAATAAAAAAGTCTGGATTTGGGAAGGAAAAAACACAAATACTCGCATGAAATTCATTTCAGCACAAGCAGCACCACATATAAGAGACAAATACGATATAACCTTTTCAATTAGTACTGTTGATGAAAAAGAAGAAACTGTTGCGTTTAAAGTGCTAGTTGGGCTGGTATAAGTTAATTTTTTATTTTTAGGTAATATTATTTAATTTATTAAGTGAAAGTATCAATTTTATTGAATTATTAAATATTTTTGAATAAAATATTATTGTTTAATTATGGAATTATTTAAGGAAACAGTTGGCATTAGAAACAGGGTAAAAAGGCCCTATGGCAAGATTTCCTCAAAGGGAAAATATGATGAGATGCTTAAAGAAGCAAAAAAGATCGCAAATGATCTCGCAAAAGAAAATGGAGTAATAGGGATAACTCTTTGCGGAGGTCTTAGTAGAGGATATGCTGACGAATTATCTGAAATTGATCTGAATGTATATCTTGAAGATCATATTTATAATGACTGGATTATAGGTATGGGGCCTATTCCTCAAAGTGATGCATTATGGAAGGGTAATTATATCGATGTGGAGTTCTTATCATTTGAACAGGAAGTTAAAGAAAATTGGGATTTAATTAAAAAGTGGGATGCATCCTATAATGAAATACTATTTGATCCAGATAATAAGGTTAAGGATTTATTTAATGAAAAAGATGTTTTTTCTTCATCAGAAAAAGTACGTTGCATCTCAGAATATTTTGGAAAATGTGTTTATGTGGGGAATATAGTTATATCACAATGGATTAAGAGGGGTGATCTTTTAGCAGCTAATCAATTAATAAGTAGCGCAATATCAGGATTAATTGGTTTGGTTTTTTTAGCTAATAATGAATACCCTCCTTATGAAAAGTGGGCTTTAAATTATTCCTACTCGCTTGAATGGTTGCCTACAGATTGGAGGGAAAGAATTTCTGAAATCATTCTTACAAAAGAAATTTCAATTAAAGAAGTTGAAAGAAGGCATGATTTATTTGTTAAGTTATATAAGGATTGCTGGGAAGAAATTGTTGGTAAAGAGTTAAGGGATTTAGAATTTATAGATATAATAGCTTTACAAGTCCTGTAATTTATTGTAAACAATTCACCAGTTTCCTTTGAAAAATTTGGAGAGACTTTTGATATAAAACTCTTATCATATGAACCTATATATAAATTTTCAAATATTGTTACACGAGATGGAAAGAAATATATTTCCTTTAATAGAGAAAAATTTATGGCAGAAAAAAGAGCCAATTTCCCCGATATATTAGAGTGGAGTAAAGCTTTACTACATAAGTTAATAATAAAATAACAATAGCATGTAAAATTGAATCAGCAAAAAGATAAAGTAGAAGAGGAATACGTATTTGAGTTTTATGAGGAGGATTATGCAGAATCTTTAGAAGAAGAAATACCAGAAGTTCTTGAAGAATATAATGAAATCAATTTTAAAGAAGATTTAAATGAGGAACAACTTAAAATCATTAATAACATTAAAGGACCAATGTTAGTTATAGCAGGTGCTGGAAGTGGCAAAACGAGAACAATTACTTATTCAGTTGCAAAATTATTGTTGTCAGGAATAAGACCAACTGAAATCATGCTTGTAACTTTTACTAATAAGGCAGCAAATGAAATGGTAAAACGTGTGGAAACACTTTTAGGAAAGCGTCCAAAAGGAATTTGGGGTGGAACTTTTCATTCAATTGCAAATCGATTTATTCGAAGATATGCAAAAACGTTAGGTTTGAAAGCAAATTATATTATAATGGATGAAACTGACGCACGAGCGTTAATGAAACTGTCAATCGAGAAATCAAATGTACAAGAAATCGAAGAGCGTTTTCCTACTTCTAGGATAGCAAAAGATATTTTATCATTTTCTATTAATTGTAATAAATCAATTAAAGATGTTATTCTTTGGAAATATTCTCAATTCGATAGTGAAAATGTCATTAAAAAATTAGAAGAAGTTTTTAAGATTTATCGAGAGAAGAAAGCTCAGGATAATTTAGTTGACTTCGATGATTTGTTAATATATTGGAATCAGTTATTAGATGAAAGAACCGTAGCTCAATTAATTGCCAAGAATATAAAATTTGTTCTTGTGGATGAATACCAAGATACTAACTATATTCAAGATGAAATAATATATAAAATAGTAAAACAGAATCCAAATCAAAATATTATCGCAGTAGGAGATGACGCTCAAAGCATCTATGCATTCAGAGGGGCAAACTTTCAAAATATTCTCAATTTTGAAAAAAGATATAAGAATTGCAAGAGATATACTATAACATATAATTATCGAAGTATACCTGAGATATTAAATTTAGCAAATAACTCAATAGAACATAATGAAAATCAATTTAAAAAATATATGCGACCCACACGTCTTAAAGGTGTGTTGCCATATCAAGTAAATTTAGGAGATGATATAGATCAAGCACGATTCGTTGCTAACCAGATTTTAAAATTACGCTCAGATGGATTTGATTTAGAAGAAATGGCAATATTGGTTAGAGCAGCGTCTCATACTCTAAGAATTGAAATCGAATTACAAGCAAAGAATATACCTTATGAAGTTCGTGCGGGAGTGGCTTTTTTTGAAAGAGCCCATATTAAAGATATGTTAGCTCATTTAAGAATAATTGAGAACCCTCATGACGAAGTATCATGGTCTAGAATATTTTCAATTATTCAGGGGATAGGAACTTCTTCGGGCTCAAAAATATTTGAAGCAATATCTAATATAGAACATCCAATCGATTCTTTAATCAATAAAATGTTTTACGCTGAGAAATTAAAAGGATCTCGTATTTCTAAGGAGGGAATAAAAAATTTAATATCTTATGTAAAAAAACTGATCGATTTTTCTCCTGATGACAATCCCTCTGAGGTCATTGGAGATTTAGTAAAAATTCTTGAGGATCATTTAAAGTCAAAATACGATAATTGGCAAGATCGCATAGACGATTTAAAACAACTAAGTATTTATGCCCAAAGTTTTCCTACTATTCGAAAATTCTTAGAAAATTTAAGTTTAAATTTATCTAATTTAGAGTCTAAGACTGTCCATGCGGGGGAACAAAGAGAGGAAGAAAATCCATTGATATTATCTACAATACATAGAGCCAAAGGACTTGAGTGGCGAGTTGTATTTATTCCTATGTTATGTGAAGATTCATTTCCCTCAAACAGAAGCATAGGAGATCAAGAGGCATTCGAAGAAGAACGTAGAGTATTTTATGTTGCAATAACAAGGGCAAAAGATCAATTATATCTTATTTCCCCATCGATTAAAAATACATACAGAGGGCCTCAAGTAGTAAGAATCTCCCAATTTATTTCAGAATTAAAACAGAAGGTTTACAAAAGGTCGTCAGTTCAATTTAAATCTAATAAAAAAAAAAGACAAATTGATAAGCAAGATTTATTCAAATCAGCATTAGATCTATTATAGACTACTAAATTTGTTAGGTCCTAGAATTTTATTTATAACAACAAATAATATGTTCAAAAGACTTAATAATAAATGTAAGCTTGGATTAATACAATTTTTTATTTATTTAGATTGAATAATATTATTAGTTCATAAGAGATAAGAATAAAGATAAAAATGATAATTAGAATAAATCCAACAGAAAGTGTTATTGAAATATTTCATGAGAAATATGTACATCTTCATGGGTTTGTTAAATTAGAGGCTAAAGATGAAACTGAAAAAAAAGATTATACAATAATAATCCAAATCCTAAAAGAATACACTATTCAAGATTATATAATGACTCGGCAAAAGTTAAAGAATGTTAAAATGACAGAATACATTACCGCAGAGCTTGAGACTGAATTACAATATGTGATTCAAGGACGCCCGATAATTCTCACGGAGAGAGATAAAAAGTCTAAAAAAGAAAATAATTTCACTTCAAATGTTTTCTTTCTTATTGAAGATATTATGGAAAAAGGAGTATTAAAACCCCATTCCATGGAAATCTCTGAAATTCAAGATGATAAAGCTGACTATTTAGAGACCATATTTACTCCAGATGGTGTGTATATGGGTTCATTGGCTTCCGAAGCCAATGTAAATGTCTATTTCCCCTATAAATATCTTATGTATCATTTTTTCATTGCCGGAGCAACAGGTACTGGGAAATCGAATTTAAACCAAGTATTTCTTGATGGTCTCTTGCAGCATAATGCCCATGTTATTTTAAATGGAAAGGGAACGAAAATCTCTATGTTAGCGATTGATATGCATGATGAATATGCTCTAGGATGTTTAAAATATGGAGTCAATGATATTTGCAAAGCCGTAGATTATAACAAAAAGCTTATTGGAAGTTGGTTTTATCTTTATCCTAATAAAGGAATACCTCCGGCTCCAATAAAAAGTATGGCTCAACCTTGTATTATTAACTATCAAGAAATAAAACCTGTTGACTTATACGCGACAGGAACTTTTAATGATTTACAAGTAGGAGCTGTTCATTCAGCATATAATGAGAACCATGAAAATTATATTGAGAATCTTTTAACAGAAGGATATTCTCCTTTACGTGGAGGACATAGTGATGCTACTATGGCAGCCGTTAGAAGGAGACTTGCTTGGTTAGAATATTCTGAGATGTTTCGATCTAATGCAAGTAGCAAATTACCAGAGATTGTGAAAAAGCTAGAAAAAGGTGGAATAATTATATTTAATGTGTCTATGATCTCAGATTTAGAGCAATTTTTGTTCAATAGCGTGTTAGCTAGAACCCTTTTTGATATTAGAAAGGCATTAAAATCATCTACGGATATTAACACATTAAAAACAAAACTTAAACAAACATTACCCGAAAATTTCTATAAAAACTATGAAAACTCAATTGATAAATTATACATCAAAAGTGGAAAGGAAGTTAAAGACCCAACTGATTTACCCATAATTATATTTACAATTGAAGAAGCACCTAGTATATTGAGACCTGAAATGATGAGATTTAGTAATGTGTTCAAAGATATTTCTCGTCAAGGAAGAAAGTTTAATTTAGCTCTAGAAGTTATTTCTCAACAATATTCCCCTATAGATGACACAATATTATCTAATATGAATACTGTAATTAACTTACCATTGAGATCTGACAAAGAAAAACAAGTAGCTGCACGGAGTATTGGTGGTGGAGTTCAACAAAGTGATCTTGAATCTCTTACTGGTACAGTTGGAATTGCATTAATCTCAGGAATTTGGCTCACTAACTTCCAAAAACTTAAAATTCCTCTATATGATGATTATTTTGAAACTAAATCAAAATTCTTTTATGAAGATTTTTCTAAAAAAATGAAAGATATGAGTCCAGGTCCTCCACCAACAGGACTACCTTGATTTTGATAATTAAATTGGGTGATTTAAATTTCATTCGATTTTGAATTAATATCATTGGAAGAGTCGATTAATAATAGACCGGAAGGATCTTTTGATCCCGACATTAAACAATTTAAGGAATTTATAAAATCTAATAAGATTACATGGACAGAAGAAGAAAAAAAAGAGTTAGAAGATCCCGATCCCACTAGTAGTGCTGAAGAAAAACTCAGAAATACAGGAGCCCACTTTAGCGAAATGCCTTATATCAGAATTGAAGAAAGTTTAATTGATTATGTAGATAAGGGATTTAAAATTATCGGGTTTGATGAGAGCTCAAACACAAAGTCTGGAACTTATGCTATATTAGGATCATTTAAGTTTGGAGAAGGTCAAGTTACTCTCACAGATGGAAAGTATAATATTGAAAAAATAATGTATAAACCAATTTCTACTTATATTGAAGATAACGAACATAAACTAATTATTTATCAAACTGTTATTGAAAATTTCGTTAAAACAATTAAAAAGATCTTCTATATTGGAGATTTGAAAAATTTTATTGATGAATTAGAAGAATGGTATGAAACTACTTTTAGTAATAAAATAAAGAGTGCTATAGATAACCATGCATTTTATTATCCTTCTATAGCGCATGTAGTTGATAGAATAAGAACTGCTGATGAAATTTTGAAATCACTTATAAGAATAAAAGAGGAAAGTAATTGGGGAAAAGTTGAAAACGTAGTATTCCTAGGTGATGGAATTCAAATGTTTCGGCATCATATTTTTCCACCGCAAGCTTTTACTAAATTCTTTTTTAAATTTGTTGAATCTTATAATATACATTATTATACAATTTCCAAAACTTGTAGATTAAGGGATGCACAAGGTAATTTTATTTTGCCAATTTGGTCAGAAATTATGAAAGAAAAAAGTTTTTTGGTAGAAATGCCAGACCTTTCAGCGTATACTAAAAGTAAGGCATATATCGCTAGAATACAAAAAAATAGCGCAGCTTTAAGATTTGACATACCAGATTTCTTAGATACAAAAGATGCAAAATATATATTACAGAATATAATGCCTTATTCCCCCAGAGGTTATCCTTTATGTTTAAAAGGAGCTCACGAAGCAAGTACATTATTAGTTTCTGAATATAACAAATTAGAAAGTAAGTTTATGGAATTAAAATTTGATGAGAGAACTAAAAAATATTCTGAATCATGGAGGCATAAAGTATTAGGAGAATAAAAAGGTGATATAATGGTAAAATTAATTCATATGGCAGATACTCATCTTGGATATAGAGCGAGGAGAGGTACAATAAACAAATGGGCAATTGATAATTACTCAAAACCTTATGAACAAGAGATTTATGATTGCTTTTTGGCAGTAATGGATGAAATATCTAACATAAATGACATTGATTTTTTAGTTCACTGTGGAGACATCTTTCATCACCCTTCTAAATATAGTTCATATCCACCCCCTGAGCCAGCAAGAAGAACCTTAATAAAGGGATTAAAAATCTTTTTCGAAAAAACAAATAATCAAGTTCCATTTATATATATCGAAGGAAATCATGGAATTTTTAGAGGATATGAGTATACGCCCTTAGAATCACATCTTAATAAAGATCAATATCCAAATCTATTTTACTTTAAAGAAAGAGATCTAATAGAAGCAATCAAATTAAATAGTTCATTATCATTGGAATTCCCTGATAAAAAAGTAAGATTTTATTTATTTCCATATTTTGAATTTAAAAGTTTTGAGACTTACCAATCTGCTTATGACAATTGGATAATTAATCAACAACCAAAAGATAATAATTATATTAACATTGCTGTAGCTCATGGCTCTGCTAGCGACAATACATTACATAACAAAGTTAATTCCGATGACTTTGGCTATGATTATGTGGCTTTAGGTCATGAGCATGGATTCAAGCAATTATCGAGAAATCACTACTATTCTGGAGGTTTATTACCAATGAATTTTAAAGAAAGATACGAAAATCAAGGTTATCTGATTGTTAACATTGATAAAAGTACAAGAGAATTAACTGTGGATAGAGTATCCACAGATGAATTATTAACTAGACCATTTGAAATTATTGTTATTGATGCTAAAGCTAAATATTCTATTAATGATATAGAAAATCAAGTTTTGAATGAATTAAAACGCCATATCGGAGAAGAAGAATTTAATCATAAGACAGCTGCTAGGTTAAAAGTAAATATTGAAGGTGAGATGACATTTGAAAGGAATTGGCAAATTAATGAAATGATGTCGAAAATTAGAAGAAATATTTTTTCTCAACCAGATAAACATAATATATTACAATTACTGTGGAAAATCTCGGATATGTCTGAAACTTTAGAAGATGATATAAGTACGGGGTTGATTTTGGATTATATTCTTGAAAAACCAGAAGATGAATTTAAAACTTTTGTGAGAGAAAAACTGAGTGAAGATAAAACAGAATACAATCTAGACAAGTTAACTGAATTTGGGATGAGCGCTTTAAAAAAAGCATTACGAATAATGGAAAAAGAAAAAGAGGTATAGTTTATCGATGTTAATCAATAAGCTTACTTTTAAAAATTTCATGGGTTACAAACAGTTGAACTTGCCTAAAGGTGCTGAAGAATTACCTGAAGGACTAATTCTTATAAGTGGGAAAAATTCATATGGCAAATCAACTATCTTAGAGGGAATTCTTTTTGCATTTTTTGGACCTAGGGTCTTTAAAGGAAGAAATGCAGATTCATTTATAACATATGGAGCCAAAAAGTCAGAGATCTATGTGTATTTCACACTGGATAAAGTAAAATATTATATTTATCGAAAATGGGGTAGAACAGGAAGTATAATTACAAAGCTATTCGAATTACCAGAGAATAAAACAATTTATCAAGAAGTAAAACGTTTTAATGTCGAAAAATTTTTTGAAATTTCTTCAGAGCAAGCAATGAGTACTGTCTTTGTACGTCAAGGCGAAGTAGAAGAATTGGCTAACAAAAGGGGAGCGGAATTACGAGAGATGTTAATTGACTTATTTCGGTTAAATATAATTGATGATGCTCTTAATTTTTTAGATAGTGAGTCTAAAGGAAAGAAATATGAAAAAGAAAATCTTGAGAAATCAAGAGTTCCAATTGAACGAATTAATGAAGATATTACCCGTATTGAAAAAGAAAATGTTCAATTTCAAAAACAAATCACAGAAAAAAAGGAAAAAAAAGAAGATTATGAACAGATAATTAAGGATTTTCCTTCAAATAAATTAATCTCAGAGTTAGAAAATTTATATAATCAAAAGACAATTGCAGATGATAAATATTTATCATATGAAAATGATTTTAAAGCAAAAATCAAGAAAACAGATCTTAATTTTGATGATTTTGATTCTCAAGATACAATTATTCATAAAATCAGTACATTAAAAGAGAAAAACATTATATTAAAAAGAAATAAAGATGAATTAGAGGAGAAAAGAAAGGCAACATTTAAAGGATTAGGGAAAACGAAGGGAAGAATAGAAGATATAAAAAAATCTATGAAAAAAATGGAGAAAAGTTTAAAGTTTACGAAAATGAAAGAGGGAAAAGAAATTGCACAATGTCCAACTTGTCAAAATGAGTTAACAAAAGAACATTATGATGAAATGATTATGAAATTCAATGATGAAATTAAAATAAATCAAGATAAGATTGATTCTATTACTAAAATTTTAACGAATTTTGACACAGAGATTAAATTAATTCAAGAGCGATTAGATAAATTCAAAGAAGATACAACAATTTATCAAGGTCTTAAAGAAGATTTCCAGAATTATAAAAAATATGAATCTGAATCAAAAGAAATTGAAATCGAGTTAAATAATTTCCTCTCGAAAAATGGATCTAAATTTAAAGACTCGAGTATTGAAGGGATCAAAAAATTATCAATTGAAAAGGAAAAATTCTCTACAGAGTTAAAAGCTCTTTTAAATGATATTAAGGAAAAACAGCTAAAACTTCAAAGTAATAAAGAAAGAATAGGAATTTTACATAATGAAATTCAAAAAATGAAAGATTTAAAAAAAAAAATCGGAGAATATGAAGTTGATATAGATCATATTAATAAAGCAAAAGAATTTGTACGGCGATTTGTCACTGAATATATGGTTGTAAAACGTTTAGTGAAAAATATAGCTCTTACTACCGATAAATATATTAAAGATTTTACATCTGGTCAATATAGTGATTTACTACTTGATTTGAGCGGAACGAGAAAAACTGGTTTGTCTTTAAAAATCAGAGATAATTATAATGGAGAATATGAATCAACCGAGGTTCTTTCAGGTGGAGATCTAACAGCTTTAGGAATTGCATTACGTCTTGCAATATCAGAATTAATGAGTTCGATTCGTCCTACTAAAGATTCCCCTAGAAGAAATCCCAAAGTTAATTTTCTGCTTTTGGATGAACCCTTAGCTGCTTTGGACGAAACTCGAAGAGAGCGTATTCTAAAACACTTGATTAAATCTAAATCTTTTTCTCAAATTTTTCTAATAACTCATACAGCAATTCCACATGATATATCCACATCTAAAATAATTGTTGAAAAAGACTTATCTACTGGAATAAGTCAAGCTAAGTTTGAAAAACCTTCAATAATTATCTAAATAATATAATTTCTTAAAGAAATAGATAATAAAAAAAAAAAGTTATGTTGGCAAGTGAATTTATAAATCTCTTGCCTTTACTGTCTTTCGATTATTAGCTTGTGCTCGTCTTACAGCGTGATCTAACATCTCCATAATGAGTCCATTCAAAGTGTCCCCATCAAGGACACCACTACTAGTATTACACCCTTTCCCTTTAATATATTCTCTAACCTTTGACTTTACAAACAAAGGTTCAGATTTTGCAGCTTTTTTCGCCATTTTTTATCTTCCTCTTTTAGAATTTTTTAAAAATTTATTTAAAATAGGATTTAAAATTGAAATAAATAATGTTTTGTTAATTATTATTTTCCTAACTGTATTATTAAATGTTTGTGATTTTACTAAAAAAATCATAATTTCCTTTATATTTCAAGGAAACTGACAAGAATGGGACATTCATAAACTATAAAAAGATATATTAACAAGATAATATCTTTTGAAATAATAACTGATTAATAAAATTGCTTCTCGTATTCTTTCACAAGCAAAATTTAATTAATTTATTGTCATATTTTTGTTTTTTTTCTTAAAATTGTTATTAGATTGTTAAGATAATACAATATTTAAGAATAAAATATTAAAAAAAAAAGTAAAAATTGTGTTATTTTGATTCAGCGAAGTAAAGTTAATTTCACTATTTATTTTGGAGGAGCAAGTACTATTTCAATGCTTGAAACATTGTTATTCTGCCCATTTTCTCCTTCAAGCTGTTCTGTGGAAAGTTTGATGTCTTTATACTCTGTACCTTTTAGGAATCTATTTCTTAAAATTTCACATACATCAACAGCATGTGAAATAGCTCTACCTCGAGCTTTAACGGTACATTCCTCACCTTTATTAAGGATCATCATAGTTGCCATCACATAGTTCATGGTAGGACGGCGTCCAACAAACACAGCGTTTTCTTCCTTAGCCATTTTAATTTCCTCATTTGTTTTTTAATTTTTATTGTATTTCCTTACTTTTTTAAGTTTTTTTGCGTTTGCGTATTACGTATTGAAGTTTTATCGTAATTTCTTAATAAATTACGGTAATAACATTTTCTTGAAATTTTAGAAATGTTTTAAATTTTATTGTCAAATTAATAAAGATTTTATATAATCTGAAATAATCTGATTCAAAAGGGATATTTCCAAATAAAAATGAAAAAAAAGAGATTAAAAATTAATAAATCACATACCTTTTACTTTTACACCGAGGAAAAATAGAAACCAAGCGAAAAAGAATAATATCATAGCAATCAGCATCCACGATTGGAAATTTGATAATCCAGGAAGATAGACACTAGGTAATATAAGATCATTCCAAAATATAACAGACATATCAAGTAGGATAAATACTCCAAAGGCCATTAAAAGAAAGGTTAAAACTACAATAAATTTACTTGGTGGGGTCCATGCCATTTTCTAAACACCGATTTTTTTTTAAATTTTTTCTTTTTTTCCTAATTAAAATTTAATATGATGTTATTTGATTTATCTAATTATAAATGTATATCAATTTCTAAAGGGATAATAAAGTAAGGCTCATCTTTTATTAAAAAGAGTTATTGTAAGTAAAAATTAAAAAAAATGTTTTAAAAAGTCTAAGAACTATAATCCTTTCAGCTTTACTCCCATAAAGAAAAGAAACCAAGTGAGGAAAAATAGTATCAATGCAATAATGAACCATCCATCAAACGTTCCGATATTAAATGCAGGTAATAAACTGGTCCAAAATAGCGCCTCAAGATCAAGTAAGATAAAAATTCCAAAAACCATCAATAGAAGGGTTAAAATTACAGTAAATTTGCTTGGAGGAGTCCATCCCATTTTTTTACACCAAATTTAGTTTTTAATTATGTTCATGTTTTAAAATTGTTGTAAGTAAATATTTAGTAGATTTGTTTATAAATTTATATTAAATTTTTTATAAGATGGATGAAAAATGCTTCGCTACAATATGAGAAGAATTATTCATTTTTTGTAAAGTTGATTTCAATTTGTCTTACTGATTTATCAGTTTTAGCTTCTGGATTATAGATTAAGTTTTGTTCTCCCTTCTTTTTCTCTTTACCATTATCATCCTTTTTTACAATATCCCATATGATACTTATTATCAATAAAGTTGAGACAATAACTAATAGTGGAATTAATAATCCTGTATCTGTAAGGACTATTTTTACCCATCCAATATAGGGGATTCTTCCTATTACAACACCTAAAATCCTATTAGCAGGAACAGGAGCATCATCAATTGTTGGGTTTGCATCTCCTTTAGTTCGAAAAAACCAGGCACCATCATACCATTTATCAATAACACGATGAACAATTGGATCATTAGGAGGCTTTATCCATCCGGGTAAATTTCGAGCGTCAAAGACAATAACATCACCTTCTTTTCCACTTATAGTACCATTTTTTATTTGGGATGGATCTCTTCCTTCTAAAAATAATAGATCACCTTTTAATAGGTTTGGTTCCATGGATTCAGAAACCACAACAACCATAGGAGTGTTAGTATGTAAAGCCAATTGCAATATAAAATAAATTAAAAAGGATCCTGAAAACGCTAAGATAATTAATACAACCGTGGTGATAATTTTCCTTTTTGACGAATATTCCTTTTTCTTAATCTTTTTCTTATTAATTGCGGGTATTAAATCTTTTTTCTCCATAACAAAAAAATCAGTTGTTCTATGGTCAAATTAAATAAAAATATCAATATAAATTTTCTTAACATATTAAATCAAATTTAGAATATTGAAATTTTCCATCTATTAGTTTAGAATTTGAATTATATTAAAAGAGAAACATTTTAAATAAAAAAATCTAGAATAAAATTATCCAGATTGAATGAAAAAAACCAATCTTAAATAGGGTTAAGAACGCTATAATGTTGGAAAGAAGTCATTCATTCGACATAAGAGATAAAAACAACGATGATATCCAAAAGATTGTAGAAAATGTTTTAGAAAAAAAGTTATCTCTGTCAACTACCTCTGAAAAGCTGGGAAGATCCTTACTTAGAATAAACTATTTTGATAGTATTAATGATGATGAGCAACGAAAGAATAATAGAATTACAGTTTTAAAAGAACCCAATAATAGAGTATATATACAAATTAAGGGAAAATTAACAGATGCTCAAGTTAGTCAATTATGGAGTGAATTTAAAAAGAAATTGAATAACTCAACATTTGTCCATGAAATTAAGAAACCAAAACTTTCAAAAGAGGAAATTATTAAAGAAATCAAGAGATTAATCGAATTAAAAGGATACACCATAAAAATTGAAGAAATTAAAAGATTTGTAGATAATTTCATTAAAGAATATGACAGGTTGCCAAAGAAAGATGAATTTCATTCAATAGTTAAGGGATATATGATAATGGTTAATGAGGATTATTTATTAAATAAAGCGGAATTATCAATTAAAAATCAAACTCCATCAGAGAGCAAAGAATCTGTTTTAAAGACTATTGGAGATAATTTATCTTTGATTTCTCAAAATAATAGTTTATCGGTGGTCGAAAATGCTGATGGACGTAGAAAATGCCCTAATTGTGGAAATGAAGGTCTTATTCATGAAATGGATGATAAAAGCGTGATTCTCATGGATTATCCAAAAATTTATGGTAAAAAACACTCTTGCGCCGAATGTGGCCATGAATGGAGAGCACACTGAGATTTTGTTTAATTTTTCTTCTAGATATTATTTTACAACAAATTAGAAAGAATATTATAATCTAAGCTTAAAGTTAAACTCATAGATTTTGAAATTTAAATATAGTTTTAAATAGTTCAGAATTTAAAATAGTGATTAAAGCATTTTTAATTTATTTTAAGTCATCTATAATATCAGATTTGATAAGAATGGAAGATTATGCAATAATTTATAATCCTGAGGCTGGTAAAGGGAAAGGGGCAAAAAGAGATATTAATTTTATGGAAAAATGTCTTAAAGAGTTAAATGTTTCATACAAATTGTTTGATACTGAATATATGAGACATGCAATAGAATTAGGAAGGCAATTAGCAAAAGATGGATATAAAGTTATTGGTGCTGGAGGAGATGGCACTTGTAATGAAGTCATGAATGGAGTTATAACTTCGAATACTAATGCCTTATGTGGGTTTATTCCTATGGGATCTGGAAATGATATTCCTGCTGCTATTGGAATTCGTCCTGATATAAAAAGAGCTTGTGAGATAATTGCTGAAAATAATAGTAGTAAATCAGATATTGGTTATGCAAAAACTGACTCAGGTATTGAACGTTACTTCTTAGGGATTGGGAGTCAGGGTTTCGACAGTGATGTAACTAGGAGATTTAATAAGGCTAAAAGAGGGAAAAGTTATTTTACCCAAACTCTTATAGCGTTATTACCTTGGAAGAATAAACAAATTAAGGTAACTATGGATAATGACGCTTTTGAGGGATATGCTAATCTTTTAGCATGTGCTAATGGTCCTAGTTATGGAGGTTTTATGTACATTTGCCAGAGAGCTCAAGTAAATGATGGTCTTTTTCATGTAAATATTGTAGATATTGGTAAATTCAAATTACTTAAACATTTTAACAGAATGTATAAAGCTACTCTTTTACCTCATCCGAATATCTATGAATACACCAGTAAAAAAGTAAGAGTTGAGATGTTAGATTCTGAAGAGCCTAATCCTTATATTTGTCAAGTTGATGGTGAGATCTTAGATGTATTACCAGTTAATTATGAATGTATTAAAGATGGTTATGAATTTATTCGACCTCAAGTAGATGAAGTAGCAGAAGCTTTTAAAAAGGAGCATGGAAGATATTTCTGGGACTGTAATTACGATTAATTTTTTAAAGGTTTGATACTTTTTATGCCAGATTGGGATAAAATTTTCTCTGAAAAGGGTAAAGTTTTCACTGAACCTCATCAAGATATGGATAAAATTGCAAAACTCTTTAAAGAGAGGGGAGTACAGAAAATATTAGACATTGGGTCTGGAACGGGTCGCCATCTTTTATATTTTTCAAAAAAGGGATTTGAAATCTATGGTATGGATTCTTCACCTAAAGGAATTTCAATTGCTAAAAAGTGGCTTTCAGAGGAAGGTCTGAAGACTGAAATAATCCTTCATAGAATGGAAGAAAAATTTCCCTATGAAGATAATTTTTTTGATGCCATTATATCAATTCAGGTTATTCATCATAATAGAATGAAAGATATATTAATCACAGTAAACGAAATTGATAGGGTTTTAAAAAAAGGTGGTATTATATTTATAACTTTCCCTAGATTGGAAGGCACATCTAGATTAGAAGAGTGGGAGCTAAAGGAAATTGAGAAAAATACTTATATACCTCAAGCAGGACAAGAAAAAGGACTTCCACACCATTTTTTTACTATGGAGGAAATTCATGAGGTTTTTGGTTCATTTAATATATTAGAAATTTACAATGATAGACAGAGACATCGAGCAATTTTAGGGATTAAGAAATAATTTATTTCAAAATTCCTTATTTAATGTTTACAGAAATATTTAAATTCTAAATTATTTAAAAAACTAATAATCCATTTTTATTCCATAAATAATAGTTTTTATGGTGAAATATTTTTTCAGAAAAATGGTCAACAGAAGATCACAAACCTTTAATACAAGATAGGAAAGCATTCTTAAAGGCCCAACCTTATATTTGTGATAGCTGCAAGAAATTTACAGATACACATAGAGAATATTGTGAAGGTTGTGGAAATAGATATAGTTTAAGATTAGCTAAAAAAAAGGATTTTCAGCATTACATTATAGAAAAACGATCACCTAGCCAAGCTCAAATAAGAGAACAAAAGCTAGGACCGGAAGAATCTCATCCGAGTATATTGGATTTAAAAGAAGGAGATATAGAGTCTTTTTTAAAAGATCATCCTTTTTTTTGTCTTTATTGTGGGGAATTTACCATTATAAATAAGGACGTTTGTGAAGTTTGTGGAACTAAGAATAGTTTAAGAAAAACAACAGTAGAGAATTATAAGGAATACTCAAATTTGCAAGAGAAATTCTTTAAAGAACGATTAAAAGCAAAAAAAGATCGAATAAACCATTTACTAAAAGCTTCTCAATTAAAAACTGAAGAATTAAAATCGATCCCTACAATCAATCCCTATAAAGGTAGACCGTCTAGTGAAATAATTAACCTTTGTCATAGCTGTGGTCATAAAATCTTAGACTTGAAGAATCAATTTTGTGTTAATTGTGGAGCTCAACTTAAGAAAGTTCTGCCAGAAATTGAACAAGAGGAAATTGTAAAGCCAGTGATAACAATCAAAAAAGAAAGAGAACCAAAAATAGTTATCATGCCACAAGAACAAGAAATTCCCCCAAGCTCAAAGATAGAACAACCAAAATCATATGAGGAACCGGTGATTAAAGCTCCTCAAGTGAAAACTGAAGATATAAGAACAATCCCTACAATTCAAGAGAAAAAAGAAGAAAAACTAAAAGAAACTCATATTATTTGCAGATTTTGTGGAATGAAATTAGAACTGACTGAAAAATTTTGCTACCAGTGTGGAACAATAATAAAATAGAAGGAATTGGATTTTTTGCGTATTCCTGATTCAACTTCATTATTTGAAGTATTTCTAGTAAAAATCAATATAACAATAGAAACTCCAACAATAGCTACGATAATTATTATAATTATTTCTATATTTGGTACATTTATATCTTGACTCCATGGATAATTACCTTGATAAAGATTAAATGGATCATCAAGATAATTATTGTAAATAAATTGCTCAACTGTTTTTCCTGTAGCTTCAAGGCTATAGTTTGAAATATGAGAAAGATCATCTTGTGTAGTGTGATGATAAGGCCACCCAGGATTATCCCAAAAATTTATTATTAAATCTGCTGAAGGGATGCCTGCGCTTAAGAACGGTCTATGATCATCTATTATTGAGGCACTCTCAGGATTCGAAGGAAATTGATGAGTATAACCTAAATGTCTACCTATTGAAAATAATTCATCTAATAAAGAAGAAGTTGAGTACTGTTCATTGATAAATTTTAGATTTTCCCCTCCCACCATATCTAATAGAATCATACATTCAAAATTCTCTATCTCAGAGTTATAAAAATTATTAATATCTGAAACAAATTTCTGGGATCCTTCACACCAATCCCATCCATCCATCCCATATGCATTATCCAATCCTTGATCTTCGGCATCAAAAAATAGAAACCATACTTGACAAGATAAATTATCTCGCTCTGAATAAAGCACATTTGCGAGCTCAATTAAAACAGCGCAGCCACTTGCTCCATCATTTGCACCTGGAACCGGATTGCTTCTATTTGCAATTATAGGATCTTTTGTTGCTTTAGCACGAGAATCATAATGAGCTCCTAATATTATTATGTTAGTTCTGGCTTCATTTAATTTAAAAAGTATATTTTGACATTCAGTTAAATGAGTCGTAAAATTATGAAGATTATAAGTGAAATTACTGTCAATTTCTTCAAATTTGGATATAAAATAATTAGCACAATTAATACGTTCAATAGTTCCTGGTATTCTAAAACCAATGTCTAACTGATCTTCGATAAAAGAATAAGAATTTTCACCACTAAACTTTAATTCAATATTAAGATTTTGAATTTTTAAATTGTTAGGGAAAAAATAGAATATAAAAAACAGAATTATTCCTACTAAAATAATGATTAATGGAATTAATTTTCTAAATTTCCTTTGAATTAAAATTCACCATAGGGAAGGATATATATAAAAAATCTTCTTCAAATTATTTTCTATGTATAGATAAATCTTAATTTTTTTTTAGATTTTATTAATAAAAAAAGTGGTTATAATGAGTAAAAAAACTGAGGAACTAAATTTATCTGAACTTCCATTTATGGATAGTAATCTTGATCTTGAGAAAAGAGTAGAAGATTTATTAGAAAGATTAACATTAGAAGAAAAGTTTAAATTATGTGCAGGAAGGCGAAACTGGTATACAAAACCAATAAAAAGATTAGGGATAAAACCATTTGCTATGCATGATGGCCCTCATGGAGTTAGGGTTGATAGTCAAGGTAAAATACAATCCACTTATTTTCCTTCAGCTATTTGCAGAGCTGCTACTTGGAATCCAGAATTATCTGAGCAATTTGGAATAGCAATAGCACAAGAAGTCCGGGATGTTGGGGGCCAAATGCTACTTGCTCCAGGAATAAATATTCAAAGAACACCTATGTGTGGTCGAACATTTGAATATCAAACAGAAGATCCATATTTAAATAAAAAATTAGCGAATGCTATGGTAAAAGGAGTTCAAAGTCAAAGAATTGCAGCATGTGTAAAACATTTTATCTGTAATAATCAAGAAATAAATAGATTTACTGTAAGTTCGGAGGTGTGTGAAAGGGCGCTTCAAGAGATATATTTTCCAGCATTTAAAGCAGCTGTAGAAGAAGCAGATGCATGGTCAATAATGAGTAGTTATAATAAAATAAACGGAATATATGGTTCTGAGCATAAACACTTCCTTAGAGAAGTATTGAGGAATAATTGGGGATTTAGAGGTTTTGTTGTATCAGATTGGATGGCAACACTTCGTACATCAAGTACAGAAAGTTGCGTAAATGCAGGTTTAACTTTAGAAATGCCAATGCAAAATAAGTATATGAAATCCAGATTGAAAAAGGCTTATGAAGACGGTAAATTCTCAAAAGAAACATTGAATAACAATATAAAACGATTGCTGAGAGTAATGTTTCTTACGGGTCTTTTTGATGATGAGAGTATTTTGCCAAAAGGAAGTCGTAATACTCCTGAACATCAAGCTTTATCCCGTAAAATTGCTGAAGAAGGTATAATCCTTTTAAAAAATAATAGAAATATTCTTCCTTTAGATATTGAGAAAATTAAGAAAATTGCTGTAATTGGGCCAAATGCGAATTTACAGACATATCTAGGAGGTGGAAGCTCTGACAATTTTCCTCCTTACGAGATTACACCACTTGAAGGGTTAAAAAAGAAATGCCAAGGTAAAATTGATATAATTGATTCACCTTCTAAAGCAGATATATCTCTAATTTTTGTTGGACTCAAACATATGAAAGGAATGGATGTGGAAGGTGATGACAGAAATTCTTTTAGTTTGCCTCCAGAACAAGTTGATCTTATTAAAAAAACAGTTAAAGAAAGTTTAAATACAATAGTAGTTTTAATTTCGGGAAGTCCAGTATCTATGATTGAATGGATTAACAGGGTTCCAGTTGTGATACAAGCTTGGTACGGTGGTATGGAGTCTGGAAATGCGATTGCTGCTATACTTTTTGGTGATGTAAATCCTTCGGGCAAACTTCCTATAACGTTTCCAAAAAAACTCTCTGATTCACCGGCACATAAATCCAAAAAAACTTATCCCGGCGATGAAAAAGTTTTTTATGATGAAGGAATTTTTGTTGGTTATCGCTATTTTGATACAAAAAATATTGAACCCCTTTTTCCCTTTGGTCATGGATTATCCTACACTAAATTTGACTATGAAAATCTTATAATTTCTCAAGAAAAAATTACTAGTAGTGAATCTCTTATTATTTCTGTTGACATTGTAAATTCAGGTGATTATTCAGGTACAGAAATTGTTCAACTATATATACGAGATGTTGAATCCAGTGAAGAGAGACCTTTTAAAGAACTTAAAGGATTTAAAAGAGTATCCCTTAAACCAAGAGAAAGATCAATGATTGAATTTGAAATAGATAAAAGTGATCTTTCTTTTTTTAGTGAAATAAATGGGAAATGGATTGCAGAAAAAGGAGAATTCATCATATTAATAGGGAGTTCTTCACGAAATATTCAACTTCAAACTAAATTTGAATATTTAGGTTAAGGATATTCTGAAATTAAAGGAAAAAAAAATTATATTTTTAAATGGGTTCAAAACCAAGATCAACCCTTGTTTCACCTTTAATATCCGTTTCAATAAATGTGGCTTTAACAGGTGTCCCAATCTTAATTGTTTCAGGTTTACTCTCATCTACTCCTATTAACTGTCCGCTTACCATTGGACCTTCGTCTAGTTTTATTACTGAAAAACAATAAGGTTTATTTCTATTATACCCTTTTTCCACAAAAAATGGAGTGCCAACTGTTATACTCGTAAAAGCTGCAATTTTGCCATTTCCTGACATTTCCACCCATTCCATGTTTGCTTTAGCGCATTTAGTACACAATTTTCTTACAGGAACATAGGTAGCACCACAACCTTTACATTTTGAACCCATTAATTTCTTTTCAGATAAATAATCTATATAACTTTTTATTGTAAAATCTCTTTCACTTTCAGTCATTTTTTACACCTCTATTTTTCAAAAATTGTCACCACACATGTAGCTCCTGAACCACCTAAATTATGAGTTAACATTCTTTCTACATCAAATTTTACTTGCCTATTTCTTTCAGCAATACCCCTCATTTGTTTGAACGCTTCTACACAAAATGCTGCGCCAGTAGCACCCACAGGATGACCTTTACTTTTTAAACCTCCACTCGTATTTATTGGCAATGAACCATCTCGTTTAGTTTCCCCATCTCTAATTGCATCAACAGCTTTCCCTTTTTCATAAAATCCTAAATCTTCTAATGCTACTATTTCTGCAATAGTAAAGCAATCATGAACTTCAGCAACCTGAATGTCTTTAGGTTTTAATCCCGACATTTCATATGCTTGTCGCGCTGCTTCTTTAGATGCAATAAAACTAGTTAAATCATCTCTATCATGTAAAGATAATGCTGCACTACCTTGACCAGTACCTTTAATCCAAATTGGAGTATCAGTAAAATTTTTTGCCACATTTTCAGCTGCTAAAAATACACATGCAGCTCCATCAGTAATTAGACTACAATCGAATAACCTTAAAGGGTAAGCAATAATAGGATTTGAACTACTTTTAAGATAATCAAATTCATCCTTCCAATCTGGAACTTCTCCGCCTGATTTTTCAATTTTTGCAATCTTACTATTCATCATATCTTTAATAGAACTTTGCATTTGAGCATAAGGATTTTCCTTACCATTTTCATGATTTTTAATACCAACTCTCATTAAATCTTCCACCGTGGTTCCATATTTGTGGAAATGAGCTGAAGCTAAAGTCGCGTATAAACCAGGAAATGTTGCTCCAGCAGGATATTCAAATAAACTATCTGAAGCTGTAGCTAATACATCTGTAACATTCACTGTAGGTTGTTCTGTCATACATTCAACTCCACTTACTGCAATAACATCGTGAACTCCTGATGCAATTGCTAAAATTGCTTGTCTAAGGGCAATTCCACTACTAGCACATGCCCCTTCGAATCGACCTGCTGGTTTAGGTACTAATCCTACTAAGTCTGCCATTTGAGGCCCTAAATGTCCTTGGTGATTAAATAGATCTGAAGAATAATTTCCAACATAACAAGCATCAATGTCTTTAGGTTCAATACCATTATCAACTCTACTTACTGCATCAAGCCAGGCATCAATCCATAAATCTGGATTTCTTTTATGAGGAAAATGTGCTCCAAATTTACTCATACCCGCTCCAATCATGGCCACTCTTCTTGCTAATTTTCCCATATTTTCATCATTTTATTTTTTGATTCACTTTATTATTTTAAAAATTCTAATTTTTTGAGTTAAAGAAAAATTTTAATTCTTATGATTTTAAATCTAAAAAATATAGATTACTCATGAAGATATTTTATGATGAATAATATCTCAAATAGAAGTCCTATGGTACTAAAGATAAATGGTGAGATATAATGAATATATTCGACAAGTAAACCTCCTATAATTCCAGTAGGAATCAGTCCAATACCTCTAAAAAATGAAACTATCCCATAAGATTCAGATTTCTGATCCTCGCCTAAATTTGTTAATATTATTTGCTCAGCTGGTATAAAAGTACAAACAGATAAAGCAAATAAAAAATATCCAATACTTAGTGTGAGGATCAAAGTATGCCTAATAAAATTCATCCAAAGGATAACAGATAATATGTTCATGAAAAAAAAACCAAATCCAAAGAATTGACTTAGGATTAATACTTTTTTATTACCAATTTTATCTGTTATATGTCCAGCGGGAATTTGAAAAATCAAATTTCCAATATTAAACCATAATGAAATGAAAGCAATTTCTTCTTTGGTAAGACTATAAAAATCATTCAGTCCACCAGGATATATTGAATAAGAAATGCTATAAACGAAAACATCTAATGTAAAGAATATTAAAATTGATCTTAATGTTTTTGTCGTAAATATCTTTACCCACATGTTTTCTTTCCTCTTAATATTATTATTAATTTGAAGTTTTTGATTTGGATTATTTTTAATTTGACCAGTAAGAAAGAATGTGAAGAATATCTCTTCACAAATTAACAATAGAACAAAAAATGTCAAATAAAATCTAGAATTGAGACCTTCTCCTAGAATTATAAAAAATGTTCCACCAATATTCCCAGTAAAATAGGAAAAAAACATAAACCCAAAAGTTCTTCCCTTAGATTTATTACTATTTTCTGCAACTAAGAATTGAGAGTTTAAATTATTAAGTATGAAACCTAAAAAATAAAATATTATTCCAAAAATAACAAAATAGATACTATTTACATTAGCTAAAACTAAAAATATTAGACCTAAAATATTTATAGGTACACTTGAAATAAGGATGAATTTACGGTTAAAATTATCAGATAATCTCCCTATTAATGGCATTGGCATAAATTGTATTATTAATCCAAATGAAATAAATAGCCCCGTTAATACGATTGAATTTGTAAGTTCAAGTAAATATGGTTGATAGACTATAGCAAACATCCCCACTCCAAATCCATGAATTAATTTGGTGATGGCTAAAGCAACTAGATTTCTGCGTTTATTTTTATCTATATTATCAAGTTCCATTAATTCTCTAATAAAGATAATTTTAATTTTGAGATAATAAATGAAAAATATGTAATTGAACAATAATATTTTGATTTTGCAGGATTAGAAAGAAAATACTCTATAATTTGAACATTATTATGAACTAATCCTTCCTTCCCTTCTTCTTCATTTTTTTTAGATTATTTAAGGCAGCTTTATATCTTTTACTTTTATTTGCCCTCTCTTTTAAGCCTTCACAAGGGAAATCTTGGCATTGATAACAAAATTCTAACTTTTTATTATTTATACAACAATTTCGTATCCAGCACTCTTTTGTCCAGCAATCGGAAATTTCACCTCTACATGTACTACAATGGAAATCTTCAGGTTTTACATTATCCCAAATATTATTAAAGGTTCTAATTAATTGCTGAGTAATTTTAGGATTAAAGGGGGCCAAGTAGATCTTACACTGAGCACAATCTAAGCCACAAACAGCAATTAGTTTTTTAAAACTTAAAGGTGACATATTTTTTATGATTTTTAATAATCAATAGTTTTAATAAAAATCTGTTCTCTTTCCATATAATGTGTTTATATAAAGGTTAAATTTGTCTATATTAATATTCTATACCATATCTACCGGTGATTCCTTGAGAAGAATAGTAATGTTTTATCATTCTCATCTCAGTAACCAAATCAGCTATCTCTTTTATCTTAGGATGCATTTTTGGTCCTCCTGTAAGTATTAATTCTACAAACTTTGGCTTCCTTTTTATAAGATCCAAAACTGGTTCAACAGGTATTACATTCATTGATATGGCAACTCCTACTTCATCAAGAATGACAATATCATATTTATCACTCATAATAGTCTCTTCAGCGAAAGCAAGAGCTTTTTTTCCTTCATTTATATCAAATTCTCCCGGTTCTGCAATTAGATCAGGACTACCAAATTGTTTCAATTCAAAATTCGGTATATTTTTAATAGCTTCAATTTCACCGTACTTATAATTTCCTTTCATAAATTGAATCATATATACTTTAAATCCATGTCCTGTTGCACGTACACCTTGCCCTATTGCGGCAGTGGTCTTACCTTTTCCTCGTCCAAAGTATACTTGAACTAATCCTTGTTTTAATCTCTTTCTGGTTGTATCCATCTTTTTCTAAAGTATTAATTTATTATATTTTGAAATACTCTATCATTTAATTATTTTTTAAATACTAAAGATATGTGATTCCATGGGTAAATATGAAAAATTAAATAATCAGCTGAATAAGTATCTTAGATTAGCTACTTTTCCAGTTGCGGTAAAATTATTAGAAGATCCAAATGATTTAAATAATATAAAATTCCTAAAAAGACCAGAAACTGAAATGGTAATATGCCAACTTTTCAGTTTTTCCAGATATTATGGATGGACGATGGGTTGTAATAAAGAAGATAATATATGTCCACTTGCTGATATTTCTTTAGGTTTTGAGGAATCTCATAAATTATTTGAAGAAGGCGCTTTTTTTCTGGGAAGATATAATGAAACAAAGGAAGCCGCAAAAAAAACTACACAAACCATACCTAAAATTCCATATGGAAAATATAAAGCCATTCTTTCAGGTGCTCTGCATCGCATTGATTTTGATCCTGATATAATCCTCATATGGGCTAATTCCGCACAAATCATGAGAATCATTCAAGGTTATTTATGGAAAAAGGGTGGTAGAATTTCAATGTCTACTTTCTGTGATGGTGTATGCGCAGATACAATATCAAATACACTTCTCACCAATGATTTACAAATAGCTTTTCCTTGCTTGGGCGATCGTCGATATGGAAATGCCACAGATAATGATTTAATTGCTTCAATACCAATTGGTATAATTGATGAAATAATAGTCGGTATGGAGGAGACACATAAAGCAGGGACAAGATATCCCATACCATATCAAATATCTACACCAGAATATTTTGTAAAACTGAAAAAGGAATTGGATAAAGTTAAAAAAAATTAATTATTGTTTCAATCTTTTGGAAAAAAGATATTGATTATTAGTTTTTTAATAAGGAACATTTAGTAAAAAGAGAATTTAGAGTATAAAGAAAATCCCTCCAATAATTTACTAAATATTATTACTTTTAATTTGAAAAATAATTATATTTTCTATATTAAATTCAAAAAAGCCTTTTTAAAAATTTGAATTAAGAAGTTGATTTAGAATGATTCAGAGCAAATTAATGTCTTTAGAGGATGCAATTTCTAATTATGTTCAAGATGGAGATCTTGTAGGATTTGGGGGGCTTTCTTTTTGGAGAAAGCCAATTAGTGCATGTAGAGAAATAGTTAGACAAAATAAAAAGGATTTATCTTTATGTACATTTGTTGGCGGTATTGAAATTGATATGTTAATTGCTGGAGGTTGCGTTTCAGAGGTACGTTCTTGTTTTGTTGGAATGGAGATTTTCGGAATGGCACCAAATTACAGAAGGGCTGTAGAATCTAGTTCGATTAAAATATCAGAAGAAAGTGAAGCTACAATCGCTTTAGGATTAAGAGCTTCATATTTGAAGGTTCCTTTCATGCCTTTGAAAGGACTTATTGGTACAGATATGCCAAAAGTAAGAAATGATATTAAACAAATTGAAGATCCTCTTGGCTCTGGAATACAGGTAATGACAGTACCTAAGATCGATTTAGATGTCGCAATAATTCATGTACCATATGCTGACGAATTTGGGAATGGTAATATTGCTGGAGCTGTATGGATGGACGCTGATATGGGAAAAACCGCAAAAAAAACTATTATTGTTTGCGAAAAATTAGTTGAAACAGAGGATATTCGCTACTTGCCAGGAAAAGCTCAATTACCTATTCAAACTACTAGTGCTGTTGTTAAAGTTCCATTTGGAGCACATCCCACCTCATGTTATCCAATTTATACATTTGATCCTCTTCATATTCAATGTTATTTAAAAACTAATTTTGAAAATTATAAAAAAAAATTCATAACTAATAAAACACCTATTCAATATTTAGAAGAAACAGGGGGAATACAAACTATTTCTAATATATTAATATAGGAGGTTAAATTAATGAGTGATTATTCAAAAGATTATACTATTGATGAGATGATGACTGTTTTAATGTCAAGAGAAGTCAGAAACGATGATGTCATGATTGTTGGGGTTGCAACACCTATGGTATGGGCAGCTTTTACATTAGCAAAAGTAACTCATGCTCCTGATGCAATATATCATTATATAATGGGAAATACCTTTGTATTAGAACCTCGTCAAGTAAGCCTACTGTATCTTGAAATGAATACGGCTCGAGCTTATCGATTCCAAGACAGCGTAGAATGTACGCTAGAATCTCTTCCTTCTGATAAACTTACAACTATTGAATTCTTTAGACCAGCTCAAATAGATCAATACGGGAATAGTAATAATATATGTATAGGTGATTGGAATAAACCTAAAATTAGACTTCCCGGAGCTGCGGGCATTCTTGATTTTAGTATGTTTTATTCTCGTGGTTCTTTTCTTTATACTCCAAGACATGATAAAAGAACATTTGTACCCACTGAAGATATATCCTTCATCTCTGGAGTAGGATTTCCAGATGGAAAGCCTTCTATATGTGGTGGTTCAGGTCCCCAATGCGTGATTACTAATCTAGCATATTTAGATTTTGAAAACAAAACAAAAAGGATGAGATTAAAGTCAATTCATCCAGGGATTGAACCTGAGACTATAAAAAATTCAACTGGATTTGAACTGATTATTCCGGATAAAATAGAAGGAACTTTACCTCCTTCGAAGAAAGAAATTGAATTACTAAGAGAAAAGGTGGATCCATTAAATATCAGAAAATTAGAAATTCTTTCTGGAAGTGAAAGAGAAGAACTATTAGAAGACATAATTCAAAAAGAATTATTAAAACAAAATAAATTTCCAAAATTAATAAGGATTTAATTCTCAATTTTTTGAAATAATTCTAATTTTCGCCCATTTCTTTTAAGATCGATTAAATTTTCGTCAATAAGTTTATCAATATGATATTTTATTGTATTACGTGAAAGATTTAAAATTCTCGCGATCTTTGAAGAATTAATTCCTGGATTTTTTTGAATAATATTTAACACTTTTTCAGTAGTTTCTGATTTTATAGGCCAATTTTTAAATTTTTCAATTGATTCAATAGAGGATGTGATTGGAAAATATATCGAATATTGACCATATTTCTCCTTTTTTATAATACGATTCTTCAGTAAGACATCTAAATGCCATTGCAATTGTCCTTTTTGTAAATCACAATTTCGCAATAATTCGTTTTGATGAATACCTGGATTACTAAGAATCTGTTTTATTATGTTCATACGGTTTTCATTTTCAAAGATGTTGGTGAGAGTCAAATAAGATTTTCCTCGTTGAATAAAAGGTTTTCTAATAAAATACCCTCTATACTCTTTTACTGTTAATATTTCAAAAACAGATAATAATAAAATTACTGCTATTAAAATTGAAATTAAAATTATTCCAACAGAAAACTCCTCAATAGGACCGAAAAATTCATCTAATGACTGAATTAATTGATATAGAACAACTGATAAGATTATAACAGAAAAAAAGAGAAGAATAAATTTTAATAAGAAAAAATAAGTTAATTTTTTAGATTTTTTATTATTGTTCAATATCTTAAAACCTATTAAACACTATTCTTTTTGAGATTTTCTTCGATATAATTTTAAGAATGGAATCATAAAAGATACTCCATTTGCATAATCTATATATTCATCCCCATATTTAGATTTTAAGGAATAATCTTCGATCTTAGCTAAAATGATATAAGCTACCACTTCACCAATCCAAATTAAAAATATAAAAGCATATGCATCAATGCTTAAATCGAACTCGATTATTGGACTAGTTTGGAAGACTATTAATGTCATACCAAAAGTCATAATGATTAAAGCAATATATTGAGGGTGTCGTACATATTTATATGGTCCAGTTCTAATTAATTGCTTTCTATGAGTTAATTGATATATTAGAGAATACATATAGAATGAAAATCCTAATATTATTATATAGATTTCATGACTGCTAAATAAAAATCTAATATCAGATATTATAATTTCAGGACTTAGAAAGAAGAACATTAAATATGTGAACAATGGTACGCTCATAATACCAAACCATATAGCCGTAGCTGGAACATATTGGAAGATTGGAATTAAAATAGAAGAAATACTAGTTAAAGTCGAACTTAATCTATCTCTTACCTTATTTACATTAAGATTCATTTAAATTTACCTTTTAATTGTGAGTTTTATTTATAAAATAAGAAATAATTTGATTTTTAAACGTTTAAGGTGCACTTCTAGAACAAATTTGAATTCACGCTTTTCTATTGTGTTTAACTTTTATTAAAAACGAACCTATCACTATAACTCCACCTGTCAAAATAATAATTAATATTATCGAGTATAGGTAATTTTGATTATGACTTGATTGAATATCTAAAAGCTCAAAGATTTCTAAACCATCGTCTAAATCAGTTAAAAACACAAAATTATTATCAACAAATAAGTTCCTCGTGTGGCCTTCATCATCAAATCCGCTTATCTTCCAAGGATTAGAGGGATCACTAATATTAACGATTTCAAGCCCATCTACATCATCTGATAAAAAAGCTACATCATCTAAAATGTAAGCAAAGTATAAAATACCTCCATTGTTGAATGATCCTAAAGTAGTCGGAAGGCTAGGATTACTAACATTCAAGATCTCTAAACCATTTGAACTGTAACATAAATAAGCAATGTCTCCTATGACGTCAACACTGTAAGCACCTTCTCCATTAAAGCATCCTCCGATTTCGAAAGGATTATATGGATCTGAGATATTTACAATTTCCAAACCAGCATGGTATTCTGCTATATATGCTAATTCTCCTTTAATAAAAACCGTGTTAGGCGATCCACCATCATTATATTCACTAATTTTAGTTGGATGTCTAATATCGCTGCAGTTAATAATTTCAAGTCCATTTTCTAAACTCACTAAATAAACAAGATCTCCAACAGTGAAAACATCAGAAACATGTCCCCCATTATAGAAATCACTTATCTTAATAGGATTTAAAGGATTTGATACATTAACTATTTGCAAACCACTAAAATAATTTGCTAAATAAGCAACCCCATTAATAACATCGATACTGTGAGTTACTCCGAGGTCAATATGCCCCAACTCGGTTGGATTGCGAGGGTTAGAAACATTTATAATTTGCAACCCCTCTTCAGTTCCTCCGATGTAGGCTATATCATCGATTACAACCACATCCCAAGCATTTAATGTTTCGAATTGCCCGATCTTTTGAGGATATATATTTGAAACGGCAACCACTTTTTTTTGACCTGATAAAATCATAAAAGAAATAATAGCAATAAGTAAAATTGTTTTAAACTGGAAATTCTTTGAATTCATTTTTTTGATATGCAATTGAATGTTTAATTTAGTTTATATAAGTATAAATTATTAAGATTTGAGGTGCACTTTTCGAACATTATTCAAATTTATAACTTGTTTATTGATGCTTTTTTATATAGATGGTTGTAACAATAATAATCAAAATTGTAATCAGTAATAAGGAGAAGCTCCAAAAGCGGGCATTTTTCCTTGTAGTAATCAACTGCCGGGGTAAATAGTATATCACATCTTTGTCATATACTTCATTTTATTCGATAGGTATTTATATAAGCTTAATCTAAAGTTTTTTATTAAAATTTAAATTAAAATGGGTTTAAAATGGAACAGAACCTACCTAAAGAATATTCAAATAAAGATGCTGCTTTCTATAGCTTTGGACAAATTTCCCTAATTACAGCATATCAAGCGTTTACCTTTTTAATATTTACATTCTATTATGCTGTAGTTGGACTTGATGTAGTATTAATATCAATTGGATTTTTAATATGGTCTATATGGAATGCTTTCAATGATCCCCTATTAGGATATATTAGTGATAGGACACATACAAAATGGGGTCGTAGAAGACCTTACATTATGATTGCACTTGGTCCACTAAGTCTTGTAATGTTCTTCTTATTCTTTCCACCACTCTCATATGGAATTGCCGACCAAACAAGCAATTTTGTATATTTCATCATCATTATTCTCATTTTTGAGATGTGCTATACTACATATGACATTAATCTCACATCTATGCTCCCTGAAATATTTATTACAAAAGAATCACGGATAAAAGCAAATAACATTCGTCAAGTTTTTGCAATTTTTGGTTTAATTTTTGCTTTTATTTTACCCGGATTTTTCATTCCAGACTATTCAGATCCATCCTACTTAACTGAATATGCGATTTTTGGGATAATTTTAACTGTAATTATTATAATTGTTGGCTTAATTTTTTTGAAATTCTCACCACGCGAAAGAGAGGAATTCCAACAAGACCATAAAGATGTTCCAGGTTTCTTTACCTCATTTAAAATATGTATGAAAAATAAATCTTTTCGATGGGCAATTCCAGCTTTTATGGGAGATTTTTTCGTTGATACAATACTTCCAACAATATTACCGCTTTATGGGAAATATGTATTAGGTATTGGTGAAGGTGATTCTTGGTTCATATCAATATTATTAGGTTTAACCTTTTTATCTGCAGCATTATTCATTACATTTTTATGGAAACCTCTTGCTGCTAAAATGGGAGTAAGGAAAATGTGGATGATATCATCAGCAGTATGGATCGTAACTTTAGCACCTCTCATGTTTATTTCAGATAGATGGTCTGGATTAATTATTTTCTTTTTAGCAGGTATAGGATTAGCAGGATCCCTTTATTCAAAAGATCTTATTGTTTCTGATATAATCGATGAAGATGAAGTGAACACTGGTACGAAACGTGATGCTAGTTATTTTGGAATTTATATATTCTTCTTAAGAGTTGGATATATTTTTGTCTTTCTTTCAATTAGTCTTGTGTTCACTAATGTAGGATGGAGGATTTTTGAACCGACTACAATTTCACAAGAGCAGATAATGGGATTGAGATTATTAGGATTTGTTTTTCCAGCAATAGCGTTATCAGTTATTATTTTAACAATGCTTAAATATCCACTTCATGGTGATCGTTTGAAAGATGTTAAAGAAAAAATAACTAAAATACATGCAGAAAAGAAATCTAAAATTGGAATGTAACATAAAATTTATTTATTATTTTCTTTTTTAATTAAATTTAATTACTTCTCAATCAAACTAAGATTAGAAAATGAAATCAGAAGACATATTAGCATTGGGTAAGGTAATTGATCTAGTTGAAAAATTTGTTGAAAAAAATATAATTAGAAAGAAAAAAACCAATTTTAATAAGATTTTAGAGAAGGTTCATAGATTAGAGGTTATAAAGGAAGAAGAAAAGCAACTTAAATTATACAAAAGCATTATTCGTAAATTAAATACATTTATAAAACAAGATTTGTTTATAGACACTTACTTCATTGTTGGAGGGCATGGAGGTATCATTATTAACGACACTGGATTTTGTGAATTTGACTCTCCAAAGTTGGCAATGGATACATTGTTAAAAAAAATGAAATTAGCTGTAGAAACTAATATGCCTTATAATCTTGAAATTGCTATCTCTTGTCTAGAATGGTTAAACGAGGAATATCCAGATAAAATAAGAGAGTTCTTGCGTATTTTTAAACATGGGAAATTTGAAATTATTAATCCTTCTTTTTCACAACCTTATAATTTAATTATCGGCCCTGAATCAAATATAAAACAATTTGAATATGGCTTCAAGGAACTAAAAAAATTAGGTTTAGATTCTAATATATACTATTGTTCAGAAAGCTCAATCCATCCGCAAATACCTCAAATTCTAAAGGGATTTAATATTGAATATTCTTCTTTGAGAACTCGATTATTAGGAGTTAATCCAACATCTAATTCAGCATATATAAATTGGATTGGATTAGATAATAGCTCTATTGATGCAATAGTTGATCAATCTGGTGTTTTTAATGGAGAATATTGGCATGGAACCTTCTTTAAAGAAATTCCAAACCTTTTATTTCAAGCAGTTGCGCGTCCTTTTATGGAATACGTTATCTATTCTAATCTTGAGGATTTCAGGAATCCTGAACCCTATCAAGAAGTAGTTTGGCGTGTTTCCAATATTTCAGAGATTTTTGGTAGATTTTTACGGTGTTCTGAATTCTTTAAATTAATTGATAAAAATGGTGAATATAAATATTGTAGAGATGAATTTTTACTTGGTGGTCATATATTTTTACCGGCTAAACTGTTTCTTCACAATAAAAATTCTGAAATATTACTGTTATCTGCAGAATTTATTAATTTTATTTTAGGTTTTGTCAATATTAAAAGTAATGATAGATTTTTTGAAGATCTTTGGAAGAATCTTCTACTTATTCAAGCTCATGATTGTTATGCTGTTCCTCATATACGATCAGGAGATTATACTCAACTTCAATTAGGTAATGAAGAATTTGAAAAGTTAGAACAGAAAACATCTAATATATCAATTTCAGACCTAAGTATTCAAATCCATGAGGAAATACAGGAAAAATGCCGAATTTTTATCATTAAGTCACTTTCATATATAGCTAATGAATTAGGACAGAAAATAAACGGATCTAAACAATTATCTAAAAGATTTTTAGTGTTTAATCCAACACCCTACACCAGATATGATATAATCTCAATTTATTCTAATCAAGATTTAACTTTTAAGGCTGTTGAGAATATTTCTGGATATGGCTATAAAGTTTTATCATACCCTGAAGAAAAAATGCAAGAAACTACAAAAGAATTATCCTTTTTTTATAAAGTAGAGATCCTAAATGATTTAAAGACAATCCAAATTAAATTTAACAAAACAGATGTTTTTGAATTAAAATTTAAAACCAAACAAGATTATAAATTACACTTAGAAGACCATTTTAAAGATATCGTCGAAGAAAGAAATATAATAATTGGAAATTTAAAAAATCAAGCCTTCAAAATTGATTTAGTTCAATATAGAGAAGTAAATAGACTTGAATTTTTTATAGATTCACAATCATTACAAGAAATAATACTTATACCGAAGTTTGAAATAAAAAAATCAATCATAAATTATCCTTTTGGGATTGAAGAGACAAAAAGATCGAAAATTCAAACTTTAGATTTTATGTGGTTAAAAGGTTCAGCTCAAGGTATTATTTATATTCAAAAAAACAGTCAGATATTTGAAATTAATCGTGAAAGTTTTGAAATTCGAAATATTATCTCAAGGAAAGGAAAATATGAATTTGCCATATCAATAACAGATGAAAATGATTCAATTTCTCCCTTGTATTATGTAAATTCCTATTATTACAAATTTTTAGCAATTAATATTGAGGAGAATTTTCATTTTACAAATATTTCTGATAAATTCTTATCAATAGAACCCCCTATTTCTGTTGTGAATCTTTGGAGGCGTGATAATGACTACTTTCTAAGGTTATTTAATCCATATAATAAAGAGTGTTCAATTAAAATAAGTGGGAAATTAATGAAAAACCAGGTAAAAGAGATCGATTTTAATTATAATATATTATCATCTGTAGATTCAAATAATGTAAGAATTGGTGCATGGAAGATAAAAACGTTAAAAGTTTGAATATAAAAAAGAATCAAATAATTGAATAGTTCTCTAATAATTCTTGCTTTCTATTTATTAAACTATCAAAATCATATTTCTGTTCGAAAAAGAAATCGAAAGGATCCTTAATATCATCCAAAAGTGGTTTTGAATATAAATTTTCATACATGTAATTTCCTTTTTCTGTTATTTTTATGTTATTGCTATTAATTTGAATTAAAAGACCAAGATCAATAAGATTATTAATTATAGAAGCTAATCCTTCCTCTTTAAATGTGTGTAAGCCAAAATGAGATAAATCTGTATATATTGTATCTCCTTTACTTAAGGAATCTTGAAATAATTGGTCTAATTGTTCACTAGTAAAAGATTTTTGCTCAATGTTATAAAAAACTGTAAGAATCCACTTAACAATGTATTCCTTAAAATTTTCTTCATAAGTCATTTGAAAACTTCTTAATTCGATATCTTCTTCTTTTCCAGTAATAAATTCTTGAAAAATTTCAATTACTTCTTTAAAGATAAAGAAACATATGACAATTGCTATAATTGGGTCTAAGTAATAAAGAAATGGGGCATTAATAGTTCTACCGAAATCTGAAAATAACGCACCTATAATTATTCCAATAGAAATCATAATGTTAACTCTCGAATCTATAGCACTCGCTACCAACGAGGAATTCCTACTCTTCTTTCCAACGAAATTTTTCAGTGCTCTCATGTATGTGTTCAGGAAAATTGATATCATAGCGATTATTATAATAATAAGAGAATTTGAAATTTGAGTAGGGCCAAGTATTAAGGATTCAATTGAACTATATAAAACAGAACCACCAGCGAAAGCCATTAAGCTAATTAAAATAATGTTGACAAGTTTTTCTTTCTTGTATTTAATACCAATTCCGATTAATATAACAGCAATACAGTCTAGAAAATTCTCAAATCCCTCTGCTGTTAGTGATTCGGAATTAAATAATCCTATAAAAATTTTAAGAAGACTTAATATGAATAACCCAATAAATGATTTTATAAGAACACTACTACTAGTTAAAATCTTATTGAATTTGACATTTTGATTATTAAGTGTGTCATTCCAAATTTTTTCTTGTTTTTGACCTTCTTGATTTAATCTAACAATATTATCATTAATGTCAGCTAATCTAAGTCCACATAAATGATAAATACTAGATATTGAAGTTTCTTCGTCAAAATATACGTCAGGTATAAAGATATTAAAAGTTCCTTTTATTCGATTTTTCAATTCAGAAAATATGAGACGATTTTCGGTTGATCTTTTTAAATGTTCCATTGCAACATACTCAACTCTATTTATTGGAAATAAATTTGATTTTCTTCTATGGAAAGCAACAGCAATAATTCTGATAAAAGGATTTATAGATATTAATACCAAAATAATTAATCCTAAAAAAAAAATAAAAAGACTTATGGGATTAAATCCTAAGTAACCTTTGCCTCTTGTCAATAAATCCGATATAAAATAGAGCTGTACATAAAGGATAACAAGCCCGAACATAATCCAAGGAGTTATTAAGGATCTTAAAACCTTTTTTATGTGAAATTGTTTAAAGAAATCATTAATCGCTCGTCTAATAAAATGCCCTGTGAAGAAAACCCCAATGTAAGTTATCCAAAAACTAAAAAAAAACGATTTTAGAAAGATAATTTCAATAATGGAGGAAGATAAGGATATTAAAAAATAAATTATAAGGACTTTTTTAGTATTTAGCGTCATAGATTTCTTTAATCCATAAACTTTATAGGTTTTTATAGGAATATTAAATTGGATTATAAGTAAAATTAAATCATTTTTCTTTATAAAAAATTCGCTATACCTAAATTAAAATGTTTAATCATTTAAAAAGTCTGGATTCAATATTATTTTTGCTAATTTATTAACAGCTAAATAGCTTTTTGAATTTCCAGAGATGTTTATTAGTGATTTCCCCATTACTTCTAATTTAGTTATATTATTATCTTCTGGGATTTCCACTAAAAGGGGTAATTTAAGATCATTTAGCTTTTTGAGAATATAATCAATATTTCCTTTAACTCTATTCAAGATAATGCCAAGCTTTTTGTATTTAGTAAATTTCTTTGCACTTTTTCGAATAGCATCGGCGGTTTCAATACTCCTTATTGAAATATCTGAAACAATTAAAAGAATATCAACAGTTTCTATTACCATCCGATTAATTTGTTCAAGCCCCGCTTCACAGTCAATTAATACCAAATCAAAATCTTTAGAAATAGAACCAATAACCTTTCTTAATAGAGTATTTGATGGACAAAAACAACCAGGTCCCTCAGGTTGACCTATAGAAAATAAACTAAAATCTTTATTTTCAGATATAGCATTGTACACTTCAAAGTCAATGTTTTCTGCTACTGCTTCAAAATCTTTTGCTCTAGATAAAATTTCATCTATTACTTCAGTTCTCAATTTCTCAAGACTTTTTTCTGGCACTAAATTTACAGAATAACTTAAATGTGGATGTGTAGGATCAGCATCGATTAATAACATCTTAGATTTATGCTTTTTTGAAATAATTTTTGCCAAAAGAGCAGTAACAACGGTTTTACCAGAACCACCCTTTCCAACAATTGATATTACAATAGGCTTATTCTCCAATTCTTTCTCTCTCCACTAACACTTGTTTAATATTATAGCATTCTTCTTGATAAGGACAAATTTCACAGCCCCAATCATATTCACAATCGATCCTTTTTTTCCATTCATCAATTTTAGCTTTAAATTGTTCTCGAAATTTATCAGTAAGATCAGAAGAGATTTCAATAAAATTCTCTATAGAATCGGGATATGAACAAATAATAATTATTTCTATATTCTCAATTAGATCTTTAAATTTCTGCCTATAAAGATAAATAATAGCATTTGTTAGAAACTCAAATGAAAAGTCCTTCTTAAAGACTTCTTTACTAATTCTACACCAAAATCTACGAGGAATTGTTCTTATTGAGAATCCTTCTATTCCATTTGATAAGAAATTCAATGACTTTATTTCATTATAATCTTTTTTAGAAAGACTCCTGACTCCAATTATAATAAATAGTCCAAAATCAACATTTTTTTCTAAAATTTGATGTGTTTCGGGTCCTAATATTATAATATTCCCATCATCAATAAGATTTGAGTCGTTAATTGGATAAACTATTGAAAATGAACGTCTTTCCATTCCACCAAGCTCTAAATGAGTCTCTTCTTGGAGAATTATCTCCTTATTTTCTTCTAAACCAACCTTAATTCCTTGATTTTTAAAATATGTAATTAGATCAGATTTAACTTTGTAATAAGTTAATAATTTTCCTTTTCTATTTTCGTTAATAATAAATTGCCTTATATTTCCAATAATTTCTTTATTTATCAAATTTTACAGAAAAATCTACAAGATAACAATGATTTTAATTTCAAAATAATTAAATATTTATAATCTTAAGTAAAATTTACTCTTATATTAAATTCAATTTATTAGGGAGTTATGTTATGATTTCAATCCAAGAACCCGAAGATATTATTTCATTAGCAATATCTAATATTTTGTCTTCTAGAATTGATGATAAAGAGTTTTATACTTACGTACATGATTGGAATAAAAAAATTGTACTTGAAATAAAACCTTTTTATTCTGTTACCATCATTTTTAAAGGTGATAATATTCAATTTCAAGTTGGAGAAGATAAGGAAGCAGATATTAAACTGAGGCTTGGATTACAAGCGATGTTAGACATTGCATATGGAAGAGAAGATCCACTCCTTGCAGTACAAAAAGGAATTATGGAATTAGAAGGTTTAGGTAATGATAGCGGAAATTTGGTAAAATTTTATAATATTTTTTTAGCTTCTATGCAGAAAGTAGCTAATGAACCTAATGTTAATTATTTTGAACTTAATAAAAAAACAAAATAAAGAGAGATAATATATATGACAGTCATAAAGGAAAGAAATATTTTTGAAAAAGTTAATAAGAATGATGTTCATAAGAAATTGGTAGAAATTTTTGGAGAAGAAAGCGTTTCTGATAAAGAAGTAGATTTGTATCCCTATTCTTATGATATGACAGAGTGTGAACCACATATGCCTGATTTTATAGTTGTTCCAGAAAATAGGGATCAATTAATTAAGTTAGTTAAGTTTTGTAATACAAATCTAATTCCTATTGTACCGTATATAAGTGGTAATAACGTAGGAGGTTTAACTATTCCAGAACAGGGAGGAATTATAGTAGATTTTGGAAAAAAAATGAATAGGATTTTACATGTTAATGAAAACATGATGTATGTTCTACTTGAGCCTGGCGTGACTTTCGGTCAATTAAAAAAATATTTGGATGAGAATTATCCTAACTTAAGATATAGTTATCCTTATGCTCCTCCTTATGCTGGGGTAGTAGGGAATGCTATTTTAAGTGGAATGAATAATTTATCCTGTAAAATTGGTTCAATGGGAGATTCTATAAATGGTTTAGAAATTATTACAGCAGAAGGAGATATTGTAAGAATAGGATCTTGTTTTTATGGTAAGGGGGATTCAGATCCAGATTCATGGTGGTCTCGTTATCCAATGCCTGACTTGTTGGGATTATTTGTGAATTGGCAAGGAATGACAGGATTAGTAACAAAGTGTGCTGTTCAATTATGGCCAAATGATCAATTTCAAAAAGCTTATGTAGCAATCGTATTTGGATTAACTGATATTGCAGATCTTCTTAGAGACGTAGGAAGATCTGAAGTTGTTGATGATATGTCATTTTTTAATATTCAATCTGTTAAATTAAATCTAGGTATTGAAAATCCAAAAAAGTTTCCTGAAGAACCTAATTTTGTTGTTATTATGTCAATATCTACAAAAACAGAAGATCTTTTTAATGCTAAAAAGAAATATTTATTCGAAATTATTGATAGTTTAAATAAAAAAGGAAAAAAAATTGTTTTAACTGATTTTGATGACTTTTCTAAGTTATTAAGTTTAAAAATTCGAGTTGCATACGATTTACCAGCAGTTCTCTTGGCAACCGTATCAAAATCTGGAATTACTTGGTTTGGAAGTTATTGTCCAACTCATAAATTTGAAGTATTAATAGAAAGGATTGATGAGATTTTTCAAAAATATGATTACCATAGTCCTATTATTTATGGGAAAATTATGAAATACGCTCACTATGGTATTTTTCGTCCAATAATTCCCTACGATAAATTTAAAGAAGAAGAGAAAGTACATCAAATATTAGAAGAAATGACTGATTTTTGTTTGGATATGGGATGTATCCCGTATAAAACTCCTACTTGGATGACTGCTAAAATGCGTAAGAAAATAAATCCAGGTTGGTTAAAATTATTCGATAAAATAAAGAATTGTATGGATCCAAACAATATATTTAATCCAGGAAGGTGGAACACATAAATGGTTGAAATTGATAAAAGTTTAATCGGTAAAGAATTCTTGGAGATGGCTTTTGATTATTGTATCAAATGTTCAACATGTAAATATTCATATAAGGATTTTGATCGTTCATGCCCATCAGGAGAAAAATTTTTATTTGAATCATATTGGGCTTCTGGGCGAATAAGAACTATTAGAGGATTATTGCTTGGAGAATTAGAATGGAATGAAGATCTTAAAGATCCAATATTTGCATGCCCTACGTGTGGTGCTTGTATCGATGCATGTCAAGCCCCTCATGCAGATAATATCGTTAATATGATTGAAGCACTGAGAGAATTAGCAGTAAGACATATAGGACCAGCAAAAAATCAAGAATCTCTTGTTTCACGATGCGAAGAGAGCTGCAATCCTTATGGAGAACCTAATTCAGATAATCAAGATTTAAAACAAAAATATGAATTACCAGATAAAGCTGAGTGGGTATATTATATAGGATGTACATCAAATTATCGTCAACAAAACCTAAGAGATTCAACTATAAGGTTTTTAAAAAAAGTCGGTATTAGTTTTACATTAATCGATGAGCATTGTTGTACAAGTCCGATGATAAGAACTGGTCAAATAATTCTTTGTAAAGATTATATGAATTATAATATCACACAAATAAAGAATATAGGTGCTAAAAATGTAATAACTTCTTGTGCTGGTTGTTATAAAACTTTAAAGAATGATTTCGAGAGATTTGGAGAAGAATATGACTTTAAAGTATTACATACCATAGAATTGTTAAAACAATTAATTGATGATAATAAATTAAAATTCAAATCGGAGTATAGTAAAACAGTTACTTACCATGATCCTTGTCACCTTGGGCGTCATATGGGAATTTATGAAATTCCAAGAGATATATACAAAAAAATCCCAGGTCTTAAGCTTGTAGAAATGAAAAGAAATAGAAATTTTGCATGGTGTTGTGGTGCAGGTGGAGGTGTTAAAATTGGGTATCCTGATTGGGCAGTAGAAGTTTCTAAAGAAAGATTAGAAGAAGCTAAAGAGACTGGTGCAACAGTAATATCTTCAACATGTCCATTTTGCAGAACCAATTTAAGTGATGCTAATGATAATTACAATTTTGAGTTGGAGGTTCTTGATTTAATGGAAATTATTGATCAACTGGATATTGAAGTTTTAGATTAAAATATAATTAAGAAAATTTTTTTCTATTTCTTTATTATAAATGTTAATTGGCAGATTAAAATTGATTTTTTTAGCACTTTAATATGTAATAAGAAATAGACAATTCAAGGGTGGTAAAAACTTGAGAATTTTAGGATTAGGTTGTGCGGGTGATATGGGTAGAATGGCGGTTGCTATTCTTCTAGAATTCCCAAGTGTGTCCTCAATAACAATTGCAGATATCAACATTGATTTGGCTACCACTTTTGTTAAAATGGTAAATTCACCTAAATTATTCGCAGTGCAAATTGATATTAATCAAAAAGATCAACTGTTAGATTTAATCTCTCATCATGATGTCGTAATTAATACAATTGGTCCATTTTATAAATTTGAGTTGACAATATTAAAAGCTATTCTCGAGGCAAAAAAGCCTTATCTTGATATTTGTGATGACTGGAAACCAACAATAGAAGCTCTTGAATTAGATGATAAAGCAAAAACTGCAGGAATTGCAGCAGTTATAGGAATAGGAGCGAGTCCGGGTATTACAAATCTTATGGCTATTTATGCTTGTTCAAAACTAGATGAGATTGACGATTTAATAACTGCTTGGGGCGAATGGATTAGCATTAAACAAGGAGAAAAACCTAAATATTATATCAAACCAAAAGAATTAAAAGAAAATCTAGAAACCAAAATTAAAGTAGCTAATGCTGCTAATGTACATCTTTTATATGAAACTCTTGAAAAAATTCCAACTTTTAAAAATGGAAAAATGATAGAAATTGAACCACTTACAGAGACTAATCCATTTTCATTCCCGGGTTTTAAAGAGATGTATGCCTGTCATATAGGACATCCTGAACCAGTGACGCTTCCAAGAATTATAAGAGCGAAATCTGTCTCAAATATTATGTATGTTGGAGAAACTTTTACTGAATTCATACGAGAATGCCGTCGGAACATCCAAGACAATAAAATGACAATTCAAGAAACAGCTATTTCATTAGATAAAAAAGCAAGAGAACTTACCAAAAGAGCATTGATGGGGAGAGGACCCTTAAGAGAATATCTTGGAGGACCTCCAAATTTATCTGTTATTGCAATTGGTATAAAGAATGGAAAAAGAAAAAAGGTTGCGGTCGCATTAGGTCATAATCCATATGGCTATATGGCAGGTTTAACTGGTGTTCCATTAGCAATTGCAACTATTATGTTGATAGAGGGTAAAATTAAGAAAAGAGGAGTATTAACCCCTGAAGAAGCATTTCCTGATCCTATGGAATTCTTTAATAAAATGGCGCCTTATTGTGGAAAAAACCTTTCTGGTGAAGATATTTTAATTATCAGAGAAGTTGATATTTAATAAATATTGGAAATTAATTTCAAATGTTTTAAAATTTCTTTATAAATTTTACATTAGAGTTTCAGCGAACATTGAAATTTTTTCTTTTATAGTTTTTATTGAGGTTAACCTAGCATCTCCAGTATCAAATTCAATTAGAAGCATTGGAATTCCAAGTTCATCCATAAGAGCTTCCTTTAACAATTGTGGTATTGCCCCAAATTGCTTGCAACCGATACTTTGGGTAAAAATGAAACAATCAGCACTAAATTCTTTAGCCATTTTTAAACAATCTTCAATAAAGGGATAATAAAAATCAGTTGATTGCTTTACCATTGGCCATTCCATTGCTTTTTTTGCCATGCCATAAAATAGAGTATCCAGATCTGATTTAGTATTAATCGGATCTGAAAAATTATAATTAAATATGTCAAAGAGTACACTCATGCCTAATTCTCTATCTAACCATTCACATAGAGACATATCAAAATAGGTGACCATATAAGGCCAAATAGATCTTATTTTTTCCTCCCCACCATGATGTTTTTTGTTTTTATATCGGTACTTTACAACTTTTAGCATCTCCTTATAAAAGGATAAATTTTCTTGGGTTCCAGATATATGTATACATGCCCCAGCTGAAATTGCGTTATATATATTTGATATTGGACTAGGAATGGTTTTTGTTAACTCAAATATTTCTAATCGAATTTTTTGCACCTGATTTTCAATATCGATATGTTTTTTCATCTTTTCAAAATCTGGTTTTTGACCAATTTCTTTTCCAAGTTGAAACAAACTTTTCTTAATCTGTTTAGCAAAATAATGATAACTCTTATCACCTTTTCGAAATGGCATATCTGCTATTATTAAAGGAATCTTTTTTTCTAATTTAAAAAACGGATAAGAAGCACATGTATTATCACAAGGTGCTGTTGGAATAATTATCGCATCAAAATGAAAGAGATCATCTAAGGTCATTCCCATGGGCCCCTTTTGGGCACTACATGTGTGAAAAGGATGCCCCCAATTTCCTATTAAATCATAATATTTTTCAACACCATGTAATAACAATGTCGATAAAGAATAACCGGTTCCTTCAAGACATACAGGAACACAATCATAGCATAACAAATATTCAGCAGGTATAGCAAAATGATATCCTACAATTGGAAGCCCATTTCTTGCTTTTTCAAGATTCCTATTCAAAGCGAATTTTAATTTTTCAAGACCAATTCTTAATGCGGGTATTCCGTTTTTTGGAAGGATTCCGGTAACCAACTCTTCGGTTACTGATGTAGCTTCATACAACATTCTAACGGGGATAATTCTATTTTCTAATTCAAAACTATTATTCATTTTTTTACCTTTTTTATATTTCAATATTTTTCTATGAAATCATCTCAAGAAAGGCTTCTATCCTTGTTTGCAGCCTTGTAGTATCTGCTTGATAAAATTCTCTCTCAAAATTAAGAATAGGTATATTTAATTCCTTCAATTCATGAAGTAACATCATATTCTCACATCCATAGAGATCACAATTATTTATTCTTTGTAAAATCACACCATCTATTTTGGCTCTATTAATCTCATTTTTCAAAAATTCTAATCTGCGGATATGATCATCCATCATTCTAGGACATGACATTCTATAATATACCCTTTTCACAATACTTTCTAAAGGACTGTCCTCATCTTCTATTTTTACATCATTTAAAAAATTGCGAGTTCCAAAACACAAGAAATCAGAAACTAAAATTGCACCAGATCCTTCTATAAGTTTAATAATACTAGTATTATCTACTTCACTTCCAATCAACATTATTCGTTTAGCAATAGTTTTAATTCCTTCTTTTTCTTGTAGAAGATTAAATATTCTCTTCAACTCATTATTAGCAATTTCTTTTGGAACTGATGCGTTTGCCATAGATAATTGTAAAGCTTCACTTCCATTAAGTTTGGGGGAATCAAGAATCCTTAAATCGTGAATCTTTCTTAGGAGATCTCGATTTTGGTTATGTATTTCTATAGATAATCGCAGATCTCTATCAGATATTAACCTTTTGATGAAATTTTCTTCAAGATTTTTTTTTAGTTCTTCGATTTCGTTTTTATACCATTCATAACCTTCATTTGTTATCACATGGGGCATAGATATATAAAATCTTGGAATATTTTTTGTAAATCCCTCCCTTCTAAAAACTTTTAAATCAAATAATTCAAACATTCTTCGAGAATGATCACAAGAATTACATATAAGTAATCCATCTAAAAAGTCATACTTTCCTTTCAATGCCATATCTAAAGTTGCTCTAACAAAGGAACATGTAAATCTTACCATATATGTATCTGCTAAATCAGTATCTTCATGACCGGTTGCTCTAATTCTGAAAGGTAATAAGTCAGCAGCATATAATAATTCTTCTGGAATATATGTACAATAGTGACCGATAACTTTTTTATCTTTTTTTTGCCATTCTGTTATATATGGGTTATTTATTGAGTTAGAAATCTGTAAAAATGGATCATCTCGCAAATTCATGTAAACACCTTATATATCCTTTTTAAATATTTTATGATTGCCTATCATTAAGGTTCTCACCCATTTTAGGGAAGTAAAATAAGATCCTTTAATCTTTATCTTTCCAGGAATAATATATTTCAATAGACCAATTAATCCAAAAATATTGTTTTTTGATCTAACGATTTTACTAAATACTTGAAGAACATCGTCTTCTTTAACTGTTATAATCACTTTAGAGATAGGATTTTTAGCTCTTTCAACATAACACTCAAAATTATTTTTTTCCGAGGTTAAAATAAAAGTGATATATTGATCTAATTCTTTAAAATACAATTCAATCTCTTTACCTGCTCTTTTTCCAATTTTTTTAAATGTTCTATCAGAGCTGAACAAATCTATCAACATTTTAGAGAGTCTAGCAATAGTAAGAACCTTAGTCTCTTTAATAATACTTTCTGCTTTAAGTGCTCTGTTAATAGGGTTTGTATTTTTGTTTTGAATTATAGCTGCCACCAATTTTGTGCAAATAAAATTAATTTATTTTGAATTTTCAAGTATATAAAGATTATTTTCAAATTTCAGTACATTACTCAAAGGGTTCAAACCTTTTACAGATTGACTCCTCTTTTACAAACTTATTTTTGATTTGACAGTGAACCATCTCTTCATTGTAGTAGACACAATTACAACATGTATATTGATGATTTTTTACTTTTTTAGTAATTTCCTTTAATTTTTCGGGATAATTTCCTTTGCTTAGCATTATTCTAAGTTTATCTTGAGATGTAGCCGTTAATTTACAATATATAATCTTAGGATTAGGAGGGTCCCAAATCTCAATAATGTATGCGTTAGATGCATTCTTTGTCTGAACTTCTTGGTATCCACACTTACAAGATTTTTTCCTTAACATATTTCCACATTCAGGACAGAATTCAACCACTATTCCTTTATCACCTTTAGATGTTTATTATAAGATTCAATTAATTAAATATTCTCTAATTTTATTGTAACTCTTTACTTGTGTTGTTATTAACAATACTGTTAAAAACTGATACTGAAAATCAAAATATCTCAGATTTATTATTCTATTCTTGATTGCACCGAATTAGGAGTATTAATTTTATAATATTATCTTTAAATTAGGGTGCGTTACCCATAATCTTATCAAAAAGAGAACGTGTATTTAAAGCTCTTGAACTTGATGGGGAGCCAGATATGGTACCTGTTCATTATTTTGGTTTGGAGCAAAAAGGTCAATCCTTCCAAGCTTTTAAAAATTCAGAAGAGAAAAACTTAGATATTTTAAAGTGAAAATTTAAGAGATTCAATTTATTTAAATTATAGGTGAGGATTAATTAGCATTTATAAAGAAGATATAAATGAAGCTAAAGAGCGTTTAAAGGCATGGTGGGACCACGAAATAATTGATAGACCTTGTATTGCATATTATCTAATTTTAGATTTAAAAAATCTTAAAATAAATAACATTTCTGAATATTTTGGAATTCCATGGTATTTAGCTCAAAATTGGGATAATTTTGAAGAATTTTTTCTAAGATTTGAAAAAATTTTAAGGAGTTTGTCCTTTGAAGGGGAAGCTATCCCTCGTTTTTTTCCAAATTATGGACCAGGAATTATGGCTTCAGTATTTGGAATAATACCAAAGTTTCAATCAAATACAGTTTGGTTCCATAAAGATACATCTTCAGAAGAAATTATAGCACTTTTAGAGAATGTAAAAGTAAATAAAGACAATCCTTGGTATACTCGTTTATTAAAAGTAACAGAGTTTTTTGCTAAAAAATCAAGAAACGAGTACTCTATAGCATTAACTGATCTTGGGGGTGTAATGGATATTTTATCTTCGTTTCTGGGTCCAACAAACCTAATTCTTACAATGAAGCGACGTCCTGATATTATCGATGCGTGTCGATCAATTATTCTTGAAAAATTATTAAAAGTATACAATAAACTTCAAACAATTATCGAACGTTATGTGGATGGATGTAATAGTTGGATGCCAATTTGGTGCCCAAAAAAATGGTATCCTATTCAATCTGATTTTAGCGCTATGCTTTCTCCAAAATATTTTAGAAGATTTGTATTACCTGATATCATTACGCAAGCTGAAAGTATGGATTACGCTGTTTATCATTTAGATGGACCAGGACAAATACAACATTTAGATGATTTATTACAAGAACCTTCAATTACAGGGATTCAATGGGTTCCAGGAGTAGGAGTAGAACCATCTAATAATGAGAAATGGTTTCCATTATATAAAAGAGTTCAAGCCGCAGAAAAGAATCTTATAATTGATAATGCTGGAGAAACTCCTAATATTGCAACATCTCTCTATAAAAGCTTGAAGCCAAAAGGATTGTTTATGAATTTGATCTTCTCAAGGAAATTAGATGTGGCATATTACTTACCAACTTTTATGGGAGGAAATGGAGCAGAAGGAGACTACAAGACTTTTAAAAAAAAATATAAAAAGGATATGAAAACCCAAGATTAAATAAAAAAATAAAAAGCTTCTCTAATAAAAGAATTAGGAAACGATAGTTTCACAAAAGAGGAATTATATAATTATTTAGACTCAAAAAATTT
>JBHLLP010000014.1:0-81718 GCA_048885525.1 Candidatus Hermodarchaeota archaeon | reverse complement strand
GTGATTGTAAATTTTGGATATTTTCCTACGTTTTTTAATATTCTACCAACTGTTTGACTAATAAATTTTCCATGTGTTTTTAATTTATTATCTTGCATTAATATTTTCATAATTTCTCCTTGGTTCTTGTTATGTTCTATTAGCAACATTAGTTTATTGTAAAACTTTAGTTTCCACTGGTCGGCAATTATTATTAAGATTTTTTCTAATGAATCTTTTTTCATCGCTATTTTTATATTATTAATGTCAATTAAGATATTTTTCATTAATTTCCATTTATGATCAGATTCTTGCGTAATGAGTTCTTCATCGTATGAAGGCCAAGGTGCTAAACTCACATATTCTTTTCTGCCACTAATTTCCCAAATTTCCTCTGTCAAGTGAGGTGCTATAGGATGAAATAATAAGATTAATTTTTCCTTACACTCTTCGAAAACTTTAATGTTAATACCTTCCAGTTTATACTTAATTAGTTCGGATGTAAATTGGATAATATTATTAACTGCATTTCTTATTTCTAATATTTCCATATTTTCAGTATATTCTTTGATTGTTTTATTTAAATAATATTTAATCAATGTATCTCTAATTGTAGTAGTTTTATGCATATTTTTATATGATTCAGTTAACACATGAAATGTATTTTTTATAAACCTAGAGGCATAATCAACACCTGCTTCAGACCATTCTAAACCTGATGATGGACTAGCGCCAAATAATATAAAGAATCTTGCTGCATCTGCTCCAAATTTCTCAATAATTTCCCCCGGATCTACTGTATTTCCATAACTCTTACTCATCTTAACAGATTTTTGAATAAGTTTTGTGTTTCCGCACTTTTTACATTTCATATATTTAAGATCTGCCTTCATAAGAAATATATTACAGATAGGACAGTATGGATGAGCCTTATTAATCATTCCTTGTGTAAGTAACGATTGAAAAGGCTCATCAAATTTATGAAGGCCTAGATCTCTAGCAACTTTTGTAAAAAATCTTGCATATATTAAGTGCATAACAGCATGCTCTATACCTCCTATATATTGATCTATATTGCCCCAATAATTTACTATATTATAATCGTAGGGAATATTTGCCTCAAGAGAAGGAGGATCACAAAAAGCGAAGAAATACCAAGAACTATCAAGAAAAGTATCCATAGTGTCAGTTTCGCGTTTTGCTTTCTTACAACATTTAGGACACTTGGTATTAATAAAATTCTTACTTGTTTTTAATGGATTGCCAGTTCCAGTAAAAGAAACATCTTTTGGTAAATAAACAGGCAAGTCTTTATATGGAACTGGAACCATTCCACATTCCTCACAATATATAATAGGAATTGGGCATCCCCAATAACGCTGACGTGAAATTCCCCAATCTCTCAATTTATAATTTGTAGTTGCATATCCCATATTGATTTCAAATAATTTTTCAGTTATCGCATTGATTGCTGATCGATTTTCCATACCATTGAATTCTTCAGAGTTTACAAGAATTCCATCGCTTTCATATGCCCTTTTCATTTTAGCATCGTTTAATTCGTAACTGTATGGTTGAATTACAATCTTTATTGGAATATCATATTTCTTAGCAAACTCAAAATCTCTTTGATCGTGTGCGGGTACTGCCATAACAGCCCCGGCTCCATATTCATAAATAACAAAATTACCGATATATATGGGTACATCTTCATTGTTAATTGGATTTTTGGCATATTTTCCAATGAAAAGACCTTTTTTTTCAATTTCTATATCGGTTCTTTCAAACTTATTTTGATGCATTACTTCTTGAGATAACTTTTGGTATTCTTCCTCATATTCGGTGCCTTTGATCCATTCACTAACCCAAGGATGCTCTGGAGCAAAAACCATAAATGTAACTCCAAAAAGTGTATCAGGTCTTGTTGTAAATATATCTATAGTTTTACTTTCTCCAATAATTGGGAATTTAATTATTGTGCCTTTAGATTTTCCAATCCAGTTTCGTTGCATGATTTTTACTTTTTCTGGCCAATCAACGATATTTAATCCATCTAGTAACTCTTCTGCATAATCTCTTATCTTAAGGAACCATTGTGTTAAAAACTTTTGATCAACGATAGAATTGCATCTCCAGCATCTTCCTCCTTGAGATTGCTCATTAGCTAAAACTGTACTACATTTTGGACACCAATTAACATAACTTTCCTGTCTATATGCCAAATTCTTTTCTAACATCTGCAAGAAAAACCACTGATCCCATTTATAATAGTTTGGATTATGACTATATACTTCTCTTGTCCAATCATATGATAATCCAATCCTTTTTTGTTGGTTTTTCATAGTTTCAATGTTTTTATTAGTCCATTCTTCTGGATTAACACCATGGTCAATTGCTGCATTTTCTGCTGGCATTCCGAATGAATCATAACCCATAGGGTAAAGAACATTGAAACCATTCATTCTTTTAAATCTGGCGTAGCAATCACCTATGGTATAATTTCTAAGGTGTCCCATATGAAGCTTTCCAGAGGGATATGGATACATCTCTAAAACATAATATTTTTTCCTTTTTGGATCCACTTTAACTTCAAAAATTTTGTCCTTTTCCCATTTATGTTGCCATTTCTTTTCTATTTTTTTTGCATCATATTCAAACATAAAATTTTAACACTTTTTGTAAAAATTAGGGGGTACTCTTAATAATTAATATTGTAATAATTGATTCAATAAATTTTTTATGTAGGTAAATACATTCTGATATTTCTTAAAAGAGCAATAATTATAGTGACAAAAAAAATTAATAAATCGAAGGAATAAAACTTAATTTTACGCCTTTACTATTGAAGTTGTGAATATTGAAAAAGTAAGAGTTTCTGTAGGGAGTGCATCTGTTTTAGGATTAGGAAGGATTACTCAGTTTAAAGATCCTCCTACAACATGTTATATTATGACTTATAAGGAGGGGCATTGTATAGCGAATTGTAGTTTTTGCCCACAAGCACGCTTATCACAGAGTTCAGAAGAAATGCTCTCACGAGTTAACTGGCCTGTTTATCCATTTAAGAATTTTTTGTCAAAATTGAAATATTTACAATCATCAAAAAAGTTTAAAAGAATATGTATTCAGACTCTCAATTACCACGAAAATTTTAATGATCTCGTAGAAATTATCATTCAAATTAGAAATAATACAAATATTCCTATATCTGTTGCTATTCCTCCCATGCCGAAAGAAAGCTTAAAAAGATTAAAACTCATTGGAGTCCAAAGAGTAGGGATAGCTTTAGATGCAGCTACTCCCGAAATCTTTAACATGGTTAAAGGGAGTGCAGTAAATGGACCATATAGTTGGGATCAGCATCTTAAAAAGTTAAAGGAGGCTTTGGAAATATTCTCAGAAGGATTTGTAAGTACTCATATAATAATTGGATTAGGAGAAACCGAAAGAGATGTAATAGAACGAATTGAAGAATTACACGGTCTAAAAATTCTTATATCCCTTTTTGCATTTACTCCAATAAAAGGGACTAGATTAGAAAATAAAAATCGACCATCTCTTTTAAGCTTTAGGAAAATACAATTGGGAAGATATCTGATTGTAAACAAAAATAAAACATTAAAAGATTTTACCTTTAATATAAAAGGAAATATAATAAGTTTTAATATAAATAAAATAGAATTAAAAAATATTGTCTATGATACTGACGCTTTCTTAACTTCGGGTTGTCCCGGATGTAATCGCCCTTATTATACTTCTAAACCTTCAGGTCCTATTTACAATTATCCAAGAATAATAAATGAATTTGAAAAACAAGAAATATATAATTTATTGCTTAAAGTAGTGAAATAAAAATCAACTGATTAGATATGAATAAATGGCGATATTTACCACTAGAAGTTAGAAATGGATTTTGCAATATGGCTTTAGATGAAGCGATATTAAGGATGACAATTGAGAAGAAATCATTAAACACTCTAAGGTTTTATAAATGGAAACCATCAACAGCTAGTATAGGAAGAAATCAAAGTTTGAAGAACGAAATTAATATAGATTTAGCATATAAAAAAGGATATAATATCGTTAGAAGAATAACTGGAGGAGGCGCTGTTTTCCATGATGAAAATAGAGAGATCACATATTCAATAGTTTGTCCAATAAAATTTCTTGAAGAATTAGGTGCTAAAAAAATAATAGAACAGTTTGAGATAATTACTCGAGGAATTATTATAGGACTTAAGTTTTATGGACTTAAAACAGAAAAAGATATTATTCATTGTCCCGCTATTTTATTGGATGGAAAAAAATTTTCTGGGAATGCACAAGTGAGAAAGAAAGGTTTTGTTCTTCAACATGGTACAATTTTATTAGATATTGATCCAGATTTGATGTATTCTATTTTAAAACCACCAGAAAATATAGGTAAATCTAGGATGGTAAAATCTGTAAGAGCTAAATGCATTGGAATTAAAAATCAAATAGTAGATTATAAGGAAGATGAGTTGATACGTTCACTAAAACGTGGTTTTCAAAAGTCTTTAGGAATAGAATTAGAAGAGGGGAGCTTTTCTGATGAGGAGAAAAGTTTAGCAAAAAAACTGGCACAAGATAAGTATTTAAAAGCAATATGGCTAAAAAAATATGAATAAAGTTAATGATTTATTAAAAAGAATAAAATCTGGAAATGCTGCATGGTCTGATTATTCAGATTTTATAAAAATGGAATTTAATCAATTAGAAGCATTTTTCAATTTAGCTCAAAGTATTACCAAAGAGAATTTTGGAAATATTTTAAAAATCTATAATCCAACTAAAAGATTTCCTGCAGTTAGTATAACAGGGAGTGAATGTGCTTTAGAATGTGAACATTGTAATAAGAAATATTTGAAAGGGATGAAACAAGTATTAGATAATGAAACTTTGGAGCAATTTTTAATGCGTCTTTCTAAAAATAATGGGATTGGGGCATTAATTTCAGGCGGAAGTAGGAAAGATGGCTCAGTTCCTTTATTAGGTTTCTTAGATACGATCAAAAAAGTGAAAAGAGAAACAAATTTAATTATTAATACTCATACAGGTTTGTTGGATGAAGAAACAGCAGAGAAACTTGCTGATGTCGGGGTTGATATTGTTTCATTTGATATAAATTTGGATGAAGAAGTTATAAGGAATATTTATCATTTGGATATTGAATTAAATGAATATAAAAAAGCAATAGACTTATTGAAAAAGTATGAATTAAATATCGTTCCTCATATTTGTGTTGGTTTACTTTATGGAAAACTAAACAAGGAATTGGATGCTATCAAATTTATTAAAGAAACTGAAATAAATCCATCTTTGATAGTCATCATTGTGTTAATTCCTCCGAAAAATTCTATGATTAAGTTTAACACGCCTAAACCAGAAGATATAGCAAAAATTATAACTATTTTAAGATTTGCTTTTCCCAAAACAGAGATTTCCTTAGGATGTATGAGACCCCGAGGGAAGATAAAAATTGAGGTTGAAAAATGCGCAATTAAAGCAGGTATAACCAGAATCGAAATCCCATCTAAACATACTTTACAATGGTTAAAAAATCATAATTCTAAAATCCAATTTAAGTTTTTTTCTGCTTGTTGTGCAATTCCTGAAAAATATGAAATATTAGCTGAAAGTAAAATATCCGATATTAAAAGATATATAAAAATCTAAAGTCAAATTATTATGAATTTAAAAAAAGAAATTAAAATTATTGGACTAAAAGGAATTCCTTTAATTAAGAAGGGAGACCAACTCTCTGAAATTATAATAAATGCTTTAAATAAAAATGAAATTTCTCTAGAAGACAGAGATATAATTGTAATAGCTCAATCAATAATATCTAAAAGTAGTGGTCGGATTAGGAATTTAAATGAGATCAGTCCAAGTAAGAAAGCTATAGAATTATATAATTCTATTGCTCCAAAAATTAGGATTCTAGATTTACCTGAAAAGAGTCCTGAACTAATTCAAGCAATTTTAGATGAATCAAAGAAACTTATAAGAAGTGAGCATGTATTAATATCGGAAACTAGACAAGGGTTTATCTGCGCAGATGCTGGAATAGATAAATCTAACGTAGAGGAAGAAGGATTTATAACCTTATTACCAAAAAATCCAGATCATGATGCTGAGAAAATTAGAATCGCATTAAAAAGTAAAACGAATAAGGATATTGGTGTAATTATTTCTGATTCATTCGGAAGAGCTTTTAGAGTAGGAGCTATAGGAACTGCTATTGGAGTATCAGGGATAGAACCAATTTTAGATATGAGAGGTAAAAAAGATTTATTTGGACATCAACTTCAAACAACAATTATTGGTCAAGTTGATAGTTTGGCAGCGGCAGCGCAGTTGATCATGGGAGAATCAGATGAAGGGATTCCAGTTGTATTAATTAAAGGTTATAATTTTAAATTTAGTGAAAAAGCTTCAATAAAAACTATTCTACGAGAAAAGGAACTTGATCTATTTAGAGAGCCTAAACATGAAAGCTTTCTAGAAATACTTAAAAATCGAAGAAGCTACAAAATGGATTTTGCTTTTAAAGATGTTGACAAAAAAATTATAGAAGAATGCATTGAACTAGCCTGTTGGGCTCCAAGTGCTCATAATGGGCAATTTTGGAGATATATTATTCTTGAGAGAGGTAAGCAACGTGAAAGTTTAATAGATAAAATGAATGAAAAATTTAGAAAAGATTTACATAAAGATAGATTAAGTGAAGCAGAGATTAAGAAGAAAGTAGAAAAAACAAGAAGCAAATTTTTAAAAGCACCTTTTTTAATTTTATTATGTTTGGATGAACAGGATCTAGAAAAGTATCAAGATATTGAAAGAATGCAAAATGAATTCTTTTTAGGTATACAGAGTATTAGCAGTTCAGCAACATATCTGCTCCTTGCTTTTGAAATAAAAAAATTGGCAGCTTGTTGGTATTGTGCTCCACTTTTTGCAAAAAAGATCATAAAGGAAGCTTTGAAACTTCCTAAATCTTATATTCCAATGGCTTTTTTTACAGTAGGGTATCCTATTAAAGCGGTAAAAGCTCCAAATCGTAAAAAATTCAAAGAGATAATATTTGAACCAAGTATTTAAGGTTAAAAATATGGATGAAAATTATTATGTGGTATTAGCAGGAGGCGTTGGAGCTGCAAAATTAATTAAAGGATTAGCAGAAGTGGTGAAACCTGAATTACTTAAAATTATTATAAATACTGGTGATGATATTGAATTATTTGGTCTCAAAATTTGTCCTGATTTAGATATTATAACTTACACATTAGCAAACTTAGTAGATAAAGAAAAAGGTTGGGGATTTGCGAACGAAACTTTCAATTGTCTGAATATTTTGAAAAAATATTATGAGACAGGATGGTTTAACATAGGTGATAAAGATTTAGCTACCCATATTTATCGTACAGAACTATTTAAAGAAGGTTTTAATAAAGCAGAGATAACTAATTTGATATGTAAACATTTAGGAGTAATTACTCATCTTTTACCCATGTGTAATGAATCTGTTGAAACATGTATAACAACTCCCTTAGGAACAATGCATTTCGAGGAATTCTTTATTAAATATCAATGTAAACCAGAAATTTTAAGAGTAGAATTTAAAGGAATTGAAGATGCTTTACCTGTCGAGGGGACATTAGGATACATACAAAAAGCAAAAAGAATTATCATTTGTCCATCAAATCCAATTGTGTCGATAGGCACCATCCTACAAGTAAAAAGAATTCAAAAAGCTCTTTCCCAAGTTAAGGATAAAGTGCTTGCAATAAGCCCAATCATAGAAGGAGCACCAATTAAAGGTCCAGCAGATAAATTAATGAAATGTTTTGGTTTAGAAGTTTCATGTGTTGGTGTTGCGAGATTTTATAAAGATATTTTAGGACATTATATCATAGACAATAGAGATATTAGTTTAAAACCTAAAATTGAAGCATTAGGAATTAAAACTTATTCATTTGATACAATAATGACTAATTTAAGGAAAAAAATTGAATTAGCTCAATTTGTATTGAATTTAAAAATTTAAAATTAAAAAGTAATTAAGTAGATTCTGTTGCTACCTCTTCGGTTTCTTCCTCTAGTGACATTTCAACTTGTTCTTTTTTAACGTAGTCGCCAACTGATGTTAAAAGCTCCTTTATACGCCCTTCTTGTTGTAATCGAATTATTAAATTTCTATGTTTAATAAACGATATTAATTTAGATATTACTGGAAATATCAACATGATTGGTCCTAGTATAATTATTATAACTTCTGGATTATATATTGCAACACTTTCAGTAATAGCTGGGGGTAATTGTAAAATACTATCTAAAAACCAATGTGGGTGTATTATAATAAAGCTTATAATCAATAATAGGCCTACACGATAGATAAAATTGATTATGGTCGATGTTGCTAAATTTCGAGCTCTTGGAGCTGATGAACTTGCAGTTAATGTATCCTTGGCTTCTGGATCTTCTCGGAAAAGGCGATTTATATATCTCCCAAGTCTTCTCGTTTTTGATGCTGCAGTAACTAACTTTTTTTCCTCTTCCTCTAACTTTTTCCTTTCAATCATTTCTTTTACGTATGAGAATCGTTTGCCTGTTTTTGCAAAAAATTTTCCAACCACTAATCCTTCTTTCTGTTCTGATTCAATTTCTTTGATCCTTTCTTTGGCTTCTTGTTTAATTTTATCAATATTAGCAGTAATAAAGTATGATTCTCTTGCGAGTATATTCAATTGAGCTTCTAGTCTATCACTTCTTTCTAAAGAGGGTTTTGTTACTATATCAGCATAATTAATTTGAAATGAAATTTCTAGATAAATATAAGATATTATACCAAATAAGATAACTGGACTTGTCATAAATGCATAAAAATCATCGAGTGGTATATCGTCTAGAATGGGATCAAGTGGGTTAACCATTTCTTCTAAGTAGGCAATTTGAAAATTGAACAAGTCCAACATATTTCGTAAACCTTCTACCATTAAAGGAATAATAATCATAAGGATTACTGATCCAATTGCTACAAACGAACGTTTTGGATCACTACTGAAAAAAGCTCTAATTGCATAAATAATTGATATTAAAAAGAGTATTTGGAAAATAAATAAATAGAAATCACTAAATAATACTCCTGCTTCACCCATTATTAATTTAGGAATATCTGGTAAGGCTAGATCTTGCAATTGGAAGTTATTATCACCTAAAAGCTCCCGAATATGTTCTAAATCAAACGAAAACCATGAAAGTAAATATTTCTTAAAGAAAGCTTCAATAACATAACGAATAGTAGGATGATAAAAACCCATAAGAAACATACAGACAAAAGTTATTACATACCCACCACCGAAAATAATATAGGAAAATATGTTGCGTATTGCACCAAAAAAAGCCAATATAACAAATTCATCATCGGCTGTTGTAATTACTTCGTTGAAATCAAAAATGGAAGTTAGAAAAATAATGAATAACCAAGAAAATATTGCTAAATTGATAATTTTTAATATTAATAAATATACACGAACCATTTTTAATACGCCCTCCCTTTTTTCTTCGCTTCCATATAATTACTTAAAACCTGATTCATCATATCATCAGGTCCGCACGTTATTATATTTATTCCCAAATTTCGCAGTTCTTGCCTAATAATAAGGACATGTTCCATCATTTCTTCGCTTATCGCTTCTGCTAAAGCTTTATCTGTTGAGGATAAATCAATTTCATGAATCTCAAACCAAGGACTAAATGGGTTAATAATTATAATACTATGATTGAAAGGAACTAACTTTTTAATAGCTTGGGATATATCTTTTGGATTTGCTTCTAAATCGGAAATTACAAAAATTAAACTTCGTTTTTGAAAACGTTTTGTAAAATTATCCATTGCTTCAACGAATTTACACTTTCCTTGTGGCTTAATTCTGGCTACAAAATCTAGAACTTGGTAGAAATGTTCCTCTCCACGGTTTGGCTTTAAGAAGTTTAAATTCTTTTTATCTGAAAATGTAAACACACCTACATTATCCCTTCTTGTTAATGCTACTTTAGTTAACAACATGCAAGCTCTTATAGCATATTCAAATTTAGTATTTTCAATTGCTCCCCCCGCCATTGTATCTGAAGAATCTACTAATATCATTACAGTCACATCTCTTTCACTCTCAAATTCTTTGACAATTAAAGTCTGGGATCGAGCACTTGCTTTCCAATCAATAAGTCTAAACTGATCTCCAAATACATATTTTCTCATGCCATAAAACTCTGAACCAAGTCCCTTTTGTTTCGATCTTTGTACACCATAATTAAGTTGCAAAGATCTTTTTGAACCTAAAATTTCAATTCTTTTAATATCTTCATAGGGTGGATAGATAAGAATGTCCGTAACACTATTTGGTACAATTCTCTCAAGTGAATTAAAACCTAATCTGTCTTTAACTGTTACTGATAAAGGACCGAGAGCATATTCACCTCTGACTCTTGGTTCAAGGACATAAGAAAATTTAATTACAGCTTTGGGTCCAATTCTAGTAGAGATAAAATTTTCGCCTAAAATTAATCTAAATAGCTGTGGGTTATAAGTGTCTCTAATTTCAATAAAATCAAAACTACTGCGACCGATATTTTCAATTACTACTTTCACATGAACAAAATCATCCTTAAATACTTTTTCTTTCTCAAGTTCTCTATGTACTCTTAACTCTTCCACATTCATTTTATAGTGGAAAATTGGTAGACTAATGATCGTACTAAATAATAGTAATATAGCAAAATAAATTAAGAAATAATTTACAAATGCAAATCCCGCTGTAAGGAAAAATACAGCAAATAAAATTAAACTTCTACCTTTTCCTCCTAAAATATAACTCCACCACTTTTTTTTCTATTAATTCAATATAAATATTACACCCATAAAAAAGAAAAATTTTTGATTTAAATGGGGATGGGAATATCTTCTACGATTGATTTTAAGATACTTTGCGTATCAAGACCTTCTAATTCAGCTTCTGGTTTTAAAAGAATTCTGTGATTTAATGCCGGAACAATCAATGCTCTTACATCGTCAGGAGTTACATAAGATCTACCTAATATTGCAGCACGAGCTTTAGCACATTTCATTAAAGTTAATGAAGCCCGAGGACCACAACCAAGAGCAATTTGCGGATGATTTCGTGTTTTTAGTATAATATCACGAATATATTTTAAAATCCTATCATCAATATAGACCAGATTCATAATTTTCTGAGCAGCAAGAATTTCTTCTCCAGCAGTTATAGCTTCAACTGAAGGAGATTCTCCTGAGATTTGTCGTCGCATAATTTCCACTTCTTCATCTTGTTCAGGATAATCTAACCAAAGTTTGAATAAAAATCTGTCAACTTGTGCTTCTGGTAGGGGATATGTCCCTTCCATTTCAACAGGATTCTCTGTTGCAACAACAATGAATGGCTTATCTAATGCCAATGTTTGACCTTCAATGGTTATTTGTCGTTCTGCCATTGCTTCTAATAATGCTGCTTGAGTTTTAGGAGCACTTCTATTAATTTCATCGGCAAGAACCATATTCGCAAACAATGGTCCTCTTTGAAGCACAAATGCCCCTTCATTCTGATCGAAAATTTTAGTACCAGTTATATCAGCAGGAAGAAGATCTGGTGTGAATTGAACTCTACGAAACGATATTCCAAGAGTTTTTGCGAAGGTTTTTGCCATTACCGTCTTACCAAGTCCAGGCACTCCTTCTAGGAGGACATGTCCATTTACAAGGAGAGCTATGAAGAGTTGTTGGAGAATTTCTCCATAACCGACAATAACGCGGCTTACTTCACTTAAAACTTCTTGAGCTATTTCCCTAATAGGTGTTACATCTATTTCTTCATGGTCATAATATTTTGCTTTATCTGGAGCTTCCATTTATTTAATACCTCTTTGTTTTTTTTATTTATTTTTTAAATTATTCATTAAATTTTTTGTATTTTAAATATTATTAAATATTATTAACCGCCCAACTCATTTCGAAAAATAATTCTTCGAAATCCTGTTCAGTTTTCACTTTAGATTTTCCTTCTTTAATTAACAATATTCTATCCATAAATTTACTTAATCTTCTTGTTTTTAATTTTGTGGTGGATGGATTTTTTGCTAAAACCAAATCTATTACATTTTTAGATGTAATTTTAATTCCTCCTAATTGACTACGCAATTTTCGTTCTAGTCGTCTATAAAGTAATTTTAATGCCTCTGCATATTTCATCTTATCTCTATATTCCTCAATCTTTTGAGCAAAAAATGAAGAAGTTCGAAATCGTGCCATTTCTTCTTTCTTCTCTTCTTCTTCTGCTAATTTTTCTTCTTCCTTCTTTTTATCCTTTTTAGGAAGATATTTCCTTAATGAATAAAACGCTAAGAGCGGATAAATCCATGCAGTGATAGGGTTTGTCGACAAATGTACTATATATTGCATAATATATCCAAATATTCCAGCAGAGGTAAGATCTCTTGAATATTCTGGTCTTATGTGTGCTTCATCAAACACAACAACCCATTCATCTTTATTTCCTCCCTCATTGGCATATGTTAACCACTCAATGATATTTAAACCAAATTGCATATTGTCATATTCATCTATTAATTCATTATTAAACAAACTTGCATCTGCTGATACAAAAATTCGTTGTGTTCCTAGATCTCTAGCCAAAAAAACACTTTGAGAATAACCCCCGAGGGGTAAACTTGAAGGAAACGGAATAGGCAGAGCTCCTGCCAAAATACTCATAAAACCTAAACTAAGATCATCATTGGGAGAATCATAATATCCATTATATGGTTTTTTATCAATAAATCCGTATTCAGTCGTAGACCCTATTGAAGTCCATCCAAAAGCTTCAATAAAGGGTCCTCCTACCGCACAAGAAGCTACTGAAAGAATAACATTATTTACACCAGCTGTAGTTGGATGAGATGTGAAACTTTTAATTACAGGAAATTCTGGATTCGTATCAAAAGAAGAGTTATCTCGCAATATCCCATCGGGAAAAATTGTTAAAGGGATTGTTATTGTTGGTTCAAAAACACTCGCAATAAGAATCTCCCATAATAAAGTACTTGTTGAGCCATGATCGTGACATATTAAAAGGGAATTGTCCCCTTTAAAAAATTCTATAAAATAGGGGACTTCGAATATAGGATCATAAAATTGATTTGGGCCTAATAGAATTAGTAATATAGATTTTTTTTCTTTATTATTAATTGTGGTATTTATAAGCCTATCAGTTGCACTTAAACTAGATTGTACTGCCATTACATCATAACCATCATCCTCAATCGCTCGTTTAAAATCTGAAGCCCCATTCCAATATTCAGTATTGTATATTGAGTGGTTTTGATTATTTTTACCTTGATCAATCATTGGTGAAAATAAAGGAATGAAAACAAAAACAAATATAATAATAAAAAGCGCTTGCTTGTATATTGAACCAGATTTTATTTTTTTTCGTGATTGAGTTTCTCGCATTTTTTGTGTGGTAGCATTTCTTAAAAATACAAAAAAGGTAATACCACTAAAAATAGCGCCCAAATAACATAACATAGGAATATAAGTCACAAAAATAGGTAAAACCTCTGGATTTTGTTGTTGATAAATAACAATAAAATTGGTAATTAAAAATCCAAATACTATTAGGTATATAGTAAGGAATGTAAAAATTATCCCTTTTGAAATATTAAGACTCTTTTGTGTCGCTTTTGCCGGTTTCACCATTGTGGTTTACTTCTTAATTATTTTTAAATTAATAAAAAATATAATACCTACTTGAACCTAGAGTTTAAACACAAATGACTTTCCAGTAATTTCATTGTATAAATTTGTGAATAAATCTATTGTATAATTCAATTCTTTGTTTGTTGGTTCTACTCCACCGTAGATTATATCTTCGATTTTTTTAATAAAAGGATAAACAGATTCTGGTTTTAGACTTTTTTCTAATTCATTAACGCATTTTATTGCATATTCACGAATCGTCTGATGTGCTAATCTTGGTTTTTTAAACTTAACATTTAGAATATCATCGTAAACAAGATAAATATAGGCTATTGCCTCCTTGGGTCGATTTGTTTCAACGAGTATTTTGACATTATCAAATTTTTGTTTTATATTAATCTCTGGTTCTGGTCGTTTCTTTTTCTTTTTTGCCATTATTTTTTTACCATTTTCTATTATTTTTTAAAATAATCTATATAATAATTTTTTTTAAATTTATAATTTTTTTTACATTTTTTGCATTTTTACTGTTGAATTTTAAATTATGGTGTGCTTAAAAATTTAAAATAAAATTAAATCCTGTTAATTGAAAATATATTGGGGAAAATAATTCACATGTAATGTAGAAATCTTTTTCAGTTATATAAAATGGTTTTGCATAGATTATCTCCTCTACTTTTTGAATGAAAGGGTAAATTGCTGCTGGAGTTAGTTTCAATTCTTTAACAGAAATTATTGCAAAGTCTCTAATAGTTTCGTTTATTTTTCTTGTTCGGTTATACTTAGCATTTATTAAATCCATATAAATTGCATTAAATAAGTATGATATTGATTCTTCTAATCTTCCTGTATCTTTAAGAATTTTAAGATTTATAATTTTTGATTCGAGTGGTAGAGTAACTACCCGCGATTCTTTTTCTTGTTTCTTATAATAACGATATCCAAAAACTCCCAAAACTGCTACAACTGCTGTTAATATTGGAAAAAATATTAATGAAAATATTAAGAAAGGTGGTAATTCAGGAGGGGTGGTAGGAGTGTAAGAGACTCCAGTAATATTTATAGGTTTACTAGAAGAAAGCAAAATCCCTGCATTATTTGATACATCAATTTCAATTAATTTAATACCTATTCCTGGCGGGACGGTGTAAGTATAGGAAAAAAATCCATTTGAATCGGTGATATCAACACCAATTTGAGTTCCTTGGAAACTGATAAATAATGTTCTATTACTTATTTCAAGAGAATTATTGCTAAATGATACTATTTGCCCCGCTATTGTAATTGATTCTCTTTCAGCTGCTTTATCAATAGTATTCCAGTAACAAGTTATATTCGAAAATAGATTTGATATATGCGTAATAATTTCTGAATTTCCAATATTTGGGAAATCTCCTGAATAACTTAAATTTAAACTAATATTTTGATCTAATATATTAGTAGGGATTGGGATATCTTGTGAAAATGAGCCATCAGAGGGATTTGTAAAAAAGTTATTACTTGGCCAATTATATGAACTATTAAACCAATTGTAATTTATTTGGACGTTTGGTATACCTGCACCATTCAGATGGTCATACTTTAGAAATCCTTCAATTCTAAAATCCTCTCCTGGAATTTTAGGAGAGATATCTTTTCCAGTAATATCGAAAACAGAAGTTGCATTTACATAAATATTAAAATAATTGTTTTTCTTAATCTCATCAATCCCTAGATTATCAATACATTCAACTTCAATTTTATGACTTGAATAAACATCAAGTGTGAAGGGGATTCTATAATTAATTTGGAATCCACCAAATCCATCGGAAGTAGCATTGTATCTTGTATCCAAAATATCATTTACAACGATTGCCACATTATAACCTGAGAGATTTATATAAGGAGGAGGTGGAGGAATTGGCTTGTATATTTTCCCTTCAATTGTAATAGTTGAATTATGATAATGACGCGTTCCATCAATCCAGTAGTTTGTTAAATTAATGACTCCTATTATTGATGATACTTTGAGATTTTTCCCAATATCATTATTTTGTTTACTATCACAAGTATTCTGATTTAAAATATCAGAATTCTTATAAAAAAACAATGAGGATGTGAAGAAAATCAATACAATAAAGATTCCGAATGAAATGCTTTTCATTTTGTTCCTTTCATTCAAAATAATTACCATAAATTTTTTATCAATTTTCTTTTAAAATTATAACTATGAAGGAAAAATAGATTCCTCATCAGATTCTGCATAATATATGCCATTAATTATTGGATCAAAAGAAACTCTAATTTCAGTATTACTTTTTAAAGTGGGCCAGGAATCGTTTTCATCGATAAATATTGAAACATTAAATCCTCCATAAGGATCTGTTAAAACAACGTCGTTATATATGACAATCGTGTCATAAGTTTCATCAATAATTGTGACATTTATAATTACTCCAGTTATAGGATTATTGTTGTCCCATGTTAAATTTCCTAATACATATAGTGTATCTCCGTCAGCCCAACTATCAGGGAATGGGTCATATTCAAGATAATATGAAAGGGATGTTATTTTTGTCCCAGCTGTTATATTCAATGGTATGAGTAAACTACTATTATGAATCAAAAAATCATTTAAAAATATATCAGTATAACTTATAGTTCCGTTAAAATCTATTCTTATATAATACTCTCCTTGAGGACAGTTTATATCAATTGAATTAACAAACTGATAATAACCTACGTCATTTGTTATCCAAGTTGATGGACCAATTAGATATGCAGAAAAATCACTAAGAGTGCTGTTTAGCAATATTATATTAACTAATAATCCTCTTAAAAGTTCTCCACTTTCTTGAACTGTACCTGAGACAGTAAAACTATCAACACTACCCCTTAAAACGGAGTTTTTATTTAAACTTGTAAAAATGTTCATAGTCTCATTTATAATCACATATGTTGTTTCTATAACTGTAATTGGACCAGATACATAATCAACCCTTATTTGATGTAATCCAGCATGCCATAAAGTCGTATCAATAGGATAAAATTCATAATATCCAGGATCTGTTAGATTAAATGTGTGTGAACCTAATAAAGAATCGGTAAAAACATCAGTGAGGGTCACTATGCCTGTGGATACTGGGTTACCAGTTTGTGTTATATTAACTGTAAAATTAATTAATGCTCCCCGATTATATCTCTCGGGGAGATTTATATCATCATACACAGGTAAAGTTGGATTTCCATCAATATAGAAATCTATATTAATATCATATGGATCAATTACAGTTAAATCATAAAAACCATTGGCAGAATCAACAAAATTAGGCATAAAACCTAAATTAAAGAAGTATGGATAGCCAAATTGACCATTAAAGTCGACTCGTAAGGTATAATTTTGTGGATCTGTATCCTCCATTACTGAAAAAGTTAAATTAATTTCTCCCGTTTCATCAAGTTGGTAGGATCCTGACTCTAAAATTAATTTACTAACGGGAATACCAGAATCAAGTAAAAATACAGAAATTAAACCATACTTTATAGGATTTCCATTGCTTATATCATTCAAATATCCATGAATTAAAAAATTTCTACCAATTGAAGTGCTTCGGTTCACCTGTAGAGGGAACGGGCATATATCAAGATTAACACTTATTGGTTCATCTAAGATGAAATATGAATAAACATAATTTGCACCATATTTTGCATATATTAAATGTGGTCCAGCAGTAGTACTTGCATCAGTTTGATATACATATTGAGCATATCCAGAGCTCGTTAAAGCAGAACCAATAGGATTGCCTTGTGTTACATCATAAAAATCAATCAAAGCTCCATCTGATATTGGATCGGGACCTATTTGAAGATATGCTGTTAAGTTTAAAAAATCATTGCGATTTATTTTTGGATTTTCATAGTCAGTAGGAGTTGTTCCATTTATAAAGAAATCAAATAACAAGGGTAATGCTTCAGTCACATTAAACTCTAATCTATTGCTCGAATCAGTAATAAGTGGGATAGGTGTAAATGGAAAATTAAAATAAGGCGTATCAATCCACCAAGTTCCGTTAAAATCTACTCTTATTTCGTATAATCCTGATGAGACCGAAGGTTCTAAATTCAATATTCCATCAAAATCCCCGTTAACATCTGTATTTCTAGCTGCAGGATTAAATGCGGTTGGTACTTCAATGTTTGTACCTTTCTGAAATAAAATGAAATTAACCTCTGCACTCTCAACTCTTAATCCGCTGATTGGATCATATACATAACCTTGAATATCGGTACTATCTGGAAGAATAGCGTCAGATATGTTAACCTCGGTGGGATTAACACTATTAAGATTGACTTCAATAGGACCTAAGACAGTAAATAATGTGTAATTAACTGCAGATAAACCATATGCTGCCTCAATAATATGTGGTCCTACAACTTGAGAATTATTAATATTTACAAGAATCGACGCTTCACCATTTGAATCTGTAATGGATTGGCCGATTAGTTGCCCGGTAGTATAATCATTGAAAGTTATTGTTCTACCGTTTACGGAGCTGTTAGTTGAAGTTAATATAGCAGTAATATTTGCCACATCTGGTCGAGAATAAGATAGTTGATCAGCTGAAACACTAATATTAAATTCAGATGTAAAAGGGGTATAAGGGATCGCTTCAAAAACATCAATTTGAACCCAATTACCATTTCCAGAAACATCGGTTGGAACATAAATTTCAGCCCAACTGTATAAATTTAAATACTTAATTGCAAAATAGTCCTTACCCTCTTGTGTATCAAAACCTTCTTCAATACCGAAACTATTGAAACCATCCACAAAACGACTTGAAACATTAAAAGCTCTAGCAAATACACAAAATGCAGTAGCAAAATCTGACCAAAGACCTTCTCCTTGCTCGCAGAAATAATCCACAATATCTCTTCCTTCTGGAGCCGCATTGTAGCTGAAAATATCCATTCCTGTTAAAGGTGATAGGAAATTATATTGAAGATAACCTCTTATTTTATTAGCAACCTCAAAAGTATTATCTGTATCTCCAATAATCAAATCTAAAGCATCATAGTGAGTTTTGATATTTGGGTAATTATTGATATAATTTTGTATCCCGAATGGTAATTTTAAATATTTATTTTTTATGAAAACCGGAGTGTATTGTGCCTGAACAGCACTATTATTAATCTCATTATTACTTGGTAAATCTAATCCAAATAACTCATATGTCAGATTAACAGGATCTTCTTGAAAAAATTGAAGATCTATTGTGGTGCAGTTAAAATCAGTCTTCTCTAGATTAACAGATCCTAGATCTAAATTTTCTGCATAAACACTTCCATCCATAATAAAAGGAGTTGGAAAAAATGAAGGGATCACCATGGAATTCGCACCCAAATTAGGAGTAAGTGGCATTTTAATGGTTATTATATCACAAGAGGAATACTGTGATAAATACTCACCATAACTGATGAAATCAAATACACTACTAGCTGCTGTTGAGTGCCAACTTTCCCCAGTATATTCATCAAAACATTCATATCTCCATAATTTAGTTGCCATATCTATGAATAGTTGATAATCATAAACCCTAAAAATCTCTTTCTCAGCAGCTAGAGATCCTAATAGTGCCAAGAGAGCTTCTGAAAAATCATTTAGATCAAGATCATCAATATTACCATCTAACATGTCTGGTAGCATATCCATTAGTTCCTGCAATTGTTCTGGAGTCAAATCATCAAATAAATCTTGAAAAAAATCTTCATCAAAAGGAAAAGGGGGTTTAATTAATTCTGGATCTTCTTCTTCAGCTTTTGCTTTCTCCTTGCTAGGGAACGGTCTTTGAGAACCAAAAAGCAAATTAAAAAAAACTGTTGAGAACGCAAAAATACTGATTAAAATTACTGCTACTAAAACTGTTCCAATTACTCTTTTTTTATTAATACCGCCGCCTAATAATTCCTCTCTTAATTCAGACATAGGATATCAAAATAAACCGTTTTTTTTTTCAAAAAAGAGTTTAGAATATTAATTGAAATTATTATATTTATAATTTTCCACATACTATTTTAAGTTGTTAGTTTCTTTAAAAAAGATATTGTAAAGAATTTTATTGTAGATTGTTGTTAGTAACTTTTAAAAAATAGCTCAATTGAAGTAGCTATAAAATAAACTATCTCAAAAAAGAATTAAAGAATACCCTAATGGTTTAAAAGCAAAAATGAATACATTAGAATTCAAAGCCGCATTTAGTACATACCAGCTTTTTTGCATAAATAGGTTTTGGAATGTAGCTGATTATTCGTGTTTTATCTTCAACTTCTTTTACAGCAAACCCACTTGCACCACAATTGGGGCAAATTCTTCTTCCAGATCCTGTTCCAACAGATGGGCTTGGTGTAGATGTTGTTGTAGGGGTTAAAGTTGAGCTAGTAATATAGCTTGTTGTTTGATCTGTTATACCTTGTGCTAAACTTGAAGGCATTACAGCTTTAGGTTCTTTTAATTCTTCAATTCGTTTTTCTTTATATATAACTTCTTCCTGCAATTTAGTAATCTGTGCCTGTAATGGTCCAATTTGTTGTTGTAACATAGAATTATGTTGTTGAAGTTCTTGAACTTGTTGTTGTAATCCAGGAATATGAGCTTTTAGTTGAGAATTTTCATCTGTTAATTGTTTAACCTGTTGTTGATAAGCTTCGGTTGAACTCTGAAGTGATTGTAATTGATTTGTTATTCGATTCATTTGGCTTTCTTTTTCTCGAATTACCGCATTTAATTGTGAATTTTGAGTATTGAAATCATTAATTTGAGATTGTAATTGATTTATTATAGAATCCTTTTCTTGGAGTTGTATTCTAACTGAATCATATTCCTCTTGTAAAGGGGTTATTGAAATTGAAGGTGTGGAATCAGTTATAGGAGAAGGAATAGGTTTACTTATAGGTGGGGGGATTGGAGGAGTTGTAAGAGGGGAAGGGGCCGCAGGGGGCGTAGCTGTTGGAGCTGGCATTGAAGGAGGGGGTGTAAGGGGTGTTATTGTTGGTGGAGGCATCGATGGTGCTGAAAAAGGTTTTTTTTCCTTTTCTTTATCATTATTATTTCTCTTATATTCATCTGACATAATAATCTAGATATAATTTTTATAAACTAAAATTTTATTATATAATATTTCTGCAATTATAATAATAGCGTAAATGTAAATATAAAAGTGTTTTGTAATTAACTTCTTAAAAGCACTCCCAATATGGTTTTAATTTATCCTTCAATGCGGGAATTAATTTGTTATTGAAGTAATCTATCAATTCTACCCTAGAAGATCTTGCTTCTTCTAATATAAGATTATCATCTTCATCATTAAGTACTTTCAAACAATTATAAACAGCGCGAGCTTGTTTATCTAGTTCGTAACCTCCCTCTAAAGTTATAAGAATCCTCTCATTAGCATATTTTTTTGCGATTGTTTTAATTTTTTTAAGATAGTTTGCAGGTGCTTGGTATGTCCAATTCATATTTGTTAATTGATCTGTCCAATGGGTATCAAAACCTGCAGAAATTAAAATAAATTCTGGCTTAAACTCTTCACATACAGGAGCGATTATTTCATCGAAAAAAAGAGGTATAACATCATCAGCTGAACCAGCAGGCATTGGATAATTAATAATGTTTCCTGCTCCTTTACCTGTGCCAATTTCATTGTAATTTCCCGTACCTGGATAAAAGTAACCATATTGATGTGAATTAAACATTACTAATTCACCAGAATCTGATTTAGAACCTTGATAAAATATATCTTGAGTCCCATTACCATGATGGCAATCCCAATCAACAATAATTATTTTTTTTACTCCTTTTTCTCTAAAAAGATATTCAGCTGCGACAGCTATATTATTGAATATACAAAATCCAGCAAATCGATGTGAATTAGAATGGTGTCCAGGAGGTCTTACTAATGCAAAAGCATTCTTTATATTATTATTTAATATCTCATCTATAGCTTGTAGATTTCCACCGACTGAGAATAACGATGCTTCATAGGTTTTGGGGGATGCTACAGTATCCATATCAATAGCCTGAAGACGGTGCGTTTTAGCACTTAAGTCACATATTTCTTGAATTTCTTTAATTAATCTTTCTTCATGGACATACTTAATTTGGTCTAAATTCGCTTTTCTTGGTTTGATTATTCTAAAGTTCGGATCTTCAAGTAATTGTTGTTTTTCTAAAAAATTCATTATAGCAATTAATCTTTCATGGCTTTCTACATGTTGTAGTTGAGTTCCAATATCATGTTCTAAATAAATGTCATCATAAATTATACCTGTAGTCATAATATTATCTCTCTATTTTTCTATATATAGTATTTCAGAACTTAATTATTTTAATATTTATATATATACTTAAAAAAGTTTCTTCATAGAATTAATCATATATGAACAAGATTAAGAAATACACACTGAAAATAATTATTATTGGAGAACCTGCTGTTGGCAAAACAAGTTTAGTTAAAAAATTTATAACTGGGCAATTTACTAAAGATTATCGGTCAAGTATAGGTACAAACATTTTTACTAAAAATATAAAATTAGAAAAGGATAATGATACAAAACTTCAGCTTTGGGATATCGCTGGACAAGAGCGTTGGATAAGTATGAGACCATCTTATTATGCTGGAGCTAAAGGAATTATTATAGTAGGGGATTTAACACGCAGAAACACATTCGATCAAATTGAAAAATTCTGGATTCCGGACGTAAAACAATATTGTGCCCAGGCCCCAATTATTCTACTCGCAAATAAAAGTGATTTAGGAACGGAATTAAGTGAATTAGAAATTAATTCTATAAAAAAGGAAATTAATTTTATATCAGTTATTCAGACATCTGCAAAAACGGGAGAAAATGTTGAACTCGCATTTAAAATTATCTCGGAAGCAGCTGTTAAATTTTTCTTTTAAAAATTGAACTAATTTTAATAAAAGTTGTAAATTAGAGATTAATCTAATTTATTTGTAAATTTAATTTGGTTACTTTTTGGCTCGTACAGAGTTCCCTCTTTTATTAACTCATCCAAAGCGTTTTCTATGAATTTTTTATCTAAACTCTCTTCTAACTCTAAAATTTGAATAACATTAGATTTTTCAAGGGCTCTCCAATTACTTTCTTCAAAGATTTCTTTCAATCTATTCATTATCTTTTCTAATTTGTTTAGATTAGTTCTAGATTGACCAACAAAAATTCGGTCCATATCTATTTTACCAGTTGTTTCGTCATAACCGGTATCTTTAAGATATCTTTTAAATAATTTAATTATTTCTTCTACATCTTCTTTAATTACTTTATCTCTTAACGCCATTTTAGCATAAGCCTCGCTAAGCCTAACTAAAGCATCTAGATTTCTTGCTAAAATTGATATGATTGCATCTTCACTATCATATTGACCTCTTAATTCAAGGTAAAATTCTTTTATTCTATCTTTAGCCTCATCAGATAAGATTGGATTACATGTCCTCCTAGCATGTTTAATATATTTTTTAAGAAGATCTCTCGAGATAGGTGCTACAGAAGTATCATTTTCTTCAAATGTCTCTTCTAAGCTTATCATAGAATTTTTTAAAATAAATTCGGCCATTTGAGCATCATCTGCTGGATTAGGCTTATCAACAACTACAAAAATTAAATCAAAACGAGATAAGAGAGAAGGAGGTAATCTAATATTTTGAGTAGGTGTTTTATATCTATCATATCTTCCAGAATATGGATTAGCAGCGGCTATAATAGCAGTTTGAGCTTTTAATGTTGCAACAATTCCAGCTTTAGCAATACTTACAGTTTGTTGTTCCATTGCTTCATGGAGAGCAGATCTATCTGCAGTATCCATTTTATCAAATTCATCTATCGCCGCAACACCTCCATTTGCTAATACAACAACACCCGCTTCAAGGTTCATTTGACCCGTATCAGTATCTTTTATTACTGCCGCAGTTAAACCAACAGCAGTGGAACCTTTTCCAGAAGTATACAATCCCCGGGGAGATACTTCTATGGCACTTTTTAAAATTTCTGATTTTCCTGTTCCAGGATCTCCTACAAATAATACGTGTATATCACCTCTTTTATAACCTCCTCCTGGTTTTTTTTTCCTTGTTCCTGCAAATAAACTTAAAGCCGATGCTATTTTAAGATCTTCTCTCCCATATATATCGGGAGCAATTGAACGTGCTATTTTTTTTTGAATAAATGGTTCTTTTGAGAGATCTTCAATTTTTTTCTTATCTTCCTTAGAGAGATCAATAATATCTTCTGCTTTATCTTCTGGATCTATAAAATTAATATCAAAAAAAGTTTTGAATAAAGTAGAATTATTACTTTTAGTTGATTGGGCTAAAACCGATTTAAAAATTCCCATCAATTTAACTCTATCTCCAGGTTTTACTGAATCAACTAAATCATGAGTTAAAATTGCTTGAACTGATCTAGGAATTCTTCCAGGTGGCAAATCTTCTGGTATCTCTTGAATCATGACGCTTTGCCAATCGATAAATTCTGAACTTTTTGATATAAGTCTAAAGTCTGTTTGTGCTTTTGCTTTACATCTCTTATTTACACAAAATTTAGGCCATCTTATTCTAGAAGTTAACTGAATAATATCAAATTGGGCTCCACATAAATTACATTCAAAAGAAGCATTTATTATCTTAGGTCTTATGGTAGAACATCTAACTAAGATACCTTTAGACCATACTAGGGTACTAATATGTTTTGCCCTTAATCCTCTTAGAGGTATTAATAAAGTACTTATTTTATCTTTAGTAGTTATTCTGACAAAATAATTTTGATGAGTTAGTTTTGATCCTTGAAATTTTAATAAATTTTTAAATGCTTCTATAGCATCTTCAAGTAGTGTTTCAGGATCTTGTTTTAATAATTCAGCAATATCTGGTTCACTTGCCAATAAATCTTCATAAAAAACAATTAGAGTATTTCCTCCTTTGGCATAAATATCATTAATTTGATCTTGATACTTATATACACCTGGTTTCTCTTGAAATAAACGATAAAAATCCTCAAAGCGTTGAACTTTATTAATTGGTTGAGTAGGGCTTGATAAAGGGGTTGTCATGAGAAAATTCATTTATTTTTTCTGATATGCCTAAATTATTTTTTGTAATTTTTTAATTCTTAATATTAATGACATATTTTATTAAAGAGAAAATATGGAGAAATTAAAAAAAGAGACTGTTGTGAGATTTATTGAATTATTGTTTAAATTTCTGTAAAAGGAAATCACAAAATTAAGCATCTTTTAGTTGCTGTAGTGTTGAACAAATAATAGGATCTTGACTCATTTCACATCTTATTTTTAAGAGAGAAATAACTCGTTTTTTAAGTTCTTTATCTTCATATTTAGCTGTTCGTCCTAAAATTAGGGCAATTGAACGCTGGGTTTCTATAGAACCCTCATCACTAAGATTTTGTAATAATTTTGATAAGATCTTTTTAAGTCCTACATCTTGTATTATTTCAACAAAACTATTAATAGCTCTAGCTCGTACTTCTTTTGATTCATCCTCCAATAAAATCACTATATCATTAAAAATCTCATCTATTTGATTACTAAATATTCGAACCAATCCCGCTGAGGCTTCTCTAACTTTTGGATCAGGACTCCTAAGATTATTTATTAAATCATTAAGAGAAATATGAGAATTATTTACCTCTTTAATAGTTGATAAAATATTCAAAGCCGATCTTCGAACCCAATTTTGCTCATCGTTAAGTAAAGATACCAATTTTTCAATGATTTTTTCCTTATTATCAACATGATTAATTATTTCACCTAAACTTGTTACAGCAGCCTCTCTAACGATCCATTCATCATCATTAGATGCTCTATTAATTAAAGCGTCGATAACTGAAATTGGAAGTTTATATCCAATATACCCTAGAATTTTCGCACTAGTTTCCCGGATAAATGAATCTTGATCGTTAAGAAAATTTAAAATTTCTTTGATAGGAATAAGGTCTGGAGAATCTTTAGCAATATCTAATAGAGATTTAATAAGAAAAATTCTCACAGATAACTCTTGTTTAGCTAATATCTGTAAGAATTCAGAAATATAAGGTTTTAATAGAGAAGAATCTTTTTGAGCTATTTTTGAGATAATACGTGAGGCAATTTTCTTTTCTTGTTTGTTCTTATCTTTCCGTAATTGTAATAGGATTGGTTTCAAATTACTATAATCAACAAATTGTTCAATCAAGCCATCTATTGAATTAAGAGCATTTAATCTTATATCATCATTTTCATCATCAAGATAATTTAGTAAGCTTAGGATTATATTCTTTGGATTTTTTTTACCAATATTAATTAGGGTTTGTGAGATAATTCCTCTTGTTATATATTTAGTAACATCTGGGATTTTAATTAAGTTCTGAACTATTAATTCAGGATTTTCAGCATGATTTTCTATTAAAATATTTGAAATAGTCTTTCTTAAAGGATTATTTTCAAATTTTATAAATATTAATAAAATATTTAATATTTTATTGGGATTATATTTCCACAATCTTCCAAGAAGTGAAACTAAGCTATTTAATGCCTCAAAATTATTTGGATCGATTTTATTAATCATATAATCAATATCGAGCAAACCGGGTTCCTCTTCAAAATACTTTTCCAGTACATTTATGGCTGCTTGTCGAGTTTCTTCATTTGAATCACTTAATCCATCAAAAAAAGGTAATATTGGAATATTGTTTTTCTTAAATTTACCTATTTTTACCAAAACCTCAAAAATTGATGCTCTAACAGAACTAGATGGATCTTTCATCAGAGGAATAATTTTAGAAATTATTTTTTTATCGATTTCTTTTAAATTAAGATTTTTTAGGTTCTTAATTGCTGCTGCGCTAATTTCATTATTAATATGAAAAATTTTTTCAATTATTGTATCTATAGGAATTATGTAAGAAGATTCTGCTAAAAGGTTTAAAATTTCTACTTGTATCCTACTATTTGGGTCATTAATTAATTTATTAATATCTAATTTAAGAATCAAATCACTATTTTTCTTTAGTAGTCTTTTAAAAATTTTAATTCCTAATAATTTTAATCTCCATTCTGAATCTTCAATTAAGTTAATAATTAAATCTTTAGGTACTTTTTCAACAAAATCTATATTTGCATTTAAAAGCGTTTTTGTAATAGGAATGCATTTATCATAATTTGGAGATTCTAATGCTTCTATTATCCAAGGTAATATTTTCTCTGGAATATCTTTTTCTAGTTGAATTAAGATTTTTTTACAAATATGTCTTGAGTTTGGATTATATCCACTTATACCATCTAGCAAGGAATTTTTAAATTTCCATTTATTAAGGTCAATTTCACTTTTTAAAGGAATTCTTTCAAACATTAGTGTCAATGTTTGTTCTGCATGTTCTCTTATTTTGTTACTAGGATGGTTAATTAAATTAAATAGTGGAATTGGATCAAAAGTTTGACCTGATTTAGTAATTTTAGAATATTTAATATTAGTAATAAATTCATTATTTCTTGCCAAAAAAAAGTAAGAAGTAAAAACTACTAACACAATTTCTTCAATAACAGCAGCCCAAGCAAACATAACATAATTTGGAACAATTTGATTGGTGAAGACCCATAAGTTAAAAGTAAATAGCAATTTATCGGGATTAACTATTAAGAAATTAACTAAAACATTGATTCCTATAGAAGCCATTAAATAAGCAGCAAAATATATATCAATCCCTCTATATTTTATTTTCCTACTCCAAAAACGAGTAAAGTATCCAATAATTCCAAAAAATAAAGTAACAAAGACAAAAGCAGAAGACATTGTTGATATTGCCAATGAACATATAGAAAGTGTGATACACATAAAGAAAAAAGCAATTGTTTGGAATAACGAAATCCAAGCCCATATAAAGACAAAAATCATTATTCCTAAAATGATATAATATCCCGGTTCAGATTTAAATTGGTTTAATCCTCTCTTGGCATTCTCAAAATTAAGAAAAATTGATCTTCTTACATCAGGAATATGATAATAAGTATCTGAAATTCCCGCTATATATCCCTTGGATCCATAAAAAGTTAATATCATTATTGGATAAACAAGACTCCAAGTTATCCAAATCATAATAAAAGGTAGACCTACTATTGACAATAAAATAGGCGGGAGAACAAAAACTAAGAGGAAAAAAGCTAAAGCAATTAATACGTTTGTATATTTATTACTTGAGGTATTAATTATCTTGTTTCTTATAAATTTGTGAAACGGTGTTAATCCTTCATCAGATTCTTTACTTAAAGCAATGAAAAGGAAATCGATAATAGGATAAAAAGTGACATAAATTAAACAACAGATAAACGGTATTAATAATGCTAGAGGATGAACATCAGGAGGCGTTGTTTCTGGGTCCCAAAAATCAGGGCTTCTTACAGTAAAAATGACAGCTACAGTAAAAACTACCATAATAGATAAACTAAAGATAAGGCCATAAAATAAGCATTGAAATCGGTCTTTATTGCTGAATTCTCCCTTTTTAACTAATGCAACTTGTTTATATATTATATAAAATCCAAATAAAAACAAAGTGATAAAGACTATAAGCAATATTATCTCTATTACCAAAATTTTCACGAGGTTTGCATTTTATTAAATAAATAATATTATGTTTATTTCTCTTGAATTACTATTGTATAGTATATAAAGACTTTTTAATTTATTAAATGTGGTGAATTTATTATTGGAAGTAATTGGCGAACGCTTATTAAATTCTTTGAGTAGGTTAAACTTTATCTTCAAAAATGAAATAGTTGTAACCGAATGTATTAAGGATTTTGAAGCTTTTTCTCTATTAGGAGAGTGGTTCGGACCTTTTGAAAAAGGTAAAAAATATAGAATAAAGTTATTTTCTGCGATTCCATTCATAGAAAGAGATATTTTAAAAGTAAGCCCTGCTGAAAAATGTGATAATATTGATGTTCAGCGTTATGCTATAGGTGAGAGAGATGACCTTAAATTAATCAAAAGGACTAATAATTATTTTCTAAACAAGATAAAAGTATTCAAACAAATCATGGAAATGGAAGTAATTAAAAATAATAAACCTAAAATAGATTTAGATAGATATAATTCATATAGTTCCAATATTATTGATAGTAGGTTATTAAAACTATTAAAATTATCTATGGCTGAATTATCTTTAGATGATGAGAGAAGATTAACATACTCTGAAAAATTACTTTACACTTATTTATACAATCTCATTAAAATATGGAGAGATTTTTTTTAAGCAAAAAAATTTTTAAAATTACATTAGGTAAGATACATTATAGATTTAATTGTTTAGACCCATATTTTTTGAAGTATTCTTTAATTTTTTTTTTAATATCTTCATTCATATGGATTCTAGGTATTAAATCAACTGCATTGCTCATTGCATAATACTGGATGTTTTGTTCTTTTACTATCTCTTCAACACTCTTTCCATCATCTCTTAATTCGTTTCTATTTGTTAATCCAATAGCAGCAATTATTGCTACATTCAATTCCCTCAATTTCCTAATTGTAGCAATTAAAGATTCTCCCGTTGTTGTTACATCTTCAAGAATAATAGTTTCTCCTTTAGGTATTCCAACAAAAAATCTATCTTTCGGATCTCCATGTTCTTTTTGTTTACCTCTACCCATAGCTAAAGGGTGACTTCCAGAATTATAATTCTTCTGTCTTCTTGCCCATTTATATTGGGTGATAATTCCTAACTTTGTAGCCCCTTCTGGAACGCCATAAAAGCATACTGGGTTTAAACCTAAATAATCAATAAATAATATTATATAATCTGTTAATTGATCGAGTAAGTAAACATCAGAAGCTATATTCCTCCAATTTATATACCAAGAAGATAGTCTACCTGACTTTAATAATAAAGGTTCTCTAAAAAATCCAATAATTTTATTATTTAATATGAAATTATGAAAGTGATCCTTTTCATTTTCCCAATTCATAATATAAATATTACTCTTTTAATGTTAAATACTCTTTTCTCGCTTTAGCATATTCTTCTCCACTAATTTTGCCTTCAAGGAATAACTTTTCTTTTTCACGCATGCTATTCCTTTTTTTCGTTAAATCTTTCTTTCTTTTAGCATTTTCAAAATTTTTCGAAATAGCTTGGGCCAATTTCACAATCTGCTTATCATTTTTCTCTAAAAGATAATTCAGATATTTCTTTATTGGTTTTGCCATTTCAATATCTTTTTTCGAAATTTCTTCAATCCGAGTTAGAGCTAGTATTATTTTTTCAGCATCATCTCCTTCCAAAACACTCACTAATCTAGGGATCGCTACATCTGTCATAATTTCATCGAGATACGTCTCAACTTCCTTTTTAGCACTCCCATAATTATCCAATTGTTTAGTTCTTATATATTCAATGAAAAGTAAAGGCAATTCAATTGGCCATTCTTTCATATCCTCTTTATCAATTAGTTGTACGACTCCCCCATCTTTCTTTTTAAAGATTCTCATATCCAATCACCTGTAGTTAATTTTTCAGGTAAGTATTTATCTGTTAAAAATTTAAAACCATGAGAGGCGAATGCTTGTATTTCTGCTTTTATTTTTTGTTTAAGAGCTAACTTGAGATCTGTTTCCCAAGCTTTATTTTTTTTTACGAAATCTTCATTTAATAAATCTTTTGTGCGTTTTTCGTCTTGCTTATTCATCTTTATCCTAACTTCTTGAGGAATTTTATATTTATCTAAATCTCTAGTTAAAACTCCTAAAAGTTTTATATTTGGTGTAGCAAGAAAAGGTGATTCATAACTTAATCTTTTAGAGCCTCTTAAATATACTGAGTGAATATAGTGACCGTAAGGATCACTATCAACTAGACTAAACACCGGAAGATTTAATTCTTTACTTAGTCTCTTCAAAAACATTCTTACTGCAACATTTCCAACACCTTGAGCCGTTAACAGGATGCAAGGATACTTTCTCCAAAATCTAGCTTCTGCTAAACGCATCATCGCAGCATCCTTCTCTATGACGAGAATAAATTCAGCATCGGACTCAATTATTTCGATATTATCAAGCATCGGTGAGATTGTCCATCCACCGCTCCCTAATCCTTCTAAATCAATAATATCGTTTCTATCACGAATTCTTAATCTTCCTACACAAGTACCTTTTGGAGCTGCTACAATGTGAGTTGAATTTCTGGTTGTATATAACATTGTCGCTACATCTTCAATACTTTTATCGCTATTTTTTTGTTCTTGAAACAAATTAACATCAGTATAAAATACTTCCCTTTTTGTGGCGTGTATGTCTTCATTAAGAAGTTCATAAACAACCTCTAAAACCCTCATTAGTCGTGTAATATCTGCCACACTAGTAAGTGAGTGAAATTGTTTTTCCATTATTTGTTTACCTAGTAATAATAAATCATTTTCTTCGTCCCAGATGATGTTTGTACCTGATCTGGAAGGCAATTCTATAGAGGGTCTTCCAGAGGTATAAACTTTTTCAAGAACTTTATCAACTAATTTATATAAACGATCTAATGTTTCTCTTTTACTAAGATCATCAATTTTCACTGTATCTGGTGGAAAATCAATTTCCTTTTTCTCTTTTCCTCTTTCCAAATATTCTAAATATAAATCCTTTGCCGCTCGTAAATCAAAAACTTCAGTATTTTGCTTTCTCGTCATTTTTTTCTCCTTATTTCAATTTCCAATGTTTTCTACCCATTTTAAGTTCAACTAACACTTGCCCTTTACGTTCCAGTTCTTTCAATTTCAACTGAAGGTATCGAGCATCCATCATTTCTTTAATTTTTAATTTAAAAATAAGATGTTTTATAGTTTGCCATTCATTTGATAATACAGAAATTATTTTATCCGTAGTAATGATGGGTAAAGTCGTTTGAGTTGATTTTGGTTTTGAACGTGTTTTTTGAGTTGTAATTGGTGTAAGTCTTTTCGGAGCAGAAGTTATTAAAGGTTTTGGTTTTTCTGTAATGATTTCTGAAACTATAGGTTCAATTATTTCTGGTTTCTTTATTACTCTTTTAGTGGTAAATGAATCTAAAATCTTTTCAATGATTTCATTTTTCCTATCTTTTGAGAGTACTGTAATATCATGTTTTTTACAATAATCTTTAAGTTCTTTTACTGTCCAATTAAGTAAAGTTTTTTTCGAAATTAATTCTTTCTCTGGTTTCGGTTTTTCAATAGAAATTTTTTTTACAATAGGAGCCTCTTTTTCAATGGCCTCAACTTCCTTTATTTCTTCTTTTTCAATTTCTACTTCTTTAATTTCAGGCTTTTTGGATTTCAAATCTTGTGGGGTAACTGGAACTGACTTCTTACCGATTGCCCCCTTCATTAAATCCTCAATTTCTTTAATGTCCAATCTTGCCTTAAATTTACTCTCCCCTTTGGAAGCAATATTGTATACACTTTTAACGAATGGGGGAATATATTTTTCTATCAAGCTAGCTCGCTTTTCACTTTTACGTATACTAGCTCTTCTATTGATGTATACCCTTAGTCTTCTCCCTATTGCTTCAAGACAATATTTTATTTCTTTAATTAAATCCTCATCATCAGCTAGGGCATTTTTTGATTGTGACTTAAACATTAAATGGACAAATGGTCCAGAAACGTTAACTAATAGTTTAATTGGTCCTTTTGGTAAGTTATTATCATATGTTTCAAGATTATAATTCTTCCAATTAACTGATTGAACTGCTTTTGTTATTGCACAATCTGCACTATCTCTTAATTTCGGAGTTCTATTCACGAATCTTGATAATACATCTCTAGATCGTTTAGGAATTTCAATATTTCTAGAATAAGCCATTACTGCTTCAACCACATATGCTAATCCTTTTCCACTTGTAGGTGATCTTGTTTCTGCTGCAACGAAATCATCATCTTTTGTAAAACTTTCAAGGAAATAATCAAATACTTCACGATAACTATCGATCGATTCAATATCTGAAAAAATAAGAAGATCATCTATTGTTTGTTTGATTTGTTGTTTATCAATAGTTTCGTCAATAATATCGATCGTTCCTAATATCTCAGAATTTAAATTAATAAGTTCTTCTGAATCTATCTCAATTTTACTTATTTCACTACGATCACTCTTTTTTTCTTCTTTTAATAGTAAACCCTTTTGTTCCTTATACAATGATTCAGTCATAGTACTAATTGTATCTACAGGCGTTTCAAAGTCATCAATATTATCTGAAATTCTTAAACCAATTTCTTTAATTAAAGTATTTTCTAAAATTGATTCACCTACTGGAATTGCTGTGTCTGTTGGAGGAGCCATATACTTAATTGATTTGAAAGAAAGGAACAGAGAATTAAATTGCTCCTTGGTTAAATCAGCTGGTTTTATTTTAGAAAGTTGAACTTCATTGACTAAATCTTCAAAATCTGTTCTGTTTTTAAATTTTTTAAGTTCAATTAATCCATCCTTAACATCTTTAAAAAGATTATTTAGATTTTCCTTAACTTTGTCCTTTTTTTTTCTAATATCCTCAATGTTTCTTAAAAATTTTTTAATTTCTTTTTCGATAGCATTGATCTCTTTTTTAGTTGCAGTTTTTTCAATTCTACTATTTAATTTCTTTATCTCTTTATTAGATTTTTCATAATCTTTAATATATCTATTATAATTTGAAATATACTCCCCATATTTCTCTTTAAGTTCTTCTGAATCAACTTGGTAAATTATTAATTTGTCTCGTGGTTTAGTAGAACGTCCATATATCCTTTTTTCATCTCGCATAAAAAAAATTTGATCTGTTTTTTTCTTAACTACATTTACAAAACCATCTGTTAATATTAGTAAATTTAATTTGTCTTGCAAATCTCTTTCGGCTATGTCAACAATTTCTTTGGCTATTTTTGAACTCATTCTTACAAAATTATCCTGTAAAAATGCTGAAATGGATTTATTTTCTGATTTTGTAATCAAATCTTGTAGATCTCCTATATTAACAGATGAAGGATGAGGTTTGGCATATTTAGGTTCTGGTGGGAAAGAAGTAGCTAATCTTCGGTAAATTTTTTCTTTTCCATCAGGATCAATATATATAATTGTAACATGAGGATTCATAAATGCAGTCTCTTCAATATATTTTTCAACATAACCTCTAACATACTTTACATTTAAATAATTGAGTTTGATGTAAGTACCATGTAAGAAGGGACTATCAATTTCAGTTGGATGGATTAAATATTTTTTTTCATTTTTAGAAGTAGTGAAAAATTCTGAGCAAATTGCATACACTTGGTCACTGGATTTTGAAACTGTAATAACTGGTTTACCCGTTGTATTTTGAGCATCACTGAAAGCACTTGGTGCACCAAATCCTTGACTTCCTCTAGTTTGTTTTAATTCCATAGATTTTGAGGAGGCAAGATATCGGCCAAATTTTTTTAAATCGATTTTTGACATTCCTGTACCATTATCAAAAATTTCAAAAGTATAGCTCATAATATTTTTCTGGCTAATTTCAGATGTTAAAAATGAAGGAGCTTCATATTCCCTAATACGAACAATTACAATAGGTTCTACATCAATAATAAATTCAACAGGTTTAATGATCTCTTGCATATCATCAATTATTCTTTTAACTTCCTCCTCAATTTCTAATTCTTCTTTATCAGTTATTTCTCCAGATTCCTCTTCTCTAATTTCTGTTTCTTCAGGAATAGTAATGGGGGATTCATTAGATTCAATACCTAATTCTTGCATTAAAGTATGTTTTGCTTCGTTATCTAAGTGCTGAGATCTTTTTTCTTCCTTGGCAGCCTCAAGAATAGAGAATTTCTCCAGAAAAAGTTCTTGATCTAGTGAAAATTTGATTTTAGAATCTGGTTTTTGTAATTCTTTCCATTGAAAACTTTCAATGGCATCCAATGCATTATCAATAAATTCAGCACAATACTGGACATGTTTCCAATAACCAAACTCAAAACCAACTAACTGAGTCCTCTTACGCATATATTCTGCGATGGTTCCTTGTTTAATTTTTCCTTCTTCTTTTGATGTAATTTTAAACGCACTCAAAAAAGTAATTTCTTAATCAATCTTAATTAAAACATATTATTAATATATATCCTTTTATTACTAAATTAATTAAAGAATACGATTTTAGATATTATTCCTAATTTCTAGGTATTCTTTATCTGCTCAAACTTTAACTTTTTCCTCACTTTTTACAGTAAACAACTTGATATTTAAATATTTTCATTCAAAAATAAATATGAAAAAGATTAACGATTTCTCAAACAAAGGTTTTTAAATAGATTATATACGAGAGATCTATTTACTTCTTGTTTGATAAGTCTGTAGAGCTACATCAATTATTCTCGAAGCAATGTATCGTTTAGTGTTTCTCTCAACATGAGTAATATGTTTTTTTTTATCTATAATAAATACCTCGTTATATTTACTGCTGAAACCTATATCTCTTCTACCAATATCATTTGCAACAATTAGGTCAACTTCAGATTTAATGAGTCTATTATAAGCACGTTCGATTAGTTCACTCTTAGAAACGTTGGTTTCCGCTTTAAATGCTACAATAAATAAATTGTAATCTTTCTTTCTAGCAACATTTATTATTTTTGGAGTTAATTTCATATTTAACTGTAATGTTTCTACATTATCAGATGAAATTTTTCCCTCAATGCATTCAATTGGTTTATAATCACTTACAGCCGCAGCTGAAATGAAAAAATCATAATTATTTAGTGAGATTTCATCTTTAACGGCATCTATAAAATCATCGGTTGAGACTACATGTCTTATTTTTAGATAATTAGGAAGTTTTGCCATACATTCACCAGCAACTAAAGTTACGTCAGCACCTCTAGCAGAGGCTTCTTTGGCTAATTCAATCCCCATTCTTCCTGATGACTTATTGGAAACAAATCTTACTGAATCTATTGCTTCTCTTGTTGGTCCAGCAGTAATAAGAATTTTCTTTCCATCTAAATCTTTCTTTGTAACTAATAAATCTATTACCCTATCAATTATATCGTCAATTCTAGCTATTTTAGCTTTTCCTTCAGAAATTCTAGGACCTAGAATTTCAACTCCGCAATCGCGTAATTTTTGCTCATTTTTTGCTAAGATGGGATGTTTATACATACTTTCGTGCATTGCAGGTACAATTACGATTGGTATTGATGATCCAAATGCTGTTGATGCTACTGTAGTAACTGGAGTATCATCAATTCCATTTGCTATTTTTGAAATTGTATTTGCGGTTGCGGGACATATTAATATTAAATCAGCTTTCCCTACGCTTGAAGGCCTATCTCCTGCGAGGTAAATATGTTCAACAGCTCCAGTTACTTTAGTGATAACTTTATTTCCTGTTGCCCATTCCATTAAAGATGGATTTATTAATTCTGTTGCAGCTTTGGACATAACGCATATTACTTCAGCGCCCATTCTCATAAGTTCTCGGGCTACGATTGGAGTAGATATTACAGCCACCGAACCCGTTAAGCACATACAGACTGTTTTTCCTCTAAGAATAGTACCCTTACTTTCAATAATATCCTTTGATGGGTGTTGCAAGTTATTTTTACTCATACTCACTTATATTGTTTAATTGTTATCAATTAAAGTTTCAGATTCTATGTAAATAAAATTTATGCATAATAATAAAAATACTATTAAAAAAATAACATCTAACTTTATTTATTAATTATGAATTGCCGTTAGTTCTGACTTTAACCTGTGGTTAATTTTAATTCTATTTTTATTTATGATTTTAAATAAATTGATTGAAAATTTATAACAAGTTTCAATAAAATCAATTTAAGAAAAATGCATAAGATTTGCGATTTACATATTCATAGTAAATTCTCAGGCGGTGCGAGTAAAAACATTGACCTTTTTAAAATTGCCTATAATTGTAATATTAAAGGGATTCAATTAGTCGGTACAGGTGATTGTCTTCACCCTATATGGTTAAATGAATTAAAATGTAAATTATTGGAAACTTCTAATGGAATTTTCAACATTCCCCAAGTACCAGAAGTTTATTTTGTATTACAAACAGAAATTGAGGCTATTTGGAAAAATAATTCACAATTTAAAAGAATTCATTTTATCATTCTTTTTCCAAACTTTGAAAAAGTAGATGAAACTGTTGAATTATTAACAAAATTCGGTAATTTAAGTAAGGAAGGGAGACCAAAAATTTATAATTCTCCAGAAAATCTCATTTTTAGTTTAAAATCGATAGATATGGATATTGAAATAATACCTGCTCATATATTTACCCCATATTTTGGTTTATTTGGAGATATCTCACAGTTTAACTCGATGGAAGATGCTTTAGGAACTGGAATGTATTATATAAATTGTGTTGAAACTGGATTAAGTGCTGATCCCTTAATGATCAGAAGAATTTCTGATTTAAATAAGGTCTCTGTAATATCTAATTCTGATAGCCATTCTATTAATTTTCATAGAATAGGAAGAGAGGCAACGATATTTGATTTAAATAAACTAAATTACCAAAATTTAATCGATTCAATCAAAAGAAATAGATTTATTAAGACTTATGAGTTCAAACCATCACAGGGCAAATATTATTATAACGGGCATAGACCTGAAAGACATATTGGAAATCAAGATTATTTTTGTAGTCCTAAACTCAACATAGATTCATGTCCTTACTGCAGAAAAAAACTTACTAAAGGTGTATTAGCTCGAGCTCAAGAATTAAGTGATCAAAAAAGTCCTTTTAAATTGAATTTTCAGTATATTGTACCATTATTACACTTAATTTCTGTTATTTTAGGAGGATCTGAATATGATAGAAAGAATTTATCAATATATGAAAAATTGATTGCCCAAAATAGTAGCGAGTATGCAATATGGGAAGGAAAAAGTAACTTCAATAGCATTCCTGAAGATTTATACGAAGCTATAAATAAAATAAGGAAAGGAAAGTTCTGGTTTATACCTGGACATGATGCTGTCTATGGAAAACTACAATTTGAAAATTAATTTAACAATTTATTTTATAAATCTACAATTTTTACTTTTAGGTTTAATTTTGAACTAATATCACGGAATTTTTTAAATTTTTCGGGTTTTAAAAGTAGTGGATCCTTTACTTGAAGAATATTCAAGAATTTTTTACCATAGTATGTATTATAAATTCCAGATACATTATGCAACACCTCATCCTTATCGAGATATCTATGAATTTCCGAAGATTCAAACTCTTTTTTTCTAATTTCAAGAATTTCATTGGAGTATTTAAAGAATGGAGTATGCTTTAATTTTTTCAAGTCAAACAAAATAGTACTTCCAAGTTCCTTTTTTTTTAATATATTTTTTATGATTTCATGAATATTATTTAAAAATCTTGATTTGAACTCGTTTAATTGAATATTTGGTGAAATCGAATCCTTTAATATTTTAGTGTAGGGTAGATCTAACCCAGCTAAGTCATTGTTCAAATTTAATAAGGATAAAATTTGAGTGGTATTTTCATCAATATTAGTTTTTAGTTCTTCAAAGATGTATTCTTTTTCTTTAAAAATAAAATTCAATAAAAATTCATTAAAAGCTTTAATAAAATTATTATATTTTGGTATAAAAACTCTATTTTGGTTATTAACTACTAAATCATTAGCATGAAATGGATCTATTTCTTTATTTAACACTGCTTTTACTAATGATAAAGGATAATATCCTTCAATAAATTCCATTCCCTTAGAGATGCTTTTAATAGCATCTTTAAATGAACATTTTTTAATTACATTTACAGTTTTTATTATATTACTCTCAATTTTTACAGGAGCTTTTTTACAATAACACAAATCAAATGGTTTTAAATCATGAAAAAGGGGGTTATTATAATCAGGAATTATAATTTGAGAACCATATGCATTTACTATGCTTCCTTGAATTGGCTTATTTGCCAAATTCCACTCAATAATCATTACGTCATTAGAATATTTGTGATCATCGTCATAACTGTATTCTGTACTATCAGTTGATAAGGATACACCGTCAATTGGGTTTATTTCATAATTATCCAATTCACCCCAGAACTGTTGTTTATAGTAGAAAACATCTTGAAAACTACTTAAATCATCTAGAAATAATTCTCTCATTATGAAATAATTGATCCCGATTTCAGAAGATTTTATCGTCTGAACGTTTAATCCAAAAAAACCAATGCGAGAAATAATATAATTATAAACAGGATTTTTTAAATTGATTTCATCGTGTTTGACAATATATGTATTTCTTTTTTTTCTAAATTCTCCTTTTGTTCTTTTTATATTATATTTTTCACTTAAAACCTTTAAAAATGCGAATTTTTTGAGATACACTTTTCTTTCCAATTCTTGAATTTCCATTTTATAATTCTTATATTGACTATAGAATTTCTCTTTAGGAATATTTATGACTTTAAATTGTTTTTTCAATAACTTTAATTTCTCAATTATACAAAAATTATCAATTTCAGAAAAGAAATAAGTCAATAGCTCGACTTTGATTGCATTTAGTTGAGTTTCAGAAATAATATCCTTAAATGCTTGATTTATCTTATTCAATTTTTCATAATTCTTTTTAATGATATAAATTGAAAAATATTTAGAGTTAAAATCCGAACTATTTACCATTTCCTGGAATTTATTAAAATATGAAGCTATAAATGAAATATCTTTAAATTCTGATATTTTATCAATAGATTCAATAATTTTAATAATGTTGAAAAATGAATAATTGGGTATGGTATTTAAAAATCTTTTAAATCCTTTTTCAATTTGAATATTATATTTCAATATGTAATTTTCTAATTCATTTTCATACAAATTTTCTAAAAATTCAAAGAATTCTATAAATAAGTTATTATTAATTGCTTTATCTAAGAAAATTCCAATGATCTTCTCACTTTCGAGTTGGTTTATAATTGCTTTATTCAAATAACTTAATGCTTCAATGCAATTATTATTTTCAAAACAACTATTCGCTAATAACATAAAGTTCTTACTTTTTTTCCGCGAGCCTAAATCTTCCGAAGTTAATGTATACCTGTTAAAATCTTCTAGTATCTTTTGAGCAAGAGTATCTCTAATAACTAATAATAACTTTATTAGGTGAATACAAATTTTTTTTTCTCTTTCTGAATGAATAAGAAAGGTGGGACAATCATGAAATATTTCGTTATTTCTTTCATCAATTATTAGATGATATTCACGTTCCTCATCTAATATAATACTTCTTAATTTTATTGGATCTTGTTTAAAATCAATAATATTAACTTTATTTGTAAGAAATTTTAGTGATTTTTGATATAAATTTAAACCAAATTTCTCAATTATAAGACTTGATATCGATTTTTTTACCATTTTTTTTAAAATCTTGATTTAATTATTTCTGAAATTAATTTGGGAAATTCGTTCCAGTCTTTTATAGTAAGCAATTGTCCTCCTGCAACTTTTACCATTTTTTTCGCTTCTTTAAAGTTATATGAAGCTTCAGGACACACTAATATGAAATCAACTCCTAATGAACGCATTTTCTTAAATTCTACCATAGCATCTTTAATATCGAAAATTTCAGCATCAGTAAATAATACATTTAATTTTTCACGTGAGGCAGAATGTTCTTTAAATTGCTTGTTTGCCCACTCGATAGCACTTTGTATTCTTGTACCTCCTCGAGCCTTAACAGAAAGGAGTTCATCAGCTAATTTTTCTAAATCCACTTTTTCATCCAATCTTTTTAAAACATGAGTATCTGATTCAAAAAAAGTAATTCCGAGTTCATCTTTACGCATCCCATAACATAACATCGTAACACAGATGCTCATATAAGCAAGTTTATTCCCCGACATACTACCTGAAATATCAAGTTCAAAACAGACAGTTCGAAGCCCTTTAGCAGTTTCATAAACAAAAAAATCATCATATTTAATATGATCTAATTTTTTACCTTTTTCTAATATATTATATAACGTTTCTTCAAGATCAATGTTTTCAAAATCGTCTCCTATTGAATAAGGTCTTACTATATTAATTGGTATTGGTCCCGTTGTAGAACTGCCTAAACGTGCTCTTGAATAATATATGCCTAATTCAATTAACATTTTTTTTGCTAATTCTTTAACTTTCTGTTTAGTCCCTTCTGGCAGATCTTTACGATGAATAAACCATTGTTTAAGTAGATTTTCTCCAGTACCTGCAGATAGACAAGAAATCATCTTATTTTCACCTTCTTGACCTCCAATTTGCTGAGCACTTTTTAATGCATCACTTAAATTAAAGTTTCCAAGTGCTCCTAGTGCATCTCTATTATCAGAAGCTAAAGCGCTAGCAGTTAATTCTTTTATTCTATCATAATTTAATTGATCTTGAATTTGGTTCATTAAATTAGTTAATCTTTGAAAATCTGCTTTTTTATTTTCCACCAATTTTTTTAATAATTGATAATTGGGCTCAATTAATTCAAAAATTTCATCCTCAGGCATTTGAAGCTTCTTTCCAATTCTCTCAATAACTTCTGAATTTAGGTTTAAACCAATTTTTCTTAAAAATTCGGTTACATTTCTTAGTTGGGAGGGAGTGTCACAAGATTCAAATGTTAAAGACGTGAGATTTGGAATGTTTTGAGCCATTTTTTGACTACAGTGCATATTTTGACAACTATTCATAAGTTGTTGCAACTGATAAGTAAGTGATTTAAAAGCCTCATACTTCTTATTTTGAGACTTTGCTTCATTAATTGCATTTTTTAATGCTTGATTAAATAGTGAATTCCAAGACTTGTTTGTAAATGCAGTTTTTGTTAAAGTTTCAAGTGAAAGATTCATTTGGGAATTTTTATTCTGTTGATCAAAAGTATCTAATAAGGGGGCTCTCAGATTGGTACCAAAAAATTGATCAAGTGAATTTGCTAAATTGAAATTATGTTCAAATGAAGATTGTTTTAAACTATAGCTTAAAACTTTATTTTGGTCAAAATTAGGAGTTTCTCCTAAGTGTTTCGCTGATTGAAAAAGTTGATCTAAATTACTAATTTTATTTTGTAGTTCCTTTTTTAGATTCTCGAATTGTTCTTTAGAAATAGCATCAGTATTTTTTAAAAATTTCATAGATTGGAGTAAATCTTCTAAACTTCCTGATTTTAATAATTCCTTTAAATCGTTCTCAATATTTTGATTATTTAAAGCTTTACTTGTAATTTTTTCCCATTCTCTTAAGGATTGTTGTTGAACTAATTCATTTAATCCTAAATTAGCACCAGCTTTAAGATCCCTCGGATCTAAAGAATTTATTTTTTGAAGCATTCGGTTCTTTGCTTCTTCAAGCAATTTCTCAAATGAAGTTATTTCTTCTTTATATAACTCAGAATCATCATTGAAGAAATTAAGTGCTGATTTATACGGTTCTTCATGCCTTTTTTGATCTAATTGTTCCATAAAACTTTCTAATTGCTGAATCATATCTGTGTCAATTGATTTTGAAAATTCAATCTCATCTATGAGATCCTGTAATTGTTCTAATTCCGATTTGATTCCGGAGTTTTTCAATTCATCTTCAAAATTATCATTCTCACCATCAATAAAGAATGAACTTATTAAGTCTTTCTTGTAATTTGGAAAGAGAATCTCAAAAGCAATATCTTTTGCTAAATTTTGATTATCGGGAAATGAAGTAACAGTACCAATTTCAATAAAATCATTTGGAGTAATGGTCCCTTTACGATAATATCTTGATATGATTAAATTAGGAATTGATAACACTTGTCGTGGAGAAGGCATTTGGATTATATCTGGATGATTTCTCATCCTTCTTATAAACTCTACAGCAAACTCACAAGGATTTTCAGGAAATACTCCCAATAATTTTACCCTCCTAAAGTCTTATGAATAATATTTTCTATAACATTTTCGACCTTTACTCCAGGTTTAGGTTTTAAACTCCCCAGTAAAACATGCCGGGCAATTTCTGAGAGATAAACATATGCAGATTCTTTTTCTTTCACATTATTTTCTTTCTCTAATAATCTTTTTCTAGCTAATAATTTAGCAATAGCAATTCCGGCTCTTATAGAGGCAGGAATTTCAATGTCTATTTTGTTTTGTCTCGTTTCTTTTATAATTGAATATATCAATTCTAATTCAGATTCTTCAATAATAAAATGTTCAGGTAGATTTATTCTTATAATATCTAATTCTGTAGACTTATCCGGATAAGTTAGTTTGATCCAAACCTTTATTCTATCTTTCAAAGCTTCAGATAAGCGATGTGTTCCGGATAATTCTTCAGGATTCATTGCACATATAAAGAAAAAATCGTTATCTGCTTTTATCCGTCCTAAATGGGGAATACCAATTGAAGCTTCCTCTAGGGGTTCTAATAACGTATTTTGAGAATATTCTGTAGCCCTATTAATTTCATTAGCTAAGAAGGTACCTCCTTCTAGCATTGCATTTAATAATGGACCGGGGTTAAAAGCTTCCAGTACAAAACCTTTCTTTAATGTAATTGCGGGATCAAAAGAGCCAACAAAATGCGAAGGCTTTATACTCTCATCCATTGTTAGCCAATGAAAACTTTTGTTTTTTTTCTCTTTAGCCCTTAAACTTGCAAAATATCGACATAAAATTGTTTTACCAACTCCTGGGGGGCCAACTAAAGCAGGAAACAATCCAGTTGACTCTGCATCTCTTAATAATTCTAATGCTTTACCATATTGACCTGAAAGAACAATATCAATTTCTTCTTCTGAAATGTCTTTAATAACATGTTGGCTAAATAACTCTTCAAATCTTTGTTTATTTATCATGTCCAAATCTCTAATACATTTTGAATAAGTTAACGATTTTCTTACATGAATATTAAGTGTTTGTTAATATTAAACTTTAAAGTTAATAATTAAAAGATATTATATTTTCTTAACAAGCTTGATTGAATTTTACATAATTTCTAAGATAATTAAATCTTAATATGACAAATCCTTATTTTAAAGAGAAAAATTTCGTCTTGTATCATGGAGATGCTTTAGATATACTTAATCAATTTGATAGTAATAAATTTGATTTAATTTATGCTGATCCTCCCTACTTCTTATCAAATGATGGCGTAACTTGCAAATCAGGCAAAATGGTGTCTGTTAATAAAGGTGAATGGGATAAATCAAAAGGTTTTGAAGAGGATATTAATTTTTCTGATTCATGGTTAAAAGCCTGTCGAAGAGTTTTAAATAAAAATGGTAGCATTTGGATTTCTGGGACTTTGCATATCATCTACAAAATAGGGTATCTATTAGAGAAAAATGGTTATGATATAATTAATGATATCGTAATGTATAAGCCCAATGCTCCACCTAATTTATCATGCAAATATTTTACTCATAGCCATGAAATTATATTATGGGCTCGTAAATCTAAAAGCTCACTCCATACATTTAATTATGATAAAATGAAGTCTTGGAATAACCCTAAAGATAAATTGAAGAATAAAGATAAGCAAATGAGAAGTGTTTGGTCAATTCCTTTATTGCTTAAAGATGAGAAAGAATTTGGCAAACATCCCACCCAAAAACCATTAGAGTTATTGAATAGAATAATATCTTCTTCTTCAAATGAAGGGGATAGTATATTAGATCCTTTTGTAGGTTCTGGTACCACTGGAATTGTTTGTAATATTTTAAATCGTAAATTTATAGGAATAGATTCAAATGAAGAATATTTGGATTTGGCAATTAAAAGATTTAAAGATAAAACTAAAAAAAATCTATTGTTTTCTCCTGAAACTAAAAAACATCTGATGAGATTTATCTAAATCTTCGAAATACTAGAATTTCTTTAAAATCATATTATAAAAACGTTTATTAGAATAAGCAATTATATTCTTAAATATACTGAATTATTGATAATATATAGGGATTTAAATGCAGTTAGAACAACTTCCACCATCTTATTATGAGAATAGAATTTTAAAAATGAAAAATAAAGTGGTTATGCAACCACACGAAATTTGTATTGAAAGAGCTAATTTAATTACTGATTCATATAAAAAAACAAAAGGAGAACATCCAGTTATTCGTTTTGCTAAAGCTATAAGTCATATATTAACAAATATGACTATAAAAATCTGGGAAGATGAATTAATTGTAGGAAATCAATGTAGTAAATATGTTGGAACTCCACTATATCCCGAGGTAGCAGTGGATTTTCTAGAACAAGATATGAATACTTTTGAAAACCGTTCTGCTCAGAAAATGTACATTTCAGACGAGGAAAAACAAAATTTTATGGAAAAAATAGTTCCTTTTTGGAAAAACGAAGAAACCACTTTAAAAGAGCATTTCTTAGAAAATTTAGATCCAAAAGTGAAAAATATTATGGAGACAAACGTATTTCTAGTTGAAACTGAATTAACTAACGGTATTGGTCATTTTTTCCCAGGTCATGAAAATATTTTAAAATTTGGATTAACAAATTTGATTAAAAAGGCAAAGAACAAGTTGGAAGAATTTTCTGGTGATAGTCCTAAAACCTCTTTTTTACAGTCCGTTATTATTGTATGTACTGCAGCTAAATCATTTATAAAAAGATTTTCATCTTTAGCAGAAAAAATGGCAGAAACAGAAATAAATCCTAAAAGACATAAGGAACTTATAGAAATATCCGAAATTTGCTCAAATATTTCTGAATATCCACCAAAAAACTTTAAAGAAGCCATTCAGTTAGTATATTTCAATCATCTAATATGTGGACTAGAAGATGGAGGATTGGCTATCAGTATTGGGCGCCTTGACCAGTTAGTCTATCCATTCTATGTGAATGACGTAAATATCGGAATTATAACTAATGAAGAAATTCAATTTTTAATCGAATGTTTTTTTCTGAAATTAACAACATTATGGAATTACGTCTTTTACTTTGCTATTAACGCAGCAGAAGGACCTCCAATCACAGAAAATGTCACTATTGGGGGTCTAGACAGAGAAGGAAATGATGCTACCAACGATTTATCATATATCATACTGGATGCATATTCCCATCTCCAAACAGTTCAACCTACATTTTCAATAAGAATTCATAAAAACACTCCAACGGATTTTTTAATTAAAATTGCTAAATCAGTTAAAATAGGCACTAGTATCGCTTTATTTAATGATGATGTAATGATTCAGGGTCTTGTGAATCGTGGTCTTACCCTCGAAGATGCTAGAGAGTATGCACCAATAGGATGTGTAGAACCTCAACACCCAAGTAAATCATTTGGCTCGACAAATGCATGTCAACTTAATATTCTTAAATGTTTAGAATTAGCTTTAACAAATGGAAGGGATATGTTTTTCAGAAGAGAAATTGGGATAAAAATGGATAAAGAAATCAAATCTTATCAAGATCTTTGGAATTCATTTCTGATACAGATGAAATTTCTTATAAAAAATATGGTATTAACGATGAATACACTTGATAAAACTATTGCCGAATTTAATCCAAAACCCTATTTATCTTCTACGATCGATAACTGTATTGAACGCGACTTAGATGTAACTAAAGGCGGTGCTATTTACAATTTTACAGGCCCCCAATTAATTGGTTTAGCAACGGTTGCAGATAGTTTAGCAGTAATTAAAAAATTAGTTTTTGAAGATAATCTTATCTCATTTGAGGATATGAGAACAATACTTATGAAAAATTATCGTGGATCATACCAAGGAAAAAAAGGATCTGAGTGGAGAGAACTTTTTATAAATAAAGTTCCAAAATATGGGAATGATAATGATTATGTAGATCAGATTGCTGTAGATATTGTTAGAGAATATTGCAATGAGATATCCAAATATGAAAATTATCGTGCCGGTAAATTTAATCCAGGAGTATATTCAACTTCTTTTCATATAACATTTGGAACTTTTACAGCAGCGTCTGCAGATGGGCGAAAATCTAGGGATCCTCTTTCAAATGGTGTAGGACCTACTAACGGAAGAGATAAAAATGGTCCAACTGCAATACTTAATTCGGTTAAAAAATTGAATACTGAACTTATTACTAATGGAACTTCATTAATCCTTGATTTTCATCCAAATAATCTCAAACAAGATATTTTTATTCCATTGATTAAATCGTATTTTGAGCCTAATGGAGGATATCATATCCAATTTAATGTTGTTGGCAAAGATACTTTATGTAAAGCGCAAGAAAATCCTGAAGATTATCGTGGTTTAGTAGTAAGAATTGCTGGATATTCTGTTTTGTTTACAGAGCTCACAACAGCCGCACAAAATGATATAATCGAGAGAACTCAATATTAATCTCCTTTTTTAAAATAGCTAAGAAAAACAATAAAAGATTTTAGTTATTCTGACTTTAAAAATACAAACAGATCATAATTACTGTTGGGCCTGTAGATCAGTGGAAGATCGCTTGATACTATTAAGTTGAATGCTTAATAACAAGATTCGCATTCAAGAGGTCACGGGTTCAATTCCCGTCAGGTCCATTATATTATGATACATCTGAAAAGGATTTTAAATGGCAAAAATAATATCATATCCAAAGCGGTTTAATTTTAACGAAGTTCAAAAGAAATGGATCAAATTTTGGAAGGATGAAAGAATTTATGCATTCAATTTCAATCAAAAGGGTGAAATATTTTCTATAGATACTCCTCCTCCTTTTGTAAGTGGAGATCTTCATATGGGACATATTTTAAATCATTCATGGATAGATTTTGTAGCAAGATATCATAAAATGAAGGGAGAAAATGTGTATTTCCCTCAAGGATTTGATTGCCATGGTCTTCCTGTGGAACTTGCTGTTCAAAAGAAGTATGGGATCTCTCAACATCAACGAGATGAATTCCTACAAAAATGTGTTGAATGGGTTGATGATAATATCAAAAATATGATGAGACAGTATGATGAGTTAGGATATTCTCCTGACTGGGAATATACATATCGAACTATGGATGATGATTATAAATTTAAAGTTCAATTATCACTTCTTTATTTTTATGAGAAGGGTTGGTTGTATCGAGAGAAATTTCCAACCCATTTCTGTGTTAATTGCGAAACTTCTGTAGCAAAAGCAGAAGTGGGATATCAGGAAGAACAAGGGAAGTTATGGTATATGAAATTACCTATTATTGGAAGAGATGATGAATTTGTTACTATTGCTACAACGCGTCCGGAATACATGGAAGCATGTGTAGCTGTAATGGTCAATCCTAATGATGATCGTTATCATGATCTATCTGCTGCTGAAATCCAAATTCCCTTTACGAAGCGCGCTGTTCGAGTTTATATGGATAATACAGTTGATATGAATTTTGGTACTGGTGTTGTTTATGTTTGTACTTATGGAGATGAAATGGACATAAAATGGAAATTGCAATATAATCTTGATGAGATACAGATATTTACAGAAGATGGGCATATGAATCAGAATTCTAAATATCAGGGTTTAACTATAATGGAAGCTCGAGAACAAATTGTCGAAGACCTTGAAAATATGGGATTGATTGAAAAAGTAGAAGATTATGAGCATAGTATAATTGTTCATTCTGAACGACCTTCTTGCAGAAAACCTATTGAATATTTGCCTGTTTATCAGTGGTTTATTAATGTAAAAGATTTTACTCAAGAAATAATTAAATCAGCAGAAGGGATGAAATGGTATCCAGAAAAGCAAAAACAAAGATTACTAGATTGGGCAGGGGGCTTGGATTGGAATTGGGTAATTTCACGTCAACGAGTCTTTGGAACTCCAATTCCATTTTGGTATTGTAAAGATTGTGGCGAAATTATTCCCCCAAAGAGAGATGATTTACCTCTTGACCCAGTAAAAATTAATCCACCTCTTAAAGAATGTTCAAAATGCAAGAGCAAAAAAATTGTTGGAGAAAAAGATATATGTGATTGTTGGATTGATTCAAGCATAAGTCCATTAGAAATTGCAAAATGGGAAGAAAACAAAGAGTTTTATGAAAGAACCTACCTTAAAGCTAAGGTTCATCGCCCCCAAGGATATGAGATTATCAGAACATGGTTATTTTATACATTATTTCGATGTAAAAAATTAACAGGAAAAACCCCATTTTATGAAGCTATGATAAACGGAATGGTTGCTGGTCCAGATGGTCGTCATATGTCTAAGAGTCTTGGAAATTCTGTTTCACCCGATGAAGTTATGCCAAAATATGGCGCTGATGCTATTAGATATTGGGCTGCTATGGGTTCTTTAGGAGATGATTATCCATTTGAATTCTCTTGGATTAATCTCCAATCTAAGCAACCTGTTCTTCTTGAAGATATCAAAAAGGAAAGAGAAAGGCTTCCAGAAGATAAATTCAATAAAAAGTATGGAATAAGATATGAACAATTAATCGGTGCTTCAAGGTTTATTACGAAAATCTGGAATGCTTATAGGTTTTTATATTTAAATTTAAATAATATTGAAATTGATGATCTCAATATTAATTCTAGTGTTTTATCTGCAGCTGATAGTTTCTTTTTTTCAGAATTCAATAAAAATCTAGCTCTAATTTCTAAGTATTTTGATGAATATAACTGGCATGAAGCTACAATGATCTTAAGATCATTCTTCTGGAATGATATCTGCGATAATTACATTGAAGCAATAAAATATAAGTTTTATATTGAAGACCAAGGAATCAGAATAGCTTCTTTAAAAAATGCTTTAAATTTATTTTATAAAATACTTAAAATACTAGCAATCATAATGCCATTCATTTCTGAAGAAATATATTCAATTTTTTACAAACAATTTAAAGATTTAAATTCAATACATTTAGAAAAATGGCCAGTACCCTATGATAATTTATCTGAAGAATTAATTGAGAAAGGGAAATTAGGAATTGAAATAATAAAGAATTTAAGAATGAGTAAATCAAAAATTCAGATACCTTTAAATCAAGAAATTTCAAAAGTGGTTCTTCTAACAGCAAAGAATAATATTAATTACATAGAAAACTTAAAAGAAGATATTAGGAATACAATTAGAATAAATAAATTAGAAATAATAGAGAAATCTTTAGAAAAATCTATCAAAGAGAAGCCTGATTTAAAAGAAAATGTTGAAGATCTAAATATTAGTGTTTACTTTTTTAAAGAATAAAGAATTTTGAAGAGTTACTTATTCTTCTACCTCATCATTTTCATTCATAGGTTCAACTTGATTTTCTTCTTCGATTTCAATTGAATCTTCGACTTTTTCCACTTCTTCGGTTTCACCTGAAACCTTAATTTCTCCTCCTTCTCCAATTCCTAATTGATTGATCATAGCTTGTTTCATCAATCTTATATCTTTTGGCAATCCAAACATTTCTGCATACTTATCTGAAGTAGTTAATTCGTGAGATCTACCTTTTTTTACAGCGTTTATAAATTCATTATCTAAAAGGTACTTTATATGTTCATATGCTCCAGTACCTCTTAATTTTATAACCATTGATTTTAAGATTGGTTGCTTTAAAGCGATAATAGTCAAAGTTCTTAAATGCCTCTCTGCTATTGCCCCTCCTTTCGCAAATTTTGAAACTTTTTCAGTGTATTCAGGTCTAATCTGCATTTGATATCTATCTCCAATTTGCGCAATAATTAGTGATGTAGTACGCTCTAAATAATCAAAAGCTAATTCATTTACTAGAGTTTCTACTTCCTTTTTAGGAAATTCTAATTTATTGGATAACTCTTCTATTGTTAAAGGTCCTCCAGCAGCATAGAGGGCTGCCTCAATAAAATTTCGATGAAGAGCTTTTTCATCAAGTTCTAAAGCTTTTTCATGGATAATCGTACTTTCTGACGTATTTTTAATTATATTGTTTGCATCTTCAAGCCTTTGCACATCAATAGATTCTTCAATTAGGATTGCTTCTGATTCTTGATCGAATTCTTCAACTAATTCAAGTTTTTCAATATCTTCTGATTTTGTTTCTAGTTGTTCAATGAATTCACCTTCAATTTCTTTCATTGAATCATCTAAATCTACTTCTTTAGATTCTATTTCAGTTAATGTTTCCACATCTTTAATTTCTTCATCAAGAAGTTCATTTTCTTCTTCATCAAAAATATTGTCAGGATTTTCTTCTATTTCCTCATTATTTTCTTTATCTGGATTTTCTTCCAATTCTGGTCACTTTTAATAATAATTTTTATAAAAATTACCGTTAACTAGTATCAACTAAAATATCTTGAAAATCTTCCTCTTGAGATAAATTTAATTTATTTCCAGTAGATAAGAATAGTAAAGCTAAAAACATACGTACTAACGAAAATTTACGACCTATACCACTTTCCTCTTCGTTTTTAATAATATTCATTAAATCAAAAATACTTGTTTGTTTATTGTTTAAATTGATTGTAGCTTTTATTCGATTATACCATGATTCATGCAATTCTTCAACAGTCTGTTCTTTACCACTAATATGTTTTAAGAGTTCTTTTGGTAATTGCGCTTTGGATCTCATTTGGATCCTTTGTTCTTTAAGTTCTTCTCTTCGCATTCTCCTTCTTTTTAACTTTTCTTTATTTTGCATTACTTCAATAATCGCTGATCTCATAGCATCAAATAATTCATCCTTAGTAGCAATTTGCATTTTAGGGGAAATTGGCTGAGGCAAAGCTTTTGGAATTGATCTAGAATGGCTTTGTCTGAATTTTTCTAATTCTTCTCTTCGTTGAATTTGTTCCTCTTCTTTAATTATACTTGAGATTTTGTAATGATGTAGAGATGCAGATGTTTTAAGTGCTATTCCAGAAATTTTATAGTTAATTAAATCTTCATGAAGCATATTATCAAAAAAGCTATCTACTAATTTTGACAAATCGTAAAAAGCAATTTCGGATTCTTTTGCTAATTCAGTATCTAAAAGACTTGAAAATGGTGGTTTTTGCCAAAATTTCAATTCAGTTTTTTCTTTTCGCAATAATGCAAGATCCTCATCTTCTTCATCAAACTCAGCAACTAATTCTATTTCAGGTTCTTCTGTTTGTTCTTCTTGAGATCGATCGATAAAGTCGGGATGAGATGTAACGTTTTCAAGCAATTCAACAATATCTCTTTTTTTTGCCTTAGTTGGAATTTTAATATTATTTTTTGATGCAAATTCCTTTAAGAGTTTTACAGTCCATTCATTAAAATTATATTTTTTTACCGTGTCTTCTCCATTTTTTGAAATCATTACTCACCTCAAGGAAAAATTATCATTATTCTGTTATTGTAGGTTCGACATCTTCAATTTCAAGAATTCTTTTTGCCTCTTCTTCTAAATCAACGCTAAAAATATCAGTTATTCCACTTTGTTGCATTGATACTCCATAAATTCTATCTGCATTTACTATATTTTCCTCACGGTGGCTAATCACCATAAATTGAGCTTGTGAAGCAAATTCTTTTATAACCATGGAAACGCGATGTACATTTGGACCATCTAAAGCAGCATCAATTTCGTCCATTACATAAAATGGAGCAGGATAAAATTCTTGAACAGCAAATATGAAAGATAATGCTACTAATGTTTTTTCACCGCCACTTAATATTTCTAATGAGCTAATTTTTTTACCTCTTGGTCTTGCTTCTATACTAATACCCCCTTCGAATGGCTTATCTGGTCTATCTAAAATCATTTTCGCTGAACCACCAGGACTAAGTTTTTGAAAAATTCTACTAAACTCTCTATTAATCTCATGATATGCTTTCATGAATGTTCTTGTTTTTTCTAGTTCAATCTTATCAATAGCATCTAAAATTGATTTTCTTTCTCTTTGTATTGTTTGCCGTCTCATATCTATCTCATCAAATCTTTCTTTTACAGTATCATATTGTTCAATTGCTTTTAAATTCACAGGTTCTAGGGTTTTTTTCTTCTGTGTTTTTTCTACTATATCTGCCTGTAATTCTGCTTCTGAAAGCCCTTCATTTATAGGAGGTAATGACCCATATTCTTTAGAACGCTCAAACAAAGTTTCAATTTGATCAGTACACATTATTTTTTTTGATTCAAAATTGTTGATTTTAGAATTCTCCATAGATAAATCTGATTTTAAGTCAGTTATAACTTTCTGATATTGTTTTTGTTTTTTCCATGATTCATCTTTTTCTTGTATAAACTTATCAATCTCTTTTTGTTTTTCATTCTTCTTTTCATTTTCACTATCCAATTTTTCTTTAAAATTGCTTAATTCTTTTGTTATTAATTCAATCTGTTCTTCAATATCTTTTATCTCTTGATGCAGCCCAATAATTTTTTGTTCTCTTTCTTTATTTTTATTTAACTCATTCAACTTCCCTTGAGATTTCTGCAAATCTTTATTCAATTTGTTTAAATTCTTTTGGGCTACCTTTTGTGATTCTAACTCTTCTGTTTTCTGAATTCTTAAAGAATCTATTACTTCTTGTTTTTTATTCACATTTTTTTGGATTTCTTCAATCTGGGTTTTCAATCCTTCTATTTCATTTAAACAAGTTTGAACATTATTTTTAGCATCATTATTTTCTTTTTTAATATCTTCAATAGAATCAATTATCCTCATTACGTTTTCAAGCGCTCTTAAGCGATCCATAGTATCTTCCAAGGTTTTGTTCTCATCATCTATCTGTTTTCGTAAATTCTCTGTTATTTCCCAGTAGTTCTCTTTTTTTAGAACAAGTTCATCAATATTTTTTTGTAATGAATTTTGTTCTTCTTGAATTTTTTTAATATTTTCTTCTGTATTTACGATTAAATTTTTCTTTTCCAAAATAATTTTATTTAATTTTTCTACATTATCATCAATTTCAGCAATATTCTCAAATAAATTTTGAATTCCGTGCAATTCCTGTAATTTTTCTCTCAGATTTTCTAATTCGTTTTGCTTTTTATCAATATCTTCTTGAATTGTAGAGAGATTGTCCCAATATGTGTCTTTAAGTTTTTTTAGTTTTTCAATTTCGATATCAAAGTTACTAGTTTCTGATTGTCTGGTATTAATTATTTTCTCCCTTTCCTTAATTTCTTGTTCTCCTTTTTTAATTCTTTCATTTATCTCAGTATTTCTTTTATTAATTTCATTAAGTCTTTTTTCATAAGTTGAAAGGTTTTCTGATAAGTGTTTTTCTTGGATATTACTTTCAGTTAATTGTTTCTCATTTTGGTTAAAATCGTCTGTTTGGGATTTGATAGTCTCCGATATTTCTTCCAATTGTTTGTATAGTTCCTGACTTTTAGACATAGTTAGCTTTCTTAACGAAAGATATACATTTTCAAGAATTTCCATTAAGTCTTGAACAAAACTATCAAATGTAGCGGTTGAACTTTGTACTTCAATGTCTGCTGATTCTTTTACTCTATCGATTAATTGATTAATGGTTTCATCAGCATTATCTGTAAACATTTTTAAAGTTTGCATTATAGAGTTAATCATTTCTGTCATTTCAGCATGTTTTTCCTCATCAACGCCAATATCCTCAACTGTTTTCATAATATCTATGATATCTAAAATGAATTTTTTAAAATCTTCTGCGGATGATTCAATTGCCTCTGCGTTTGATTGTTGTATATTACTTTTAATAGATTCAACTGAGATATTAATATTCTGGGTAAGCATATTTAAAATTTGGAGAATTCCCGTAACATCTTTTGTATCCTTCTCGTATTCTTCCTCAGAAGATTCAATTTTTTTTGTCAAATTTTCTTTTTGTTGGGAAAGATCTTCTAAACGTCTTTGTACATTCTCCTTCTTAATTAATAATTTTTCAGTTGACTCAGTAATATTTGTAAGACTTTTATTTGATGTATCTGCTAGTATTTCTAATTTATTCTTCTCTCGATCCAAATTTGTTAATTCTTTTGTAAGAATTTTTAGTTCTGTATTAATATTATCAATCTTTGCATTATTATCATTGATTTCTGATTCGCAAGAATATTTTTTCATTTTAATTAGTTCTAGATCTTGTTCATTTTTTCTATATACTGAATTTTCTTGCTTTAATTTTGTTCTTAATTCACTCAATTCTTTGTTTATGGTTTCATTTTGACTCAATAATTCTTTCACTGCTTTTTCAGAGTCCTGACCTTGACTTAATTCAGTAATCTTTTTCTTTATAAGATTTTTCTTTTCATCTAATTCTTGTATGTTTCCTTGATTCATTTTAATTTCTGTACTTAAAGACGATAAAGTAGCTTGAAAATTTGCTGATTTAGAATTTAGTTGGTTTTTCTCTATTTGGAGAGTGTTAATATTATTCTCTAGATCTTTTTGATTTTGATTTTCTTTAGAAATTTTACTATTTAAATCGTTAATTTTATTCCTTATTTCAGATTCTGCTTGTTTAGTCGCTTCAATGGCCTCATCGATGCTTTCAGCATCTTTTTTCAATCTCTGTAATTCAATTTCTAATTTTTCCTTTTTTTCTTCATTTTTTTTAATAGTTCCTCTAAGCATCTTAATTTGAGCATTATTAGAAGAAACATTTTGTTGTATCTTGGATATTTCTGCTTTAAAAATAGATTTTTCATCTTCATTATTTTTTATTTTAAGGTCTAATTCAGCTTGGTTTTGTTGTCTTTTTTCAATTTCCTTTTTAGCTTCTTCAATATAATTCTCATATTCTAAAATTACATTTAACACACTTTCTATTAATGAATCAAAAGTTTGCTCATCTTCAAGTTTCATTTGTTGACTTTCTAGAGATTCAATTTCTTTTGTTAGTTTATCGATTGATTTATTATCCAGATTTAATGTGGTTTGACTTGAAGATATTTGTGTTTTAATTTGAGTTATATTTTCAGTTATTTCTTCTCTTTCTTTTTCTTTATCAGTAATAGTTTTTTGGATATTATCCATAACGAGAGATTCTTGTTTTAAGACATCTTCTTGACGATTTATTTTTTCTTGCAATTCTTCAACGATTTTTGAAGATATTTCGATTTTTTTTTCTAGTTCTTCTTCTTCTTCTCGTAATTTTGAAATCTTTAGAGCTATTAACTGCGAGTTTAGATAATTTATTTGATCATCTAATTCTTTCCAAGCTAAAGCGTCATTTTTTTCTTTTTCAACCTTTTTCAGTTGAGCAGATACTTCTTTAAAGATCGCTTCAAACTGTCCTAAATCTCTTTCTGCTTTTTCTAATTCCTTTAAAGTAGCATCCTTCATTTCATCATATTTTTGAAGTCCTATTAACTCCTCAATGAACCTCCTGCGATCTTCAGGATTCATATGTGTTAATTCAACAATCTTTCCTTGTAATACAAATTGATTACTACCATCAGGATCAATATTTGCTGCTGCTAAAGCGTTAAGTATTTGCTGGCGGGTGACTTTCTTTCCATTCATTTTATATCCGCCTCCTCCGCCTCTTTTTATAACACGAGTAATCTGAAAATCATCTGTTCCTCCAGGAAAAACATTATCAGAATTATCAAAAAATAATGTAACTGAAGCTCTTTGAGAAGGATTTTTCCCTCGTGAACCAGCAAAGATAAGATCCTCTAAACTTTTTGCTCTCATAGTTTTTTTGCTTAACCTACCAAGCGAGAAACATAAAGCATCTATTATATTAGATTTACCAGCCCCATTCGGTCCCACGATACATGTGAATCCACTTGAAAGTCTGATAGTTACAGTTCGATCTCCAAAAGATTTGAAACCACTCATAGAAATTTTTTTAATATAAGTCAAAATTTTTCTCCATTTCTACATTTATTAATAAAAAAATAGTGTGATTATACCTATAAATATATAAGATATCTTATTAAAAAAATCTGCTTTACATTTTCGGATTTTTGAAAGCGCCTTTAAATGTTTTTTTTTTAAAATTTTTAAAAAAAATATTTAAATTTTAGAACTATTTAACGCTGGTTAAAAATTGCATCAATAATTACCTTTATTTTTTTAGGATTAATCAATATGAAGAAGTAATCATTATTTACTCCACTGAAAATCTCATTATTACTTTTCTTGTGAAATGTTCTTTTTGAGGGTTTTAAAACTCCAATGTTCAACATTTCTTCAGTTAATTCGCGAAATTCATTAAGAGATTTTTGAAACTCTAAAGTTTCACATGAAATGTTATATAATTCGTTTAATTCTTTTAAAGAGATATAAAACTTATTTTTAGAAGTAAAATAATTCGAAAGATTATCTAAAAATATTATTGTTAATATATCTTCTTCAGAAAGATAATTTATCATACTGAATTCATCAGAAATGTGAAATGTATCAAATTCATTTTGAAAAATTTCCAAAACTTCAAAATCTTTTAAAGAATGTTGATTTTTTAATATTGGATATAAATCTCGAAGTATTTGAATTCCTTTTCCCGGAACAGGGACATATTGCTCACAGATCAAATCTGTAATGTATCTAATGAGGTTTTTATCTATTTCACGGGAAAAACTCAATAATACTCTCTGTTTTAAAATAAAATAAAGCTCTCTATAAGTATAGAAATTCAGCTTCTTTTTTAAATCAAACTCAGAAAATAACTCCATTGTTCCAGGTTGTATAATTTTATTTATTGTAGATATTAAAGTTATTTTTGATTCCCTGCTAAATTGTATAAATTTATTGAAAATATACGGTGGTAAATACTCGATGTTATTAAATATAAAAAATAAATGTGAATTGTCCCTATTACAAATAAATTTAAACGTATTCCATAAGTGGGATATCTCTGAATTTAATAGTGGTTGAAAATCGAAATTGAGATTTGATAACCTAATTATTTTACTTAGTAATGAAAAAATTATTTCTTCAGGATGTTTTTCCTTGCAATCCACACAAATTTTATTAATTTTAATAAATTCTCTATTTTGTTTAAAAAGATCATTTAATACTTTATTAACTATTACTTTCTTTCCAATACCATTAATTCCTTGATAAAGTATATTGAGATTAAATTCATCAAATAATGAATCATTTAAAATTGAATAGAGAGAATCTTCTTCTTTTTTTCTATATAAAAGATGCGGTGGGATATAATTTGGATCAAATAAGGCTTTTGGACCTGCATAATATTTATTTACATTGAATTTAGCAATCATTTTTTATACCTTTATTTAAATTGATTTTAATCATAACTATTTAAACCCCACCCAGAGAGGTCATTAAAAGTAAAATTAAAATATATATCAAATTTTAAAAAAAAAATTATAACTTAAAATCCAAACAGGTTTAGAATTAAAATAAGGAATAGATGAAAAAGTATTTTGTAATATAAGAATAAAGTTAAAGATTATTCAAAACTTTCTACTAAATTTTTTAAATTATCTGCTAATAGTGGTAAATACTCATATGATTTAATTTTCACTTTTTTATTTAGGCAGAGTGCGACTAAATATAGTCTCGTGTTATTTATATCTAATTTTCTAAGAAAAATTATTCCCTCTTTTTGAAATTCTGATTGTTTTCCTGGAAATTCTACATTTGTCACAATATCAATTGTATTTATGTCCCATTCTTCTAACTTTTCTAATGCTTGAGTTAATCTTGGAGCGATGGCTTCACATATTCTCTGATAATCTTCATTAGTGGTTCTACTAGCAATTATAAAACAATTTTGATCTAATAAAAGCATAGAACTATTGTAAGTTTTACTCATATATTCTTTCAATAAAGTTTCAAACATTTTTGATTTATGGGTTGCGTAAAAAACACCATCAGAAAAAGCCTTCAATAAACTTGGTTCATCATATATTGAAGTCTTAAAAATGGAATATTTAATATCTTTAATAGCAGATGAGATTTGGTTTTCTAAATACTTCACATGATTTAGAATTTCTTTATTATTTTTAATATCCGGATCATATTTATGAAGTAATATTAAGAACTGAAAATTTTCAGGATGTGACTCAGAAGTAATATTTATAATATCTTTAAGAAATATTAATGATTTTTCAAATTTATTTGGTGCTTGAACATCAATCACATAAAATATTGATTGCATATCGGTAAAATATCTACTCTTATGACCTAAATATATTTTTCTATAACTCTTTTGTCCACCTAAATCCCAACGGACAATTGACGTTCCCAATAACGAGTTTGTATGAAAACTTCTTTTTGCTTTTATAGTTGGTTTGACTGTAGGCAATAAACTAAATTTCTTATCTAATAGTAATAATATTGATGTTTTCCCACCACTTTCTAAACCACAAAAAAGGATTTTTTTTAGTTCTTTTAAACCATTCATATCAAATTACAAGATTATACTTTAGTTATTAATTATTTTGACTTTTATTTTGTTTTTATCAATTTGTTCTTTTAAACGAATATTTCTTAATTTTCTTGGAAAAATTAAATCGATATTGTCAAAAATAAATCCACTTGAATCTTTTGGACCTTCTACGATTTTTAATTTAGATGGAGATATATTCCCTTCATGGAAAGAAATGATTTTGCTCTTCCCTATGAAATTTCTTTTCAAATATCTTCCATAAGTGTTACATGCCACTATAGGTACGCGATTTTCAAGAGCTCGTGCTTTTAAATAAATTTGCCAATTTTTCATTCCATCTTGCCTTATTTGTGTAGGTGAGAATAGTATATCTGCTCCATTTTCAACAGCCAATCGAGGAGTCTCAAAAAAAGCCATATCAAAACATATTAGAATCGTAAAAAGATGGGAATTGCTCAATTTAAATAAGTTTAATTCGTTGCTTGACTCAAAATACTCGCGTTCATAAGCATAGAGGTGAATTTTATCTTGTCTGCCAATTTCTTCGCCATTCTCATTAAAATAGTAACAGGTTATGGCAGGTTTTTTAAAACCTCTTCTTTTTTCCCAAATTGCTCCTGATAAAATCTTAATATTGTATTCTCTAGCTAAATTTTGAATAAAAGAATAATCTTTGCCCCTTTGTTCTTGAAAATTAAGAGAGGAATTTTTAAATAAAGGAACCCATCTTTCAGGTAAACATATAATTTCGCAATTTTTATGTACTTCTAAAAGCTCTCTCAAAATTCGTTCAATTTCATTATAACATTTATTTCTTTCTTGAAAGATTTGTGGTTGGATACATGCTACTCTCATTTTATAGAATAACCTTTTACTCTTTATCATTAATCTCATCAATTATATCAAATAATTCGTTCAAATTAGAGATCTCATAATCTGGCTTAGAATAGCCTTGAATTTTAAACTCTTTTTTATAACTGTCATACTTTCCGCCCCTGTGAAGATATACACTGTAAATATTGTTTATATTAGCAGGTACTATATCCTTATCTAACCGATCTCCAACATATATTGTTTCTTGACCTTTTACTTTAAATTTTTTTAAACAGTAAGTAAATAACTCTGGATTAGGTTTTTTAATTCCAATTTCATCAGAGATAACTACTAAATCGAGCAATTTATCAATTTTGAGTCTTAATATCTTTTCATATTGTTTTATTGGAATTCCATCGGTTATGATTGCTGTTTTTATTGATAATTCTTTTAATCTGCTTAAACTATTTCTAACATCATCATATAATTTTATCGAATTTACTTTTTCCTCATGATAAGCCATAACAGCAGCAGCGATATATTTATATCGATCATTATATGACATGAATTCTATTTTTTCATCCATTTGATTCAATCTTCTTACGAAATGATTATAATGTTTTGATGAATTTGAACCATATTCTCTTACAATTTCATTCAATATCCTTACCGCTTTGTTTTTGTCAATTTCTAAGCCTAAGTTAATCATTGCATCAAGGCCTTTAATTCTGGCCCTTTCAGATAATCCCGTGGAGTCAAATAGACAATCATCTAAATCAAATCCAATTAATTTTATAGGGCTCATAAATAAATTCCGATTTTATTATTGATTCATTAAAATAAATTACATTGATTTGTTATATTAATTATTCTAAGATATTAGAGGGTAAGTTAAGATAAATTTATTTATCTTTAATAATATATAATCTTCAATATTAATTTAATTTAGGTTAAACAGAAAAAAAGAGCTGTTCTTGTTATTCAATAAAAGAAATCTTAATGGAGATTCATTAATTGAAAACTATCGTTACATTATCGTATTTTCATCGCAAAATTGGTCCATTAGTGTTCTATTCTTATCCAAAGAATATATTAGAAAAGGAATTAGCGGGTAAAGTAGCTAACATTATGGACCAGCAATTTAGTGAGGGTTTTTTTACACATTCTTTTGAAAATCTAAAATCGATGAATTATTATTTTGAAATTCATTCAGATTGGGCGAGAGGAAACAAAGAAATGTTAATGGTTTCAATAATCCTTGATCAGCTGATTCCCCCTGAAATTGAAGAGAAAATATCAAAATTATGCTCTGAATTTTCAGAAAGATTACAATCAAATGAAGAAATTTTTACTGCTTTTTATATAACTGACATTAGTAATTTTGATGAAGATGATCAAGAGAATATAATTAAAAATGAATCTTTAATAAAAGCATGGGTAAATAATTTATATTGGACAATCATCGAAGATACTAGGGAAAAAACCGAAGAAGAGAAAATTGCTATCCTATTAAATGATAGACATATTTTTAAAACTTTAGAAAAATTATCTAAAGGTCCAATACCATTAGAGTGGTTAAGAGAATGGTTTATTGAAAAATTCCCTGAAAAAGATTTTAATGGAATTATCGAAACCCTAGTTGATAAACAGTTTATTTTCATAAATCAAATAGGATTAGTAGAAAGATATGTTCTTTTATTAAAAGAAGTAAATGCAGAAAGAATACCTCCAGATAGTGTTATAGAATATATTGATGATAAACCAGAACTAATAGAGCTACTCCTCCCTAAAGTCCAAGAATATTATAGTGAATATGAAAAGAAAAGTAAGGAAGAAATAAAAGAAGATGCTTTTACATTATTTCAAATAATGGCTGATTCTAAAAAATACAATGTTCTTTCAGAATTAAGAAATGGTCTAATTTCAAAAGATAAATTACCAAAATTAGTATCAAAGAAATCTTTAGATTCCTTGATGGAAAATATTAATTTCTTAAAGAAATACGATGTTATAGAAGAACTAAATTATAATGGTGAAACATATATTGTGTTGAAAACTAATTTACAGATTACTACCGCCTTTCCAGAATGGATGAGAAAGCTGTTACCAAAAGAATCTGAACCTGTAGTAGCGAATAAATACTCCACTAAAGTAAAAATGAGTGAACCAATTGAGTCTGAAAAAATAAGTGTATCAAAAGAAGAACGTAAGTCTACATTAAAAACCAATAAAAAAAAATTCTAAAAGAAAAACATCAATAAGAAATTAATATTTATTTTATAAAACATAGAAATGAAAATTAGTTTCTTATATCTTATAAAATTTTAATAAATGAGTTATAATGCCTTACGATGAAGACACCGTTGAAGATCTAAAAAATGTTATAGGTTATATGGGAATTGAAATACTTGTTGCTATCTATAATGGGGCAAAAAATTACGAGATGATTAAATTATTTTCTGGGTTACCAATTTCATGCATAAATGGGAGACTTCCAGTTTTAATTGATTTAGGTCTCATAAAAAAAAATGATAATGAATATTTTTTAACAGAGAAAGGAGTTTTTTTTCGAAAAAGATTAGAATAATAGGTATTAATAAGTTAAGACATCAGTTTGGGGCGACAACGTCATTGCTACCGAGCAAGTAGCTAACTTTGTCATAAGTTCATCATTTGTCATATGATATTAATCCTCTTTACTATTTATTTTTTCATTTTTAATGTCCTTTTTATAATACTTTTTTAAATAATATCCCGGATGTTTTGGACCACCACTCTCGTTAATAAGCCGGTCCAAACCTCCTTCTTGTGAAATTATATCTTTATACTTATTATAATCTTCTTCAGTAATTTCATCTCTATTCATTAAATAGTCTAAAATCTCAATTACTTCCTCTATTTTTGAACATCTTCTAATAAAATCAATCGCTCCAGGATTATATAATTCATTTGGGTAGAAATTTTTCGATTTTGGTTGTTCTTCTTCAAAATTACACTCAATTTGAGAATTAATTGAATTTATTTTTATTGATTTTATGTTTTCGGCCACTTCCCTTATTAAGTGAGGGAATTTTTTAAGAAAATCTTCTTTACAATAGGTTAATGTTAAGCCCTCTTTATCCTCAACTTTGATTTTCTTTTTCGAATTATCGTTTTTAATGTCTTTTTCCATTGATTAAATATCTCCTTTTACTTAATTCTTTAAATATTTTTACTTTAATACAAACCTCAATCTTAAAATATATAGATTTTAACGATAAATTGAATCTTGATATAAAAACCCTAATTTTTTATTAAACACCATATTTTTAATACTGTTTAATCTTAATAATTCTACACAAAATTTTTTAAGGAATTAAAAGAATTCTATAAATTTAAATCCCAATCAATAGGAATCTATCAGAAATTTTGCTATTAGCAAAACATTTCAAAATAAGAAAATATTTAATTAATTAAATTTGTATAAATTCTTTTAATATTAGCTTGATATCAATATATATCAGATAAATTGAGATAACTCTTCCTAATAAATTAATAAATTGTTAACATATCTCTTTTAATAAATCAAATTCTTTAATTTACTTTAAGACTTATATTTATTATATTATCAAGATTTAGTAAATTCTAAGAGAGTATTAATCTTGCTTAAAAGAAAAGTTTTTATTCATCAAAATATTCCTTATTCCTTTAATTGGAATAAAAAACACCATAAAGAAAAATACTCTCAAATAACTGCTAATATAGAAGAATTAAATAAACTAAAAGAACATTTTAAAAAAACTTATGAAGGATTAATCCCTAACGATTTATTTAATTCAAAACAATTTCCAAGAGTATCCAAATTTAAAATTAAAGGTATTAAACCAGCTTTTATTAGGAGTTTTAGTAAAAATCTTATTAGATCCGGTAAAATTCAATATCATGATTCTAATTCAAAATTACCTAAATATGCTCAAAAGGTTTATGAAATTTATCGAACAAATAATTTTTTAGGTGTACCAGGACACGATCCCATATTAAAAAATATTTTAATAAAAGATAAGGATGCAATAGCTATAGAAGTTCCAATTTGGAATGAAGAAAAAAAAAAAGTAATTACAGGTCATATTGATTTAATTGAAATTCAAAATGATGTTGTTAAAGTAATTGATTATAAACCTGAGGGTAATTTTTTGGTTTCTATACCACAAGTTTCAATGTATGGATTTTTAATTAAATCAAAATTAAATATTCAAAATATTAGATGTATTTCATTTAATAGACATGGTGCTTGGGAATATGATCCGAATTTATTAAAAATAGACATTAAAGAATATTTAATCTCACAGCGAATCAACGATAGACCTTGGGAAGAATTTATATAAAAATATTAGTTAGTCTTTCTTTCCTTTTAGTTGAGATCGTTCAGTTTTTTCCTCTGATTTCAAATATTTCCGAAAAAAGAAATAACAAAGGACTAATGTAATAAATTCTGCAAGAATCCCAAAAAATGTGATTATTGTGCCATTATATCCTAAAATTCTAAGTGAAATAGAAAATATTAGCCCCGAAGTGGCAAAAACTACGAGAATAATGCCTTTAATAATTTCAGAAAAAGAATCTTTTAAATATATTAACTCTTTTTTAATAAAGGAAAAAACTGAGGCCATTAGAATATAATCCTTATTTTGATAATTGTTTTTAAATAGAGTAAATAATAACTAATTTAATACTTTTATTATTTCCTAAAAAATGTCTAAAATTATGCTTTCAAAATAAATAAGTTATATAAATAATTCTTAGAATTTAATTTTGGTAAAGTTTTCGATTTCTTTAATGAGATTTTTGTCTACTTTTAAATTTTGTATATAAGGCTTTATCTAATAGATCACCAATTTTTCTGGCAATTTGATTTCCAATTTCATATCTTTCCCCATCAAGTAAATTTCTTTTTTCTTCGGGAGTGGGACTTCTATTAAGTCTTTTTATTAATGCTTTTTCAGCAATAGTATTCACAATAGTCTTAATTTTTTCATAATCAGGCAATTTTATATCTACAGTAAAATTTCTAATCTTTTCTATAGCAAAATCAAAAAATTGACTTACCAACTCAATTGGATCACCTTTTAGTTCACTATGAAGCTTGATGTTATCAGTTGCTATTTTTAAATCCTTTTCTTGCCAATATAACTGATTTGGGTTAATCCCTGGACTATTAATTCTCATTAATGAACTTGTAATCCTACGTTCAATCCAATTTAATGTGCTAAGTTTTTGTTCCTCACGTACTTTTTTTGCTTTCTCTTCTTTTAATTTTTGTTTTGATTCGATTATCCGTTCTACTTCTGATTTCCGACTTTTTTCAAATTTTTCAAATCTTTTGATTATATCATATCCTAAGCAATATGAAATAGGAGAAATTATATCAGATTTCAACTTTAATTGAGCTATACCTTTATAAATTGGACTCAGATTATTTTTCAATTCTGAAGTAGCGTCTTTTAATGATATTTCCATCAATCGTGCAAAAATGAACCCATTGACTAAAAATGGTTGATTATTTGCATTAAACACAATAACTAGTTCTTCTTGCCTTTTGCATAATCGTTTAATGATTAATTCTTCAAGTTTAATTTTAATCCATTCTTCTGATTCGGTTATCCCTTCTATTTTCTTTAATGCTAATAAAATTAAAGATCTGTCATTTGAAACCTTAAAATATACTTCTATTATTCTGCTTAGCTGCCTTAGAATTTTGGATAAAATGTAGAAAAAAATGTCTTTTGCTAGCTTATTAATAATTTCTTCGAACTCGAGAATAAACAATAGATGAGAATAATTTTTAATTTTTAACTCATTTATGAAAACTTTATCAATAACTATTTTCTTTCTAACGTATTGATTTAAATTATTAATATTTGTTCCAGTTTTCTCTTCTAATATTCTTAACAACTTTGGATATTTTTGAATTTCTTGATTTAATATCTCTATCAAATCAAATTCTTTTTTTTCCATAATTCCTCTGATATCTTGAATATATAACTCCGAGATTGCCTTTTTTGCTAAATGAAGTAGATTCTGGTTATCATCATTTAAAGATACAATATCAAGTTTTTCAATATTGTATCTAACCATATTTTTTTTTACTTTTTCAGATAATTCTTCATCAATATCTAAGAAATATATAATATTGTAAACTCCATAAGTTTGTAGTGTATAGATTATATCATCGAAACTACATTCATTTATACTTTGTAGAAAATAAATAAAATCATTTGGATTTTCTTTTAATTTTTTAATTAATGCAAATTTCAAAAAACTAATGATTTTTGCTTCAAATTGATCATAATCGATTTTTTCGATAAGAGCATTTTCAATTTTATAAATAAGATCTTTTTTTAAATTATTCGCTTCCATTAATGCCTTCAATCCAGGTATGGAAATAGGAAATCTATTAAAATTGTAGTTTAATATCTTTCGCTTTATCATTCTTACAGGCATTGCTTCGATTTGTAATTCTTTATATGACTTAAACTCAAAATCAGTCTGAATCTTTTCTATTAATCTATTTAGAGTTGCTAATTCTATGAATTTATCTTCTTTTTCTTCTAACTCCAATTTTTTTTCTAATTCAACAGAAATATCCTTAAAAGCTGCACTTTCCTCTAAGATTTCTTTTTTTACAGCGTTATTAAGTCCAATCAAATCTCCTATTAAATCATAGAAGTAGAATTGGGGATAATTTAATATGATTTCTTGTAGTTCTTGCTCAATTTGAGTCTCAATATCCTTTAAAGTTTTCTCTTTTTGAATTTTTGAACGTTGTTCACTTTGTTCTTCAATCAAAAAGGAAATAAATCTATTTTCTAAATCAATTATTTTATTGAGAAGATTTACCTCTAAACTTAATGAATCCTTCAATAAAGAATCAATTTCCTCAATTAACATTTTTTTTTCTGCTAACTCTAAATTCTTTGTGGAATCATAGGTAAATCTGTTAACATCCAAATGCTTTTGAACTCTGATTCCTAAGCTGTGATATATATGAATAGTTGCGGTAGCTATTAGTAAATCATTAAAGCTTGTTATCTGACTGATAAGTTCAAAGATTTTATTCTTATCAGCTTCTCTTTTAAAATGAGAGATTATTAAATCAACAGTTTGAAAGAATCTAAATGTACTTTCTACTGCTGTTGTTTTTCTTTTTACTCCGCTTATCATAGATCTTTCACCCATTCTCGATAAACTTCTTTAAAATTATCTGATAATTCGAATCGAGCATTATTATGCCAGAATTTGAAATCAATTATATGAAAAAGGTCTCCTTTAAATAGTTCTTTTTCTTCGTTTGTTAAAATATGTTTTAAAGTCACAGTTGATGGCCTTGGTATTAATTTTGAGAAGTATTTTAATTCCATATTCTTGACATAATTATAGAATGACTCATTTTCATTTAGACTAAAATAATTAAAAGGGATATTTTTTTCTGATTGAGGATTGAGACTGTTCAGCTCATTTTTAATATTATTTTTAACATATTTTGGAAATTCTATGGTAATATCCAAACTATATGCAAATTTTTTATAAAAATCAAGTAATACATTTTTTTCTCCAATATCAGAAAGTTTTGTAATATACTGATCTAAGAATGGTAAAAAATTTTCAACTTGTTGCTCTTCTGATTCTCTCTCTTCAAAATATCCTACAAAATCATGATAAATTTCAGTTAATGTCCATATCTTTTGTTCTTCAGGTTTAAGAAATTTCTTGGAATAGTCTCTTATCCACTCTAATACATAGAATTTCCATTCCAAGTTTATTCCACCTATTCTTTTTTCTAAAAACCTATAAAATCTATTTGAAAATGTCACAGGATCACTAATTTCTTGATCAGGTTCCTCTTTGATATAACGATTAATTGTAGAATGTCTCAAAACATAACTCAATAGAAAATGTAATTCTCTTGAATATTTTCTGAATTTATCTAAATGTTCCTTTATTATTTTTGTATTGGTTTCCATTTGAATTTCGGCAAAAACTACCAAATCATCTATTTTCAACTTTATATTGTTAAAGAAATCATTAATATTTTGATCGATTAATTGAATAAATTCATTTATGAGTTCTTTTTCGTTATATTTAACTTCCTTCTTTAATAGAAATGAATGAGTTTCAATCTGATTAAAAATATAAGCTTTAAATTCTCCTATTAATTTCTGACCTAAAATTTTTGCTGGTTTTTGTTCATTATTAAACTTTTTATGTAAGTTTTCGATTAATGTCATTGTCAGAGTTTTTAATCTGCGATAAGAAAGATATTTAGGGAGAGAAATTCTTATTAATTCAAGATTTTTTTTGATAATTTCAGTAAAATAATTGAAAACTGAACTCAATTCTATTATTCGCAAACTTTGTTTTTGAATTAATGTCTCTTCAATATATTTTTTTGCTATTTTACAGATATCATTAAAATCTACACTTTCTAATTTTCCTATATTTAAAATATAATGTTCAAATTTGTTGAGTAGTTCATCTAGATTTCCTATTTCTCCTGTATTAAGAAAATTTCTAGAATATTCTAAGAATTTATTCAAATATCCTTGTAGATCGATTAACCAATTGTTTATTTTGGAGATTAACCATTCAGCAGTATAAAAATCGCTAATTTCTTTGGTTTTTTTACTTATATAATCGATAATAAAAAGTACTACTTCATCTTGAGTTTCATCTAAAGTTCCCGTATTTGCTAAATTAATGAGATTAGTTCCTAATTTTAAAGTTTTATCAACGATAAAATTAACACTTGGTTCTGATATTGAATATTTAAGATGTTCAATAGCTTGCTGTCCTTCGAATGGAGTCTTAATCTTCTGTAATTTTGGATTTAATAAATTGATCTCCATAGGTTTTTTAGACCATAATACTTCAATGTCAGTTATAATTTTTGCATATATATTCAACATGTCCTTTTCTGTTGGGAGAGCTTTACTTATACCAATTAGTTTTTTATTCCATTTGTCTTCTATGAGTTCTCCAAAGAGTTTTTTACTAAATCTAGAGGCAAATTTGTTAAAAACCAGTTGTTTTTCTTCTTTCTTTAATTCTGGACGATTAGTGAACTCCTCTACTTCAAAAAATAATTTACTTATATTGTTCAGTGATTCTCTAGATTTGTGTATATCTAAAACTCCAGATTCTGGTTTTAAAGCAAGCAGTAAACTTTCACAATCTTTAAATTTTCCAGGTATAAAAATCATTGATTGGGGATAAATATTAATTCGAGCACTTTTTTCATCAAAGTTGTATAATTCAAACTCTATACTAAATACTTCTGCTCCAGCGTAATCCCTTAAAATTGCATTGTACATTGTTAAGTATTTAATGACTTCTTTGGAAAGTTCATTTACTTTTTTTCTTGTTAATTTCCCGGGACCAATTACATCTCCAGCAATAACGTCATCTGGGGATGAATATCCAAATATCAATGAAAATTGGTAACTTATCGATTCTCGTGTTGTTATCATAATTAATTTTTATAAATAATTCCTAATTATTAAATCAATAGAGCATAAATACTATGTAATTATTCTCAAACCTTTAAAAAATTCAAAGGGTGTTTTAAATATTGTTAAGATTATAAAATATTAAAATTTACTTTTGAACAGTAAATAAAGTAATCGATTGAAACATAATAGAATAAATTTATTTATATTAAATTAAGTTATTGAGAAAATTCTTTCTATTAAATTCATAAAATAATAAAAGTTAGAGAATTATATTTCACTTTAAAATAAACTTCAAATGTTAAAAATAAAAATATAATAAGATAAAAATTATTATATTTATAATAATATTTATAAAAACTTAAAGCACTAAAGGTGTAGACTTATTCAATTTGGGTCTGATTTAGGAATAAATCAAGAGGATATTGAAAAAATAAGTCCTCAAATTACTTTTATAACCTCAAATGCCGATATTGAAGCGATTGCGCTTGTAAGTTTTGAAGGATATCAAATAGCTTTCTCTGCTTTACCACAATATCATGTTGATGGTGATCAATTCTGCGGACTTGCCAGTGCTTTATTAATGACGGGGAAATCAACAATTCAAACTTTATTCCAAGAAGATTTAAGTGAGATAATAGTGAGGGCTGAAAATGGTTATATTGTTATAACTAATGCTGGAAGGTTAGTGATTGTATGTGCTGGAACTATTATTGATACCCTCATGAAGACAGTAAAAGTTATGAGAATTGCAGCAAAAAATCTTTATAAAATTTTTGAAGGACGCTAGTTCTCTTTATCTTTATAGTCAGTTTTTAATAACTATGTTTTAATGGATTCATATCAAAAAGTATAGAATTTAAAATATCATGATATTTTGAAGGAAAAATAAATAGGTTTTTATTTACGATTATATATTTAAAATAATATACATGATAACCTTTTTATTTACAATTATGGCAACTGTAAGAAGAATTAATTGGCAGTGGCCGTGGCAGTGGCAATAGTGTCACTTGCAATGGATCTTATTTAGTCTTATTTTTTCATTTTAATATGTTTTCTCAAAATATTAAAATCTCTTTCTAAATGGGCATTAATTTAGTTGAATTCCAACATGTTAATGAAACACATTATAAGATGTGTAAAAGTAAATTAAAAAAAGGTAAATAAAATGGTAGATTATTTTAATGGAAGAATTGTTTTACAACCTAATGAAATACCAAAAGAATGGGTAAATATTTTACCAGATTTACCCACTCCCATGACGCCCTTAATTAATCCAATGGACGGGAAGCCAGCACCACCAGAAATGGCATTCGCTATATTTCCTAAAGAATGTGTAATTCAAGAAGGCTCTCAAGAGCCTACGATACCCATTCCTAATAAATTAAGGGAGATTTTCGCAAATACATATAGACCTAGTCCTCTTCATCGTGCTTTAGGTTTAGAAAAAGAATTAGGCATAGGAGGTGAGAATATTAAAATATTTTTTAAAAATGAATCATTATCTCCTACAGGTTCTCACAAGCCTAATACTGCTATAACTCAAGCATATTATGCGAAAATGGAAGGAACAGAAGAGTTAGTTACTGAAACTGGTGCAGGACAATGGGGTTCGGGTTTAGCTTATGGATGTAATCTATTTAGTTTAAAATGCTCTGTTTATATGGTTAGAGCAAGTTTTTTGCAAAAACCGGGTAGAAAAATACTAATGAGATCTTTTAATGCTGAAGTTCATGCCAGCCCTTCAAAACTAACTGAATCCGGATTGTCTTTCTTAGAAAAAGATCCTAAACATCCAGGAAGTTTAGGTATCGCAATATCAGAAGCACTAGAGCATAGTATGAGAAGTAATAAAATAAAATATTCTCTTGGAAGCGTTGTAAATTTTGTTCTTCTACATCAAACAATAATAGGACAAGAAACAAAAATTCAATTGATGAAAGTAGGGATTAAAGAACCAGATATAATAATAGGTTGTATGGGAGGTGGTTCTAATTTTGCTGGTATGGTTATTCCATTTGTCAGAGATAAACTCAACGGAAAAACTCCGAATATTGAAATAATTGGTGTAGAACCTCGAGCGTGTCCAAGTGTATGTAAAGGAGATTATAGATGGGATTATGGAGATTCATCAATGAAAGGACCTATAGTTAAGATGCATACTTTAGGACATTCATTTATCCCTAGTCCAATTCATGCAGGAGGATTAAGATATCATGGAATTGCACCTATTATTTCAATTTTAAACAATAAAAAAATTATTAGAGCCACAATGCATCATCAAACTGAAGTAATTAGAGCAGGTTTGCAATTTGCAAAAGCTGAAGGAATTCTTCCTGCACCAGAAGCTGCTCATGCAATAAAAGAAACAATTGATCAAGCTTTGAAAGCTAAAGAAAATAATGAAAAGAAAGTAATTTTATTTAACCTTAGTGGTCATGGATTTTTTGATTTGTTAGCCTATAAGGAATATATGACTGGCAATTTAGCAGATTATGAATTACCTACTAATGAAATTCAAAAAACACTAGCTTCAAAAGATATGCCTATAATTGATGAATCTCAATTTTAGGCTTCATTTAAATTTACTTTCTTATTTTCTAATAGCTTTGTTATCAAGAAAACATTAAAAAAAATAAAACCTTTAAGTATTAAAATTTCGTGAGTTTGGTTGTTATTGAATATTTTTTCGATAATAATTATTTGCATTCTATATACTTATGGATTTATTCTTTTGTACATTACATATTTAGCAAGAAGAGAAAGAGAAAAGGGTGCATTTATTAATAATTTAACAAATGCTCTAGTTCTAATAATAGCTATATCTGTAAACCTATTTTTAAAAAAATTCTTAAATCTCTCCGATAAAGAATTTTTGGTGTTTCCATTTAATTTTTTTATAATAGGTTTTGTTGGAATATATCTTCCATTATTTTATCTTTTCATTTCAAGAGAGAAGCATAGATTTAAAAAAATCAAGAATAGTGTTAAAACAACTAAATCTCAACCATTCACAGAACTCCCACTTAAGTATGATATATATAGGAAATTAACCCATTTAGTGGTCTTAGGAATTATATTCTTTTATTTTACTCTTGGATTTTTAATTCAAAATTTCTTCATATATATCTTAGAATATATACCAGAGTTCATTTCAGAGCTATTTCACATTGGGGGAGATATCATGATTTTTACTCAAAATTTAGTAGTTTTTTTAGTTGGGATATCTTTATTAGGTCTATTAACTGCTGATATTGTTAGAATATTAAAACCTAATATATATCCGTTAAAACCGGTTAATCAATTATTGCGAGAAAAGGAATTACATTTGAGGTTAGGACCTCACATTTCAATGAGTATTGGATGTTTTTCGATAATAATCATATATGGTCCTATTCAACCAATTGGTCCAGTAATCATTTGTACTTCAATGATAATGTCAATTTTTGGAGATATAACATCCAATTTATTTGGTAGGACTATAGGTCGTAGAAGAATAAGAAAAACAAACAAAACTTATGAGGGGTTAATTGCGGGTATGATAGCTGCTTTCTTCTCTGGAATAATATTATTATATTTACTAAGAAATTTTTATAGGTCCAGCCTATTAGGATTATTTTTAATTCCTATTGTGGGTATGATGATAATTGGATTATTGGATTATTTAGATTTAGAGATTGATGATAATCTATCTTTTACTTTTTGTTTATCAACTATTTTATTTTTTATTTCTTTCTCAATATTATAAACTTAGTTGTATTATTATAATAATATCTAAAGGTTTTTTCAGTTAATATGTTTAATTAAGGGCTAGCAAACTATTCAACCTAATTTTCTGCCTTTTTTCTCAATTCTTTTTTAAAAGAAAAGCTAGTTCTACAGCATTATGCAAAGGAAGGAATTCTAAAACTTTAAATGGTAGAAAAGCCAATATAATGAGAAAATGTTAGAAGAAAAATTAAAAATTGATAAAATATCAAAAGGTACTGTTATTGATCATATAGATGCGGGATATGCATTAACAATTCTCAGCCTTACTGGTATTGATGAATCTAAAAATTTAATGACTATTGGAGTTAATGTTTCATCAAAGAAATATCAAACAAAAGATATAATTAAAATTGAGAATGTATTTTTAAATGAAACTCAAATGCAACAGATATCCATACTTTCTCCTAATGCTACAATTTCTCTAATTGAAAATTATAAAGTAATAGAAAAAAAAAGGGTAAAACTTCCCAAAACAATAAAAAAATTAATTTTATGTGTTAACCAGACATGTATTTCAAATTCCCAGAAAGAGCCTATCGACACCGAATTTTTAGTATTAGAAGAAAAACCTCTGAAAATACAATGTGTATATTGTGAGCGTATTTATACATTAGAAGCAATTGTATTCACCTCAAAAGAAAAGAAAGGAAAAAGAATAATACAAAGAATACAATTATGAAACAAATGGATTATTCTTATATAAATAATTCAAGAACCGACGAAAATGTTGGGATAAAATTAAGTAATGTATGAATTAAAACACCGAAAATCATAAACAAGAAGAAAAAAATACCTATACCAGGTAATATAATATTTTTCCAATTCCACTCTTCTTTATCATATTCAAATTTATATATAAAAAAACTTACTACAAATGGAAATAAAAACCACCAAATTAACATCCATATAAATAAGAACCACCCTATTAATCCAAATAAAAGTCTTCCTACGATGACACTTAAAGCGCCGGTAAATGCTCGAATCCAATATAACTTTGTTTCCTTTTCTAAACGTAAATCTAAAGTTTTTAATGGTTTTTTCTCTGTTTGAATTGACTTTTTCTGTAGTTCTTTCTTCTTCTCTTTTATTAATCTTTGTCTTCTTTTTCTAATATCTACCTTCTTGCGCTTCCCCATAATTATTATTATAAATATTATTTATTATAAAAATCATTATATATTATTAACATACTAAGAATTAAACATAAAATGATTAAACCAGCAAAAGAATTTTCTAACTTTGACGTATACGCGATTGTTAAAGAATTAGCCTCCATATTGATTAATGGTACAATTCAAAATGTATACGAAATAGAAGATTTATTGATACTAAAAATCAATACTAATTTTGGAAAGAAAAATTTAATCATTAAAAAAGACTCTCGAATTAATTTAACGGATTATGATTATCCAATACCAAATTATCCTAGTCAATATATACGTTCTCTAAGGAAATTTTTAAAAAATAGAAGAATTTTAAAAATTTCACAACACCAATTTGATAGAATTATCATATTTGAGCTAAGTAATAAAGAACATCTTCCTTGGAGGTTTGTTGTAGAATTATTTAATAAGGGAAATTTTCTATTATTGGATGAAAAAAATGTCCTTAGAATTGCTAAGAAATATAGAAAATTTAGAGATAGGGTAGTACTTCCTCAAAAAGAGTATTTCTTTCCTAAATCTCCAGGCAAGAATTTTCTAACTTTAAATAAAGATGAATTTAAAGCTTTATTTAAAAATTCTGAAGTTGAGATTGTAAGGGATCTATCCAGGAATGTTCACATTTCAGGACTATATAGTGAGGAAATATGCCATAGGGCTAAGATTAATAAACAACGTCTCGGACGAGATCTCTCTGACATAGAATATCAGAATTTATATGATTCTTTCAAAAATTTAAGAAATCAATTATTATTTGGTAAAAACAATGCACAAATTGTTTTTGATCAGCAAGGAAATCAAATATCGGTAATTCCATTTGAAATTGAAATTCTTAAAGAATTTGAAAAAAAGGATTTTGCAACATTCAATGAAGCTGTTGATGAATATTTTTCAAAAATTGATTCTGAAGCTTTAAAGAAACCAAAAGATCAAGAAATTGATAATCAAATTAAAACTCAAAAAAAAATATTAAAAAATCAACAAGAATATCTTGAAGAGCTTAAGAACAAGAAGGAAAAGTATTACAATATCGGAGACTTAATATATGCTAACTTAAATTCCTTAGAAAAATTATATTCAGTAATATTGGAAGCTAAGAAGAAGGGGTATCAATGGGAAGAAATTAGTAAAAGACTACAAGTAGCTAAATTACAGAATTTAAATGGAACTGAATTCTATGAAAATTTGATTCCTTCTAATAATCAGATATTAATAAAATTTAACAATGATCCTGTTTACATTAATTTAAAAAAGAGCATTGGGCAAAATGCTAATGATATTTATTCCAAAGGGAAAAAAGCAGAAAAAAAAATTAAAGGAACTATAACAGCTATAGAAAAAACTAAAGATAAAATCGATAAATTAAAAATTGAAAAAGAATCAATAGAAATTGGTGTTGATTTCCTAATAAAAAAACCAAAGAAAAAATGGTACGAAAAGTTCAGATGGTTCATATCTTCTGATGGGTTTCTAATTATAGGAGGTAGAGATGCCACATCTAATGAAATTATTTTTAAAAATTATATAGATGCAAAAGATTTAGTCTTTCATACGAACTTCCCTGGTTCTCCGTTAGCAGTACTAAAAAATTCAGAAGAAAAAAATATTCCCTTAAATACTATTCACGAAACTGCTGATTTTGTTGCTAGTTATTCAAGGGCATGGAAAGAAAATTGGGGTGTTGTTGATGTATTTTATGTATTCCCAAATCAGATTTCAAAAAGCCCCCCATCAGGCGAATTTTTATCTAAAGGTTCTTTTATAATCACTGGTAAAAAAAATTTTGTAAAAAATGCTAAAACAGAGTTAACTATAGGATTAAAAATTATTGAATTGAAAGCAGAATTTCAGGATAATCGTAAAATTTTTTTCCCTAAGATCATTTCGGGTCCAGAGTTAGCAATAAAAAAACAAACAAAAAATATTATAAATATTATCCCCTCAAAAACAAGTGGTCTTACTAAAGGAAAATTAGCTAAAGATATTAAATCTTATTTCATTAAAAAAATTGATAAAGAATCAAAGAAATGGGTAAAATTATTATCTCTAGATGAGATTATTCTTCATATACCTAGCGGATTTTCAAGGATTAAGGAAAATAATTAATTTGTATTAACCCAATCCTTAATTTTTGGGATATTTCTATAATCATCAAATAAAATTCCATCAATTCCTAATTTAATTAAAGATTTAATATATACTATTGGATCTTCATAAGAGATAAAATCCCATGCTAAAGATTTAATTTCATTATCATGACAAATTTCAACAAATTCTTTTGATATTAGATTCGATCTTAAACTTATTAAATCTGGTTTAAATTCTAATTGTTTTAACCTCCCAATTTTCAAGAATTCATTGATTTTAAATCCTAACCCTTTAGTGATATTATAACATATTTGATTTTTAGGATACGCTTGTTTTATGTATTGTAAATCCTTTAAATTCCGTCCACTAAAAATGCTTTCTTCTAATAAGTTATATTTTTTAACTATTTTCGGAATTTTGTCTTTTAAATCATCATCCTTTAACTCGATCATATACTTTACTGATCCTTTTAATTCCTTCAAAACATCTGATAAGAGGGGAATAGGACAATTATGAATTTTAGTTTTGATCTTATCGATTTCGTTATATTTTAAATTGTTTAGTAATCCTGAACCATTTGTTGTTCTATCTAAAGTTGCATCATGCATAATTATGAATTTTTCGTCTTTTGTTTTTCGAACATCAAATTCAATATAAGTTGCTCCAAATTCTGAAGCTTTTTTAAAAGCCTCTATTGTATTTTCATCAAAATTAGTTCTTGTTCCTCTATGCCCAATATATAAAAATTCTGAGCTCATTTTCTAATTTATAAAAATTCTGATTATAACTCTTGAACCATATAAAAATAGATTAATATTACAGTAATTCCAAAAAAACTAAATATAAAGACCCAAAAGTTTAAAATTGTTTGTCCAATGGAAAATAAAACAAGTAATAGTAATTCCCTCCAATTTAACGGTTTACCAACTAATTCTTTATAATTACCAATACTCGTTATCATAAACAAAAAAAACAATAGAATAACTATAACTTTAATTGTTATATCTATAATGGTCCAAAATATGTCTCTATTCATAAAAAAAGTTATTATGCCAGTATTAAAGAAAAGAGAAATGATAAAAAAAATACCTCCTAAAACAGCTGAAACTATTACGGATCTATATGCAAATTTTTCATCATATCGATATTTTTCTTTTAAATTTTGCTCTCTTTCTCTTTTTTTAGGTATTTTAGACATTTTATCGTTTTATTCTTTCAATTTTTTCTTTCAATCTAAAAATTTTATAAATGTAAAATCCATAAATAATTCCTACGACACTAAAAACTAATATACATAAGGCATACAGGATTATATTAGTAAGTGGTGAAGATGAAGATGGGATTGATTTCAGATTAATAAGGACTATAGCACTTTTTTTAACTCCATTTGGATAAATTGGAGTATCTCCATAAGTAATGTTAAAAGCATAAGTATTACCATAATCTAGTACTACATCCTCATTGTTTTCAATAATATTATTAATAGGAATAGAAAACTCATAAGTGGAAGTAAGTCCGTTTAAATTTGCTGCTCCATCGCCATTATTTTCTGTATCGATTGAAAAGATACTATTGTTTATGTAATAATCAAAGTAATCAAATTCATTTTCTGAAATATTAGAAAATTGGACAATTTTGGCATCGATAAAATCTTCTTTATTCTCAGAAGAACTATTTGAAATTACAAGTCCTATAAATTCAGTGAGTTCATGTTCTCCTGGTTCTAATTCTAATTGGATAGATATATAAAGATTATTATCATTTTGCATTACCCAACATTTAATAGGTAAATCTTTTAATAAAAATTCCTCTTTTGTTGCTTTATTCCATTCTCCTGAAAGAAGATCAATGTATCCGTCTATTAAAGGGGATTCTCCAAATTCTGAATCGATTTCTTCAGTTGCACCATAACTATTTACTACATAGAATAAAGGAAAAATAGTTAAATTTGTTATTAAAACACAGATTAGGACTATGAAGTTATTTTTTTTCAAGCTTAGTTAGCCATTTAATTTTTATTTGTACTATTTTCTGTATAACCTAATATTAAAATTGATAATTAAAATTTAATTTAATATTTTTCGTATATTCTTTGTATTTTTCTAAAGTTAACAAAAGATATTAATAAAAAGACAGTTATAAAACTAATCTCAATTAAGTACTGTTAATTTACTGAAGATAATTTGGTAGCATTATAATACAATTAAATTTGTTCAAATACGCTATAACGTAATTTATCAGGCTCTTAATTTCTCTTTTTGCTTCTTGTGCATTCTTATTATTATATTCGGCAAATGGCTTAGGGCCTATAGCAACAAGTATACCTGATAGATCTTTCTCTCTTTTTATAAAAAACCAGAATGGCTTTTTTTTTTCATTATCTTTAACAATTATGAGTAACCAAGGATTAAGAGTCCAATTATCATTATTAGGTCCTATTACTTTTTCTATTGCTTTTTGTGTAAAATACTTTTTTGTCATTTTAATTGATTTAAAAAGAGCATTAAAGTAACTTCTTTTTATCTTTAAATATCCTCCAAAATATGCTTTAGCATCAAATAATTCGAGTTCTTTATCTAGCCCATCTGAAAATTTTAAAAAAACTTTCCATGTATCCATGATTAATTTTCTTTGGTTTTTTTAAGTCCAATTTCTTCTATTTTTATTTCTTTAAATATGTTTTTAATCTTATCCAGAGAAGCTTTTAAATCAATAATTTTTGGTTCAATTAAACTTAGGTTTAAATAACACTCATAAAACAATTGGTCCTTTATTAGGAGGACTCCTGAAGTATGGATAACTTGAAAATCTTGGAGAATTCTAGAAATCTCGTCAATAAGATCTTTGGAAAAATTAAATCCTGAAAAAGTTATCTTAATTATTTTTTCCTTTTTTAGTGGATAAATAGATACTTTAATAGAATTCTCTATAGTTGATTCAACTATTAGAAGGAATGGATTTTTCTCTATATCTTTGATGTTTGATAGTGAAATTTTCAATATAGCTTCAGTTATGCTATTTATATGCTGAATATGTGCTTTTGTTAAATTATATACCTTCATTTTTTGTTATAAGGAACTATTATCATCTAAATCTATTTTACCATATTTATTTGCTTTTTTAGTGATCGTATTGTCCCCGACGTTTTCGTAGGGGTTAATATTACTTTAGTTCCATTGATTTCTTTCACAAGGCTTAAAGATGAAATTAATGTTTCCTTTGTTTGGTGAGAGCATCTTATAATTCCATAATCATTATCTAGATTAAATTCCATTAACCATAATCCAATTTTATTCGCTCCTTTCAATCCAAAGTATCGCCAAATTGATTGCCAAATTGATTTTACAATAGAATTTTGAGTAAAATTTGTTTTAGTTTCTTTAATTATTTTAAATAAAATATATCTTTGCCTTTCTTTTTTAACTATTGATAATCCCCACCTTTTATTATCCTAAATTCTAGTTCAACATTATTATCTGCCCGCTTTTTTGGTCTCTCTAATAATAATATTGGATTATTCTTAAAAATTTTCTTAGCTTTTTCTAAAGGAATTCCTAAAAGAGAATGACAAATACTTATTAAAGCTCTTGGATGTCTAAAATCATACATATCATCAAAATTTCCACTTATAATTATATTTCCTTTTAATTTTATTGCTAATTGGATGGTTTTATACAAATTTCTAAAATTTTTCGATTGATCAATTTTATTATTTACCATAATTGGAGCTAATGAAAATTCTAAAAATGAATTATTTTGTTTAGTGAGTGAAATAACTCCTGGATTAAGAGTCTTTATAATCTCCGGGTTTGAATAAGAAACAATATCAACTCTCGAATCTCTCGCAGCATGTAACTGAACATCCTTGTTTAAAGATTCAATTGAAAGAATATCAGAAAAATTATTAAAAACTTTAATTCTTCTTTTAAAATCGTCGAGATCATCTAATCTTAAATTAATTCGATAAAAAATCTTTAAATTTGTCTCTCTTTTTATATTTTCTTTAATATCTAATGGTATTATGCTTATTTTATTTTCAGGTTCAATTATTAAATTTTTTATTCCTAAATCTTCACATAATTGTAATTTGTTTATAATATCATTAAAATCATTGAAATCTACACGTAATCTTGATTCAAAATATGACAAAAATACTATAACCTCAAAAGAACTGCTTGACTCTCTATAATTATTTTAAGAATAGTTTAAATAAAAAAATTTTATTATAAATAAATATTTAAAATGTTAGTTTTTGAAATTAAATGATGATTTCTTGTGGTTAAAAAAAGAGAACTTTCAGAAATCAGAAAGAAGATTGAAGATGGTTCGGCAGTTGTACTAACAGTTCAACAATTGCTAGATCAGATTAGTGAAGGCAAGAAAGTTAAATTTGAAGATGTTGATGTTATTACAACCGCTACTAAAGGACTTATGAGCGGAATTATGGGGATCTTCTCTTTTCGACTTTCACCACCTAAAACATTAAGAAAATTTACTGAAGTTGATATAAACGGAATTCCAGCTTTTGCTGGACCATGTCCAAATGAATATTTAGGCATTGTGGATCTGATTATATATGGCACTACTCAAAGTAAAACAATAGATAATTATTGTGGTGGTTCTCTCTTCAGAGATATCGTTGAGGGAAAATCAGTTACAATCGTAGCTATAAGTGCTGAAGGGGAATCTATTGAAAAGCAAATGAAACTTGAAGATATGCAATTTGCTAAACTAGTAGGGACTAGACAAGCAATTAAGAATTATAATGCAATGATTAACTGTGAAACACATCAAATTAACACTATTTTCTCTTGTCTACCTTTTTCACCAAATAAAACAGAAATAACTTTTTCGGGATGTGGCGCACTCAATCCTTTTCAAAATGATCCTGATTTCGAATCATTTGGAGTTGGATCTCCTGTTCTTGTAAATGGAGCTATAGGCTATTTAATGGGACCTGGAACCCGTAATTATATCGAAAAGCCTAATATGATGACTATTGCTCCATTAGAAGGAATGAAACCCGAATATATGGGTGCCTTTAAAACATCTTATGGTTTAGAATCTATTTGTAGTATAGCCATTCCTATTCCTATATTGAACGAAAAGATTTTTAAAAATATCGTCAAATCTGATAAATTAGTTAAATTAACGATTTTAAGTCTTGTAGGGCGTGAAAAAGTAGGAGAAATGACTTACGGTGATGTTTGGGAGAATAATTTTGTTATGAAGTTTAATCCTAATGCGTGTAAAAATTGCGAAGGATGTAAAGCAATTGACACATGTCCTACCAATGCGTTTATTATAAAGGATGGGATGATCTCTGCTATAGATCGATCCCGTTGTTTCAATTGCGGTAATTGCACTCACTTATGTCCAGAAGCATTTGAATTAGATCTAAAAAAAGT
>JBHLLP010000013.1:0-84642 GCA_048885525.1 Candidatus Hermodarchaeota archaeon | reverse complement strand
TTTTCAAGAGAATTTTCATTGAATTGAAAAGCTTTAAATCTTCTTACTTTTCAATAATAGATTCTGTAATTAATTTGCCAAAATGGGTAGCACCACGTCCAATATGTACTAATACATTATCTCCTACGTTTACATCAACAACAGATTTAGCTTTTCCATTAGAATCAACTAATCTAATGGTTTCAGCATTTTGGCATATACAGCTTAAGTTTAATTTGTTAATATCGTGTAAAACTTCTAATTCAAATCTAAGCATAGGTCTTGTTTCAATTTTCACTCTACCAATTGAAACTATTCTCGCTTCACCGTTATAGGTAACAGCTAAAACTCGATCTCCCCCTTTTAATTCACTAAGATACTTTGTACAATAAATTCTTTCAAGATCATCATCAGGTACTAAAATATAAGATGAGACATCTCCAGCATTTACTCGAAATGGTCTTGGAGAAACAAATTCTGTATCAATTGTTTCAGAATGAATCAAACAAAATCCCTTTGCAGTAGAACCTACTAAAAATCCCTCTCCAATATTAAGGAGGGAGGTGGAATCGACACAGACTCTCTCAGCTTCAGGAATATGTTGAATATTTGTAATTTTAGCTATAGTTAAGTCAATATGAATTTCTGTTTGTAGCATATTTTTCAACTTACTAATATCATCTATATCATTTGGCTTGAAGAGAATACCATCAACTCCAATTTCTAAGATATTAAAGACTAATTTAGCTTCCTTAATAGAATCAACTAATGCGATTAAATCTGTATCGTTTGAATGCATCTCAGCTATAAGATTTTCAAAGGGAATTATCATCCAATCCTTAGCAGAAACTAATATGAAATCGAAATTTCCAGTTTTTGATAATTCAATTATTTCCTTCTCATCATCTTTCCTGTTTAAATTAATGAAAAAGCCAGAGTTTTTATATCTATATTTCACCTTATTCAGATTTTCTTCGAATTTTTTCTTATCAGCATAAATCAAATATTTAGAAGGGATGTTAAGATCCCTAGAATATAACTGTGATCTTTCAATCTTTTCAAATTCTTTTACTGTCTCTTTAGAAATTAAGAAATGTATAAAGTTATTATTGAGTGCTTCGTGAATCAATTCTTTGAAATTTTCACGCTTGGATTCAAAATCTAATATAATTTTTTTCATCGTAATCAAATATTGGTCTAGGCTAAACTTTTTTGATAAGAATTATTTTATTATATTATAGCAAATAATATTAAATTTTTAAGTTAGAAAAATCATATAATTCATAATCAGAAATAATAATATTAAACCTCTATAAGGAGTAATCTTAAAATGGGTCTAAAAAAGAAACTTTTTCCTCGTAAAGGTAAAGAAAAGGATGATTTAGTGGCAAAAGCAAAAGGACATATACACAAATTAAATATGATGAACAAAAATTACACTAAACGTGCTGAGATCAGTCGGAAAAATGCAAAAATTGCTTTAAAACGGGGAGAAAAAGATCGAGCTAAAAATTATCTTGTTCAATATAAAGCCTATCAAGCGAAGGTTGATCGATCTAATAATATCAGATTAAAAATAGAAAGACAGATTCAAGCGATAGAAGAAGGTATGCTTATCTCTCAAACAGGCGATGTTATGGGAGGTATAAGAGATGAGCTTGAATATATAGCAACTAAAGCATCACCCACTAAAGTAGCTGAAATTGCAGAGGATTCTGAAGCATATGTTGCTGAAATTGAAGAAGCTGCAGACATTTTAGCTGGTGATCCAGAGATTGACTTTGCTATTGATGTAACAGATGAATTAAATCAACTTGAAACCGAAATGCTTCTAGATCAAGGAGGGGCAATGCCTGAAATTCCTTCAGATGATTTGCAATATATACCTGAGTTTGACGAATTAGAGGAAGAAGCTGAAGTTAAATCTAAAGATCAATTAAAAGATGAGATCGAAAAACTTCGCAAGGAATTACAAGGATAAATATTTTTTGTAAATTAATTTTAATTTTTAATATTAATCTTTGCCAACCTTAAATTTAATTTATCTATTTTAATTCATTTAAGGCGAGAACCATATTTTTCACTTTTTTAATTGCTATTTCGTAACCATCTTGTTCTCCGAAAACCTTTAATGGGTAAAATCCACAATCAGGTTTAATAATTAAATTCTCTCTCCCATATTTTTCTATGCCTCTCCTTATAAATGCTTTAAGAAACTCGACTTTTTCTACATAATCATATATTTTTTTATTAGGAAGAGGAGTAAATTTTGATTCAACTGTTCCCAAAGCTAAGTATTTATCAGCTTCTTGGAAATGTTTCTGTTCAAAAATCTTAAAATTTTGCTCATTAGTACTGAATTCATGATCCAAAATCTTCACATTTGTTTTTAAAAGAAGATCGCGTAAATTAGGACTAATACTTCCACATACATGTATAGATGACAAGCCTTTTATCCCTGATATTGCTTTATTAATAGTACTGATTATAAAATCTTCTGAATGGAATAAAATCTTCCTGCCTACTAATAAGCCAAGTATAGGTTCATCGCAAGAAATAATATCTATTCCCATATCGTTATAGGCAAAAGCTACTTGCTTTATAATTTCAGCAAATTTATCCACAATCCAATCTACCATAACTGCTCTTGGTTCTTCGAACATTATTGGTTTTAAATCTTTAGCAAGATCATTTTTCAGGATTGTCTCAAATGTTAAGGTGAATGGTCCAGTTAGGCAAGCTTTTGTACCTTTAATTAATGTTTTAAGATCAGGGTGTTCATTAAAAAAATCAATAATAAATTTTCCATATTCCAAGGCAATTGGTTGTTTAGGTAATTCAAAATCCTCATATAAATAAAATTTTTCTTCTAATTTTTTTATTTGAGGAATTATTTCAGATAAAGGATTTAAGAATTGGTGTGTCATTGATAAGAGTTGTGGGTAGCATGGAAAATCAATACCTATTTGAATTAAATCTGAAAAAATTCTTAGCATATTTTTATGATTATTACCTAAAGGCCAGCTTCCGACGACTGTGGTATCCATATGAGATAGAATAATAAAAAAAATATAAATATAAAACAAAATAAATATGCAGATTTAGCATAAAAATCCTAAAAAAATTTTTTATGAATAAAATCGTTTTTTATCAAAATTTCTGCTACTTCTTTTTAGTTCTTCAACCTCTTCGATATTTTCCTGAAGTTTTTGAATTTTTTTCTCGATTAAATAAATTTCTTTTTGTAGGTTCTTAAAGGTTTTAAAATAATCTACTTCAGATATAATTCCTTGATCGAATTTGGCATCTAATTTTTTTAGAGTTTCTTTCAAACTATATCTTTCTTTGTTTAGTTCAATCATCTTTTCATGTTTTTCTTTATCTAATTTGAATAATTTTCGCTTATACTTGTAAGAATTAATCGGTTGATAATAATCTGAATTAAACAAATCCGTTAAATGATTTCTATTAAATTCTTGGAACAAACTATCTCTATTTAGCAAATATTCCTCTTCATTGTAAGGATTTGTTATGCTTCCTCCTTGGTTTGGAATATAAGGATTTAATTTGTTAAGTAATTCATTATCAGAATTCAATCTTTGTGGATTATAATTTTGAAAGCGATTTTGTTCATGAGCGTTTTGTAAGAAGAATCTATGATTTTCATTATTACTTTGAGGATAGTTTGGCATAAATTGAGGTGTTTGAATTGAAGAAGGATGAATATTTTGTGGATTTCCCAGAAAATTATGGCTTTTTGGATATGGTCTATATTTTTCCTTCAGCCAAGGTTGAAGCATATTTTGTGGATAAATGAATCGAGTTGATGCCGGAGAGGCAATATTATTTATTTGGTTGGGGTAAAAATTAAAGGAATTAGCTAAATCCTTATTAATATTATATACATTTTCATAGCTTTTATTATACTGACATTTTATACTAAAGAAGGAATTAATACATTCCTCAATAAAGTTGATGAGTTCATTTAAATCAATATTAATTTGTTGAAGTTTCTTCGCTGTTTTTTCGTCATAGATTGTAGTTTCGTCAAAAGATCTGGCTAAAAGAATGTATTCAATTACTCTAGAAACAGCTTTGGGGGGCAATGTAAACTCATATTTTCCATATTCAAATTCAATATATAATTTTTTGAATATTTTACCTTTTTCTTTTATTCGTGTTAAATCTTCAACAGGAGCTTTAAAAACTAATTCTTGTTTCTTTTTAAATATACCATACTCATGGATAAATGAGAGATCATAATTGGTGATAAATAAAATTCCTTTATCTTTCTTATACTTTTCCTGAGTATTTAATCCATTAGTTAATTTAGCAAAAATAGCATAAACAGGTTTTTCCCCTTCTGCAAGTCTTATTAATTTCTTGTATGAACTAAAATAATAACTTATCTTCGCGATAAATTGTAAATTTTTCTCAAAGGTTTCAAAACTATCATTGAATGTTTGTAGATTTGTAGTTATAAACTCATCAATTGCAGAATAACTTCTGAATAAATTTTCAAAAATTCCTTCAATAATTGTTATATTTGAATTAGGTTGAGAGTATATATCAAAAAAATATTCTTTATTTTGATTTAATTGATGAAAGTGAACATTTATTTTTTCCAATAAAGTATTCTGGATATAAAGAAAAAGTTTAAAAAGAGCTAACAAGTCAGATTCCATTTTAGGAAAGTGATAACATTTATTTGGAGGATCTCTTACCTCTCTGATTTTCGATTGAAATTTATATAGATTATCAATAATTTCTTTTAATGGATTAACAAAAGAGCGTGTACTTTTAATTAATTCTAAAAAGTTTTTTTCCAGTTCTTCCTTTTTCTCATAGATATTTATAATTTGGTGAGATTTACATTTAGGACATGCTTTTAGAAGTTGATTCGATTTAGCTATATTCGTTTTGCCACAATCCAGGCAAACTTTCTTATTTTCAGAGTCTAATACCCTAATATTTTTAGATTTACAATCTTGACAAATATAAAAATTGACTTTTTTTTCGTGGAGACAATCAGAACAACAACTAGAGCCACATTCTTCACAATAATAAGCTAACTTAACATAACTATGGCAAAAACGACAAACTTGTTCTGACATTTTTAATACTTAAACCCAACCTAATAAAGTAAAAATTTCGTTTAAAATCGCTTTATCAGAAGAATAAGAAATTCCGAGATATAAAAAAAGATTATAATATGGGTGTATCATGTACTAGACCGGTAAAAATGGGAAGAAGAATCAATAAAGATCCAATAGAATTATTTAACAATTTTTACTTTTTTACCAAGCGCTTGACCTGGAACTCCTGCTTTCTTAAAATGAGCTCTTACAGCTCCATTATTTCCATGAGCCCGAGAAATAATTCCTTTTAATTCTTTACCAGTAGGAGTAATCCAAACAACAGTTCTTCCTATAAGATTGTTAGCATCTTTTCTTGTTTTTATGTTCGGAAAAACTAAAATACAGTGCCTCTGATGAATTGTGTGACGTCCACGTTTATAATTTGAAATAACTCCTTCCATACCCAGAATATCTAGTTTGTTTAATGACATAGATGAATACTAAAAAGCATTTTAATCTTAAAAAATTAATAGGAAAAATAGTTCAAAACTATTAAGTTTTTTTAAATGTAATTTCATGCTGACTTTTTAATTTCGTCTATTTAAAAAAGATTTTTGTTTTAGTTTACTTTTAATAATAACCAATGAGAGTTTCTTTCAGTAAAATTAAAATTACACCTAAAGATTTTATTGGTAGACCAATGGCGGGTTATACCCGAAAACATCCATGTTTGGGTAAATTAGATGATATTTTTGCATATGGAGTTCTTATTGTAGGAAAAAGTGAAAGAAGTGAATTATTATTAATATCACTAGATTTATTAAAGATTCCAATCGCATTGTGCGATTATATTAAGAGAAAAATTAAAAAAAAAGATCCATCTCTGGAAGCTGACCAAATTTTAATTCATTGTACTCATACTCATTCTGCGCCTGATCTTACTGGTGAATTTCATTGGCCGGGTGGTTTATTCAATGTAATGAAAGGGATAATGTTTGGTAGTAATTGTAGTGATGATTACATTGTCTGGTTTGTATATCAGATAGTTAAAATGGTTGGACATTTGAAAAACAATTTAATTCCATGTAAAATGGCATGGACCAAAAAAAAGTTTAATCCTGATATTGTAGTTAATAGAAGACATCCAATTCGTCGGTCAATTCCAGAATTGGGAGTAATTAATTTCATTAATATAGACAATAATAATTTAATTGGATTGATTATTAATTATTCTTGCCATCCAACAACATTATCCTTTCAAAACAACAAGCTATCGGCTGATTATCCAGGAAAAGTTATAGAAAGAGTTTCGCAACTAACAAATAATAATGTTGGTGTAATTTTTTTTAATGGTACTTCAGGGGACTTAAATCCAATTACTACATGTGGAACAGATTACAAAAAACTAGATCTTGATAAATCATTGATTTATGGTCAGTTAGGTACTTACAATCACACAAAAAAAATTGGATATATAATTGCTGAGGAAGCATTAAATTTAGCAAAATCGTTAGCTAAAGATGATTATATGGATGAATTAGAATTTCAATTCTATCTAAATATCTTCTGGATCCCTATGAAAGATTTTAAATATTTTTCGAAAACTTGGTTTAGGAATAAATTTAATTATGCGATTAAAAAATATCTTTTACTGAAGGTTGCTAAAATAATTTTAAACGACGCAAATTTTCCTACTTTCTCTATAAAACGAAAAGGATTAAAGATTCATGGGAAAACCGTAATACAATTTATCAAATTCAATTTTAATGATGAAAAAAAATCACAATCATTTTGTATTATGGCTGTGCCAGGGGAACTTTTTGAGGAATATGGTGATTTGTTTCTAAAAAAATCACCCACAGGTAAAAATAATTCCTTTATATTTCAAAATTCTAATGATTGGATATCGTATTTATTTCCTGCCAAAGATTATATTAAAGAAGGGGGATATGAACCCCTTGCTAGTTTTAGCCCTATCTGTGGGTATTTTATTGAAAACAAGATGTTTGAACTCTTTAAAGAAATAAAAAACAAAAATAACTAAAATGACTTAGTTTATCATCTCATAGGATTTATTCCATGCTTCTAAGTTTAACATTTGCATATTTTTAAGGAAATTTTCTTCAGTAATTTTACCTTCTTGAATTATAAGATCATCTACTCTCGAGATTATTGATCCTTCAATTTTACTTATGTCCGCTTTTTTATTTACAGGTTTAGATCGTGCATACTTTATCCAAAACCAATCAGAATCAATCGTGGGATATGGTCCAGAATCATAATATTTTTGACCTTCTATAGGAAAAACATAGGGTTTATATATACTGATACAGGGAAGACTAGTTCCAGTAAACCAGTGAATCGATTTTTTTCCATTTCTTAAATGGGAGACTTGAGATCCAGTTGACTCAAAACCACCATGCATACAAATTCCCGCTTCATGTTCCCTTAAAAATTCCATCATTAACATAGGAGTTATTTTTCCCATATACTCATTCAATAAAATTGAAGATTTTCCTCCTCTTGAATATGGTGAAGGAACAGTAGAAACAGGAGCTCCAGAAAAGGTTTCAGCGAAATCGAATTCTTCTTCATTTTTGCAATATCCTTTTTCAATGGCATATTCAATTATTCCATTTTTCCTAAAATCCCCTTTGCCTCTAATGCTAATATCATTTGATATAGATCGAACATCCTTAACTTTTTCTATAATCCACCATTTATCTGCAGTTTCTAAGACATAAGCTTCTTTAGGATCGGCAATTATGAAAGAATTATGATACATCCAACTCGGATCCTCAAATGCACAGCCACCTCCTTGACCATATTTTTCTAATAAATCTATCATCACTTCCATTGCTCCTCCTGCAGTTTTGCCTCTCTCAAGACCTAAACGTAATAAATCCATTCCTAATAGTCCAGTGCTCCTTAAAGGCTCGTGTGTGTAAACTGCTTCATTACCAATTACAACTCCATACTCATTAGTACCCATTTCTGCTCCCCACATCCAAAATGGCTGGCTTATTAAAATTGCATATGTTTCAGAAACTTGAGGAATTTCTATATAAGTACATTTTAACGTATCTCCTTTTGCATAGCTCATTCTGGGAGAATATGTTATCAACTGTACTTCATTAAATGGACGATCCGAATTCTTACCAAAAATTATATTTCCATCTTCAGTTGAATTTCCTAATGCTATTAAAGTATCACACATTAACTAATCAAATCTTCAGATTCTTTCCAAGCTAAATTATTCATAGTTATAATCTTATTTATGAATTCTTCTTCTGTATAATCATCTGATGTATTCTCTAAATAAAAAAAATCATCCATACTTTCCAATAATTGTCTTTGAGTTAGTTCTATAGAATCTTTGATTAATTTTCTTTCAGGATTTTCCTTCGTTGGATTTAGGATATTAGGTTTCATAAATTTCATATGTCTATTCCAATACCAATCAGGAATAACTTCAGAATATGGTCCTGGTTCTAACACTTGTTGACCTTCTATTGGAAACATGTAAGGTTTGAAAATACTTAAACATGGTAGGATACTTCCCGTAAGCCAATGAATTGATTTTTTTCCTTTCCTTAAGTGAGAAACTTGAGAACCAGCTGTAATATCTTTACGCTTATGTCTGCAAATATTACCTTCATGTTCTTTTAAAAAATCCATCATCAATTTTGGCGTAATATCTCCTTTTTTTTCAGTTAATTGGCCCATTGAGCATTCTACATAACTAGGCATAGGTTGATCTGCAGCAAATGTTAGTGCAAAATCAAAGTCATTATCATCCCTACAATATCCCATTTTAATTGCATGTTCTATAATACCTTCCCTTCTTATATCCCCTTTCCCTCTAATAGTAAGATCATTAGAAATTGAACGAAAATCCTTTACTTCTTCAGCAATCCACCACTTTCCAACCATTTCTACGACGATAGCGCTTTCTGGATCAGCAATTAAAAGAGAATTATGGTAGTTCAAACCATTAGGAAGATGAACTCCACCTTGACCAAATTCCTCTAATAATTTTGTAATAATATTTAATGCTTCTCTCGAATTCTTACTTCTTTCAAGGCCTAATCGAAGTAGATCCATCCCTAGTAATCCATTATCCTCTAAATTTTCTTTTGACCACACAGCTTCATTCCCAATAACAACACCAAATTCATTAGCACCCATCTCAGCGCCCCAAATCCAGTATGGTTGGCTTAATAAAACTGCATAAGTTTCTCGAACTTGTGGAATTTCTATGTAAGTACATTTTAATTTTTCACCAGATTCATATTCTTTTCGAGGAGTATATGTAATTAATTGATTTTCAGAAATAATTCTATCACTATTTTTCCCAAATATTACATTTCCATCCTTTGTTGATGATTTTAAAGCTACATAAGTATCACACATAATTACACCTATTAAAAGTTGAAATTTAGATATTTTTCTAATAAAAAAGTAATATTAACTATAATTAAGTCAGCTTAATAAGGTTATTATCTATATATATCTTCTAAAAAAAAATAAGGAAATAAAAGTATAAAGAGAACTATTTGAATTTAAATTATAGTATTGCAATTGCATCAATTTCAACTAATCCATATGGAAGTGGACAAACTGCTTCAATTGTGGTTCTCGCAGGGAAATTTTCAGATACACCATTTTGCTCAAAAAATTCTTTATAAGCCTGATTCATTTCTTTAAAATCAGCTATATTTTTTAAGAAAACAGAAACTTTCACTATATTGGAGACACTAGCTCCCGCAGCTTCTAATACCTTTTTAATTTTACCAAAGGCAGCAAAAGTTTGTTCTTTAATATCTCTGGCATTTGGAGTGGTTACTTGCCCTGATATAAAAATGAGATTACCTGCTTTTATACCAAGATTATAAGGTCCAGCTTTAGGAATATCAACATCAATAACTTCAATATTTACCATTTAATATCACCAAGCATGTATTATTATTATATTTTAAGTTAATTATTATTGAATAATGATAATTACGATTAAGCGAAGGTTATAAAATTTACTTATTGCTGTATTGAATTAGACAAATCTAAATTTAATTAAGTTTTAATAAAATTCTTTTTTTAACGAATTAGACTTAATTATAATTAAAGTTTTACACAGTTTTTTGGTTTTAAACAAGTAAATGCGTTTTAAAAAGATTGAAAGATCTTGAAAGAAAAAAAAGATAATATTTGGATATTTACTTTTGAATACGCTGGAATTGTGAAAGTAGGTGGTCTTGGAGAAGTACCCGCAAATCAAGCCAAGCACCTAGCAAATGATTATAATATTACCGTGTTTATTCCTTCCCATGGTCAACTGCAAGATTTAGATAAAACTCTTGAATGGGAAAAACTACCATTTAACTGTGTAGGCCAAATGAATCCCTCTCAATCCGGAATAAATGAACCAGAAACTACTTATAATATTTCATTTTATAAATCAAAAATCAATAATGTTGATATTGTATTATTACACGGGGAGAATCCTTTTACTAATAGATTTTTAGACGATAAAATTGTTTATAATCCAGATACACTTGACGGAAAGATTATTCTATTTAGCATAGGAATGCGTTGTTATATTGATTTTTTAATTGATTATCATAAATATGAACTACCAGATATGATTCATATTCATGATTATCATGCCGTTATACCATTTATAGGAATAAAACAAATATTAGCCAAAAATGGATTAGATGTTGCCTCAATTATTACAATTCATTTATTAACTTGGCCACGATACACAATTGATTTTTATAGGGCATGTGGAATTGATCAAACCCCCATTACCATTCATGTAAAAGAAGGACTTAAAACATTTACTCTAAATGAGATTTTCACAATTTGTTTAAAGAGAAGTGAAGGTTATCATTCCCCAACTGTTGAGATGATTGGGTCTTTTGTAAGTGATATTGTAACCACAGTAAGTCAATCCTATTTAAAATCAGATATTATACCAAATTGCGGTAAAGATTTAATCGAATTCAAATCTAACTTTATCTGGGATGGATGTGATTGGGATTATGATGACATCCTTGAGCATGTATTAAAAAATCATGAAAGTGAAATAAAAGAAACTTTACACTTGTCCTTAGAGAAAGATTTAAAATTATCTGATATGAAAGAATATTTATTAACTCATAAAATAGCTCATTTAGATAGGAGTCCACTAATTCGATCAGAAAAAATATTAAGAGTGATTAATGAGATTTCAAATGGTAATGAATTTGTTACAAACGGATATATTAAAGCTTTTGATGAATCTGGTCCATTAGTAATCACAACTGGGAGAATATCTCCTCAGAAAGGATTTGAAACTATTTTTGAAGCAATACCAAAAGTAATAGAGGTTATTCCTAATACAAAATTCTTATTTCTAATATTACCGACAGAATATAGTTTGAATGAAATAAAGATATATGCCCAATATGTTAAAAAGTATCCAAATAACCTAAGAATTATTTTTGGAGTGGCTACAGACATTTTTTATTTGGCACATATATCTTCGGATGTTTATTGCTCTTTATCTCGATGGGAGCCTTTTGGTATCATTGCATTAGAGGCAATGTCCGTAAAATTACCAGTAATCGCAACAAAAATAGGAGGTTTTCAGGAAACTATAATAGACGTTCGAAGTTTTCCAGAAATAGGTACAGGAATTTTAATTGATAAAGATAATCCTGTTCAATTTGCTGATGCCCTAATCTCTCTCTTTAAATTAAAGGAAATTTCCGAGAAAGTAAGAGATAAGGAAGCAATCTATGAAACTGAAAATTTCCAACTGGTCAATCAGATTCCTGATAAAATAATAAAATCGTTAGTGTTATTAGATCCAAATTTTTACAATAAGATTAAAGAGAATTGCTATAAGAGAGTAGAAAAAAATTTTAGATGGAGTATTGTCTCTAAGAAGCTAATCGAGTTGTATACATTGATAAAAAATCTTCGGTCATCATACGCATAAGGAGCTATCATTTTGATAATTTCAAAAAGATCTGTAGTTCTGCTTTTAATTTCTGTTCTAACTTATGGTACAGCGGCTATGGCCCTAATTTACTATCTCCCTCGATATTTACGAGACTATTTGGGTTTTGATTTAGCTATAATACAATTAGTTACTACATTATATCCATTTAGTGCAATATTTTTGCCTCAAATTTTCGGCAGATATTCAGATAAAATACAAAATAGATATTTATTTTTCTTATTTGGTTCAATAGGGGCAAGTATATTATATTTTGTATTATTGTTTACAAAAGATTTAATATTAATTACAGTTATTTTAATTATTTATAGTATGTGTGGCGTTTCTTACAGATTAAGTTTTACTTTATATCAGGAATTGACAAAAAACAATCCTAAGTTTGTTAGTTTTTATAATGCTGTCTCTGTTTTTGGATGGTTTCTTGGATCTCAATTTGGAGGTGTTTTTATTGAAATATATGAAATTTCACAGATCTTTATATTTTTATTTATCATTTCATTGATTAATTTCTCAGTAATTATTTTTGTAAGAGAAAATCGAGATGATATATTAAAGTACTATGATAATGTAGTTGAAATATCTCATCTTAGCGGAACTAACAATGAAGAAAAAAATAGTCCTATTTCAAAATCAATTTATATAGCTCTCTTCACTCGTCATTTTGGTGTTAGACCTATTATTACTATACTTGCAATTTTAATGTCTTTTCATTTAAGTAACGATACACAGATTGGATTCCTATTAGGATTTAATCCATTACTTCAATTTTTCCTAATGTTGTTAACGGGGAAAATTATTTCAAAAAAGAATGAAAAGTATATTATGATGATAGGTTTTTTCTTAAGCACTGCTGCTATTATTGGTTATATATTATCGAATGATTTTATTGGATTTTTGTTTAGTCAAATTATGATTTCAAGTTCTTATGCATTATTTTGGAATGCCACACAAATCTACATTGCCCAGAAAACAAATCCAAAAAACAAAGGTAAATATCTTGGATATGCAAATTCAAGTTTCTTTTCTGGGGGTTTCATAGGAGGAATATTTTTTAGCCTATTATTATCATTTAATCCAGATTATTATGCTTTTATGTGGATAATGCTCTTTTTTCCCTTAATTTCTACATTAAGTATACTTATGAAATTTAAGAGTGATTAGTTATCCAATTCTGAATAAATTAGCAAATAATTCAGTAGATATAACTTTAATACATAATTTTATAGAAAACTAAATAAATTGAACAATATTTTACTGGGTACTTTTAAGCAATTTTATGTAATGAGGAAGAATATTTGATAATATCAAAAAAATCCATTATTTTAATCTTATTATCTGTGTTTATTGTTAATACAGCAGCAATTATTGTTTATACTTATATTCCAAGATACTTATTATTTTTAGGGATGGAAAAACCATTAATGCAATTCATAATTACAATTTTTCCCTTTACTGCTTTTGTTTTTCCTCCTTTATATGGTTATTATTCAGATAAAATTCAAAATAGATATATTTTCATTTTATTTGGAACTATTGGTATGACTTTTTCATATTTCTTTTTATTTCTAACGCAGAATTTGATATTAATAGTGCTACTATTATTTCTTTTTGGTTTTTTTATGGCATCATCTAACTTATTAATGACGCTATTTGCAGAATTAGTAGAAGATGATAAAACATTCATTTCTTATATTAACGCTTCAATTGTAGCTGGTTGGTTTGTAGGAGCCCAATCCGGCGGAATTTTTATTGATTTTTATACAATTGAACACATATTTTTATTAATTTTACTAATATCTTTACCAAATATATTTTTAGTCATTTTTATTAGAGAAGAGAGAGCGTTGATTTTAGAAAGGTATAATAAAGTAGTCGAGAAAAACTCCAATGATCTTATTTTAATTAATATTGAAGATGAGATTTCAATTTCTAACTCAATTTTTTATGGATTATTTTTTAGAAATTTCAGTATCAAACCAATTATGCCTATACTTGCTATTATCATGAATTTTCACTTGGGCAGTGATTCAGAAATTGGATTTTTAATTGGAATTAACTTTTTATTACAATTTTTTCAGATGTTATTAGTAGGAAAGATAATCACTCTTAAAAATATTAAATCTTTCATGATAATTGGTTATTTATTAAGTTCAATTTCTATTTTTGGATACATAATTTCATCTAATTTTTGGAGTTATTTACTTTTTCAAGTTCTAGTTTCTTTTAGTTATTCAATGCATTGGGGAGCAACTATCACATATATAGCTCAAAATACTACGCCTAAAAATAAAGGTAAATTTATCGGTTATGCTAATTCTAGTGTATTTTCAGGAAGTTTCATAGGAGGAATCTTATTCAGTTTGTTATTATCAGTATTTAACTCTGATTATTATATAGTTATGTATTTTATGATAATATTTCCAGTAATTTCTACTATTATAGTTTTTCTTAAATTTAAACCAAATCAAAATTTAACTATTTCTTCCAAAAAGGGGAGAGATTCTGAATTATTGCATTAGGTTTATCAGGAATTATTTCTAATTCTTTTCTTAACCATTCTGAAATCCATTTATATTTTGCTTTAAATCGGCGATCCATGAAAATTATTGCCCCTCTATCAGATATTTTTCTTATTGGTCTTCCCGAAGCTTGATTTGCTCGCTGAGCAGCAGGGTATAAATAAGCGAAATTCCAGCCTTGTTTTTTAAAAACTCTATCATAATATTTAATTTTTGCTTCTACACGGGGAGTAGGAAGATGATAAGGATATCCAGCAATAATTACAGAATTCATATAATCGCCTGGATAATCTTCTCCTTCTGAATTTCTCCCTCCACATACTCCTAATAAGACAGCTCCACTATTTGAAGCCATGCTTTTAAAATCATCCACTAGCATCGCATTTTCAGTAGCTGATAATCTTGGTTCCTCAACAAACAATTTTTTATTATTCTCTTTTGCTATAGCTTCCATTCCATTCACCAACAATCCTTTAAGAATTTTATAGGATGCACAAAAAATACCAACATTTGCGGGTGTACAAGTTAAAACTTCATTAATTTTTCCAATCATTTTTTTAAGCATTTCTGGGGTTCTATTATCTCTTTTTGTATCTACGCCGTCAATGATAATAGCCTTGATATTATTTTTATTGAAAGGTGAGTCCGCAATAATTCCCTTATAGCTCTTACCACACTCATTTAATCCCATTAAATTATTATAGACATATGGGTTCACAGTTCCAGAGAGATTCAAACAAGTATATCCTTTTTTCAAAATAGGAATTGAAATTTCTCTAGGATCTAAAGCTACAATTTCAAGAGAAATTGAACGCTTTTCTTTGATTTCGTTGATATTATAGCAAAAAAAATAATTCTCCAATGTATATGTTTTTAACCATTTTAACCAAAATTCTGCTAAAGACCCAACGAAATCTCGCGAAATTTCTCCATTTGCAATCTTTTCGTCATGAATAGATAAGCTGAAATCATGAAGTTCTTCAATAAAATTCTTAAATCCAATTAGATCATGAAGTCCTAACTTTTTATACATTAATTCTAACTGTTTGTCTGGTTGAACTGCTTTTTCTTTGACTCCTAAGTTATTCTTTTTATCATTTAACTGATCTAACAAGATTTTTATAAAACTCTGCATCAAAATAGGAGATCGATACATTTCAAGATCTTTTAAACAGAGTCTTAATGAATAAGGGGTGATTTTTTGTGAAATTACTTCAGTTGCAACGTCGATAATATTATGACATTCATCTATAACTAAAATACAACTTTGAAGTTCTTGACCAATGAATTCTAAAAACGAATCTCGAATAAATGGGTTAAAAATCCATTGATAATTGCATATAATAACTTTCATTGATTCAAGTAAAAATTTACTTAAGAAATAAGGACAAAATCTCTTTTCTTTACAAAATAATATAAGATCATCAGCATCAAAAGGTTTATTAAAGAGTTCTGGAGCAATTGATATTACATTATCAGTTTGTCCTCTTCTTTTTAACAAGTTCAGAAAATAAATGCAGTTTCTATTTTTCCTTAAATCTGTACAAACTGACATAGCTTCTCTTGGATTTAACTTGAGAGATAATAATGTATCGTTTAGACACATTTCATTTCTACCTCTTATCGAAACACCATTAAGATTTACTCCCAATTTATCATTGATTATTTTTTGTGAGATTTTTATCAATTCTTTGATGATTCGTCGATTTTGAGAATGTGTCCTACACATATAAATAATTTTTAAATTTTTTTCAAAAGCTAAGGGGAGTAAACTAGATAAGGCAATAATAGTTTTACCTGTTCCGTTAGGTGCTGATAATAAAGAGATTTTTCTTGATTTCGAACTTAATTCAATCTGCTTAATGATGTTTTCTTGATTTTTTCTAAATTGCTCGTAAGGAAAAAAAGATAAATAATTTATTTTTGTACACCAAAATCTGAATTATAAATTTTATACTACTTTAGAACTTATATTGCTATGGACTATTAAAATTTATTTATTAATAAAGGAATTTAAATATTAATCGTGTAAGATCGGGTTTCTTGCTGCCAAAACTGCATCCAAACGCTTAACAGGTGTATTAAGAGGGGCATTTTTTAGAATTTGAGGATTTAGCTTTGCTTCTTCAAAGATTTTATTCATTATTTCAACAAAATAGTCTAAAGATTGCTTTGATTCGGTTTCAGTAGGTTCAATCATCATAGCTCCTGAAACTATTAACGGAAAGTAAATTGTAGGGGCATATATCCCATAATCAAGAATACGTTTTGCTATATCTTCGGTTGTGATTTCATTAGGCATGTATCGATCTGAAATTACAAACTCATGTTGACATATTCGTTTGTAAGGGAGATGATAGTTTTTTTGTAAAAGAACTCTTAGATAATTTGCATTTAAGACAGCAATTTGACCAACCTTTTTTAAACCTTCTGCACCTAAGGCTAGAATATAAGCGTAAGCTCTAATAATCACTCCGAAATTTCCCCAAAAAGCTCTTATTCTCCCTATTGATTTATCGTTGTGATTTCTACATATAAGTCCTTGTTTAGTGGAAATTAAACAGGGTTCAGGAAGAAAAGGGATGAGTTCATTTATAACACCAATAGGTCCAGACCCAGGTCCACCACCTCCATGCGGAGTTGAAAAAGTTTTATGTAAATTCAAATGAATAATATCAAATCCCATATCTCGAGGACGGCAGATTCCTAGCATTGGGTTCAAATTTGCTCCATCATAATAACATAATCCTCCATGCTCGTGAACAATTCTCGTTATCTCCTTAATTTGTCTGTCAAAAACACCAAGCGTATTGGGATTTGTAAGCATAATACCAGCAACATCACCCTCCTGCATAGCAAATTTTAATTGGTCTAATGGAACTTCTCCAGAATTATTTGATTGTAGTTCTATAATCGAAAATCCTGCCATTTTTGCCGATGCAGGGTTAGTTCCATGGGCGGAATCTGGAATAATAATTTTTTGTTTTGTAGCATGATTACTTTCAAAATATTTTTTCATTATTAATAAGCCTACTAATTCTCCATGAGCTCCTGCTGCCGGTTGCAAAGTAAAACCATCCATACCAGTTATTTCTCCTAATAGTATTGAGAGATGATGAATTAATTCAAGTGAGCCTTCATTCTCTTCTTGTAAAGGATGAATATTGGTAAATCCCGGTAATCTCACAATATTTTCATTTATTTTAGGATTATACTTCATGGTGCAGGAACCTAATGGATATATCCCGGTATCTACACCATAATTTGTATTGCTTAATTTTATGAAATGACGAACAATCTCTACTTCTGGAACATTAGGAATTGGTAATTTTTCTCTTAGGAATTGTTCTGGTATGATTTTTTCAAGGCCAATCTCATCAATATCCATTTTAGGAACAAAATTCTGATGCTCAGTATCGTTTCCTTTTTCAAGAATTAATTGATCATTAGAATTCATAATCATTTTTCCTCCTTTTTACTATTTGAGATTGAAAGAGCTGCCTTAAGAAAATTATCGATTGATTCTTTAGAGTTCATTTCAGTTACACATACTAATGCTATGTTTTTCATTTTAGGATAATACTTTGAAATTTTTAAAGGAGGTTGGAGATTATATTGTTTACACTTCTCAATAAAGAAATCAATTTTAGGAATTTTCACTAAAAACTCATTGTAGGTTGGTTTCTTATTTAATATTTTAAAACCAGGAATTTTGCTAAGTTTAGTTTTTAGGTAATGAGTTTTTTCAATATTCTGTATAGCCACTTCTTTAAGACCTGTTCTTCCTAAAGCTAATAAATAAGTCAATGCTGCTAATGAACATAAAGCTTGATTAGTACAAATGTTAGAACTAGCTTTTTCCCTGCGAATATGTTGTTCACGTGCTTGTAAAGTTAAAATAAATCCCCGATTTTGCCCATTAATTTCTTTAGTTTTTCCAATCAGTCTTCCTGGCATTTTTCTTAAATATTTCTGTTTAACAGTAAAGATTCCTAGACTAGGTCCACCAAATGAAGGATTTAATCCGAATGCTTGTCCTTCAGCAACAAAAATATCTATATCCGTTGTGCCAGGAGGTTTTAAAACTCCTAAACATGTTGGATCTGTCATAACTTGTATTATAAGGCATTTAGGACAATTATTTCGCACTATTTTTGAAATTTTTGCACCATCTTCAATATCCCCAAAAAAATTAGGACTTTGAAAAATTAGAGCTGCTAAATCTTCTTGCAATTTATTTTTTAGAGTCTCTTCATTAACTTTTTCTAACTTAATATTCTGCCCCCAGCAGTAAGTTTGAACAACATCTTCATATTCTGGGTGAAGTCCTTCAAATATTACTATTCTTTTTATACCAGTAATAATTGTAGCCATAATTGCTGCTTCAGCAAGAGCAGTTGATCCATCATACATACTAGCATTAGATACATCCATTTTTGTTAATCGAGATATTATTGTTTGATATTCATAAATAGCCTGCAAAAAGCCTTGACTAGCTTCAGCTTGATATGGAGTGTAAGAAGTATAAAATTCTGATCGAGAAATAACAAAATCAACAAGTGAGGGGATATAATGATAGTAACACCCTGCTCCTAAGAAAGAATTTGAATATACTTTATTCTTATGAGAAATTTTCTCTAATTGACGTAAAAGATCTGATTCAGAAAGACCAGAGGGTAAATTTATTTCTTCAATAAATAAATCATTTGGGATATCTTGAAAGAGTTCTTGTAAAGATTTTACTCCAATTACATTCAACATGTCCATAATTGTTTTATTATCATGAGGAATAAAGTCCAAATTATCTCTCCTCTTAAGAGTTTATAAAAAATTAATTAAAACAATAAAGAAAAAAATATTAATGTTGTTCGTTTTGGATTATTTGTTTGTATTTTTCTACGGATAAAAGCTCATCAATTTCAATTGGGTGGGAATATTTAATCTTTATAATCCATCCATCTGAAAATGGCGAAGAATTTATAACTCCTGGATTATCAGCAAGGTTTTGGTTAATTTCAATAATTTCTCCCGATAATGGCATTATTAAATCACCAACAGCTTTTACTGATTCAATCTCTGCTGCGTTACTTCCTTTTTCAAAGACCATACCAACTTCGGGAAGTTCTACGAATACAATATCACCCAATTGATGTTGAGCAAAATCAGTAATTCCAATAGTGGCAATTGAATTTTCAATTCTAATCCACTCATGAGTGGGCGTGTATTTTAAACTGTTAGGAAAATCGTAATCCATAATTTTCACATATTTATATTGTCTTATTAAACATTCCTGTAAAAAGGTGTAGAAACTATTACTCCTCTTAAAAGCTTATTCCGTATTTCTATCTCAATTTCAGTTCCTATCTCTTTATATAGTTTATTCACAAGTCCTAAACCAATGGTCTTTTTTAGGGTAGGAGAATATCCTCCAGAAGTAACAAATCCAATTTCAATACCATCTTTATAGATTTTATAATTTTCCCTAATAATACCTTTATCGATTAAACCAAGACCAACTATTATTCTTTTTGTTCCTTCAGATTTTTGTTTCATTAATACATATTTCCCGATGTAATCAATTCCTTCTTTTGGCTTTACTAACCAACTAAGTCCTGCTTCAATAGGAGTTATAGTATTACTTATCTCATGCCCATATAATGAATAACAAGCTTCTAATCTTAATGAATCCCTAGCTCCAAGACCTGCGGGACTGGCTCCAGTATTTATTAGTAAATTCCATATTTTTTCTGCGAATTGATTTTCAAAGGAAATTTCAAACCCACGCTCACCTGTGTATCCTGTTCTTGCTATAAAGATAGGATTATCTTTAATAGTGCAATGGGCAAAATAAAAACGGTTAATTTGAGAAAGATCAACATCTACAAGAGGTTGAAGATATTCATCCGCTTTAGGCCCTTGAAATGCTATTCGAGATCTTTTTGTTGATAGATTTGTGATTTTAACATCAAATTCTCCTATATGATCATTTAACCATAATAAGTCTTTTTCAATGTTACTTGCATTGACAATCATTCTAAAACGTTCGGGTGTCTCCTCATAATACACCAGATCATCTACAACAGTTCCATTATCATAACACATGCATGAATATTGACCTTTAGATGGTTCCAATAAATTTAAATCGTTTATCATTATATATTGAAGAAAATCGAATATATCTTTACCTTTGAGGAAAAATTCACCCATATGTGAAATATCAAATATACCTGCGTAGGAACGAACAGCTTCATGTTCCTTAATTATACTTTTATATTGGACGGGCATCTGCCATCCAGCAAAACTAACCATCCGTGCGCCATGTTTTAAATGAACATCGTGGAGTGCTGTTTTCTTACTTTCATTCATGTTAGAACTCATAATTTCTACACACACTACAGAATTAATGTGTTTGAGATATATTGTGAAATAAAAATTATATGCTTAATTAAAATTTTTTGACTTTCATTTAAGAGTCAAAGGTTTTCATTCTTGATTTTGATATTCTAAATTAAAATCGTAAAAATTTATTTGTTACGTATATTTTAATAAAAAAATGAATGAAAAAAATAATCAGAATCATTTTTTAACATTAAAAGATATAATCTCTGAAGGTTTTTTCCGAGATTTGATTTTATTCACCTTTTCTTTTGTATTAATCATTTCTCAAGTGTGGAATAACATTATCTTTTTTCTTTTCCCATTAATAACATTTTCTTTTTCACTTTTTTTTAGAATTCTCAGTACTAATAAAAAGCGAACAGAATTTGAAAAAAGTAACATAATTTATAATCCATTAGGGTCTGAAGTAAAAAATGCTAATCGGTTTTTTTTTTCCACACAGATTCAATTGATTTTAATATTCTGGTTTGGTGCTGAATCACTATATAATCCTCATATAGTTAATAATTATTATTCTTATTTTGTAGGGATTCTTGTCTTCTCATACACGTTTACTTTTTTTTGGATTTTTATTGATTTATGGAAATATACACGTTTTGAAATTGTAATTAATGAGTTTGAAGGGAAATTAGATTCTCAAATTTCGAGTGATTCGAAAAATATTATATCTTTTTTAAAGTTATCAGATTTTAAGATAATTTCCATTATACACTTTTTAGTTTTTATAATTTTGAACATTATTAATTTGATTGTTATACTTCTGTTAAATAATAATCTATTTTTAGGAATACAGATATATCTCCCTGGTTCACAGCTAATATCTTTCTCATATTTGTTATTCGGAATTCTTTTTATTTCACCTACTTTAACAATTCTTGCTCTCTTTTTAAATTATAAAGCTATTAACAATTTCAGTGAAGAAAAATTGGAAAAATTTATCGAACCACTACCTAGAAATATACAAATTAAAATTATTGAGAATCTTAAATCTTTGAGTAACAAAATTAAAGAAAAATTGCAAAGTGAATAAAAATTTATTAAACTGTCATTTATATTAATATTAATTATCTCTCAAAAAAAATTAGATTCTGGAATATGGCTCAGCGAAAAATGCTCTTTAAAATCGTTATAGTGGGAGATGGAGGTGTAGGTAAAAGCACCATGGTGCAGAGATTAATTACTGGGCAGTTTATTCCTATGAAAATTACAATTGGGACAGATCTAGCGACCTTTGATGTCCAAATCGACGATAAATATGATATCAGACTCCAGATATGGGATTTTGCAGGAGAAAGACGCTTTAGACTTTTTTTACCAAATTATTGTAGAGGAGCAACAGGATGTTTGTTATGTTACGATATTACTAGAAGAACAAGTTTTGATTCTTTGGAAGAGTGGTATAAAATTGTAAATGATAATGCTGATAATCCTATATTTATTCTCGTAGGAGAAAAACTTGATTTAGCAGATATTAGAAGAAGTGTAAAATATGAAAATGCTGAAGAATTTAAAAAAAGATACAATATCGTCCATTTTTTTGAAACTTCTTCAAAGAGTGGGGAAAATAACAAAATAATTTTTGAAACCTTGACTCGCTCGATTTTGAGAAAAAAGGAATTTATAAAATAATCTTGATCCTTTTAGATTAGAAAAAAACAGAAAAATGTTTAAAAGATAATAAAAAAAATATATTAATCTTCAAGAATATCTTTTAACTCATCAACATTAAGATCTAAGTATTTAGCTGTTATCAAATCTTTACCAAGAAGAGTTAAGAAGTTCTTTTTACGTTTCTTATTAAGAAATTTTTTCATTTCAGATAAATCTGGATTTGGATTAGTAATTTCGATTAATTTTTTTTTAACCGCTGTATCTACTAATTTTTGTCCAACATTTGTTCTGATTATAAGAAATGCTTCTCCAGAATCTTTTGGTGCACCCCATGGGGAGTATGAAATATCTGAAAATTCCCCAGAGAAATCTGTACAATATTTGCAACCAGTCATACCTCCAGAAGAACACGCATAAGCAATTCTTAATGATGTACGCTCTGCTCCAGTATTAAAATCAGAAACCAAGATTTTGGCAAGACCTTGAATATGGCAAGGGTTGCCAAGAATTCCAATATCACGCTTATAGTCTTTATAGGCTTGTCCTATTCCCGTTACTAAGGGACCAGCATTATCCATTGTTGCTTTTGGAATATATTGCTGAGCATCCTTTGCAGTATCTACTACAACTGGGAATGCTACCGGTGGTTTTTTACTTTTAACTTCACTTAGAACCATATGTTTTACAATTCCTGCTTCAAAAGCAGCAACCACAAGGTTGTATAAAATTTCATTTTTATTTTTTGATTTTACTTGAATTATATCATTATATACTCCTACAGCTAAATCTATACGGGTTTTCCCAAATAGTTTTTGTTCAATTTCTGATACAGGTAGGAAACTTCGTGGACAGGAATTATAACAGAGCCCTACGGTCTCAGCACATTCATCTACAACATAAGCTTCTCCAGTTTCTTTATTAAAATCCATATGTGGACAGAAAGCATTACAAGAGCCACAATGAATACAAAGCCCAGCATAAATTACTTCATTTTCAAGATCTTGACTTGATTTTTCAATTTTCATAGAATTTTGAACCAAATTTGTTTTTAATAATTAGATCAATTTTTCAAAGTTTTTAAAGTTTGAAATTTCACACTCTTCAATATATGAATAGATACAATGAAAACTACAATAATATGATTAGTAGTGTTTAATACAATAATCTTTCATGTTGAAGTAATTAGAGAATTTGGTAAATATCCCTAATAATTTAAGTAGGACCTTTTTTTATACCTTTGCTAATTTTTCAAAAAATTTGTGGATTTTAAATAAAATAATTTCAATTGAATTATAATCATCTATAAAGGTAGATGATAAATTTTCAATTGATTCAAAAATTCTGCAATAAAAATATAGTAAGGTTAGTTTCTGTGATATAGATACCGATGGGAGGAGGGTGACAAATAAGGTTTTTGTATTACATGAATCCTTTCTAAAATTAAATTTTCGATTAAGCCAATTACAATTTCAAATTAATCAATTTTTTTTCTTTAAAAACAGTAGTTTAAATTGGTATATATAAATAAAAAAGTATGGAGTCGAATTTACAAATACTTTCAGCGTTTCAAATGTATAGCACTGGAACAGAAGATAAAATAAATGTTATGATAGATCGCTTATGGGTAAAAGCTAATCAATTATTTTTTAGAGTTGTAGAAATTAATCCTCTAAATAAGAGAAATTTTAGAAGAAAACAAGGAGTTAATGTCTTTTCAACAAAAAGAGAAGATCTTTTGAATATCCGTTGTAGGTTATATTTCTAATAGAATTCCTACTTAAAATACCAAATAGATAAAAGTCGTGTGAAATGAAAAGTAAAGAAAAAAAAGATAAGCTTGATTTTGTATTTGAATGTGAGCAATGTACAGAATCATGGTCAGAAAATCTATTGGATTTAATAGATAGATGTAGCCTTGAAGAACTACTCAGTTTATACAAATATATTCAAACTAAATTAGAAAAAAAAAAGTAGTATTATTTATTTTTGAGAAAATTAGGTTTTTTGTAGAGAATTATTAGTCCTAAAACTCCAAAAGCAATTATGATAATCCAAATGTTATAACCGGTAATTCTTGGTCGTCTTTCGTTTATAATGGTAATAACTGTAGTCTCTAAATAATCTAAATTATAGTCTGAAAATTGTACAAGAACAAAATCTGTATAATTTAATCTTACCTTTATGGGTTTATTTTGAATAGGAATAATTATGGAAGTCGTTCCGTTAATCCAATTATAACTAGAATATTCTATAGCTGAACCACTACTATAGATCGTGATAGGAATAAGTTGTGAATAACTGAACGGGTTTAGATTTTCATTAACATCTTCAATTGTAATATTAATTAAATTACTAGCAGCATCGTATATAATGTTAGTGAAACTATATTTAGGAAGGTAAGGATTATCAAACCAAGGATTGAAGAACCAATCAAGAGAGTCACCTGTAACTGTTTCAAATGCATTTTGAAAATCTGATAAATCAGCTATGTCAAAATAATACTCCTGGAAGAATAATGCAAGTCCCTCTATAAATTTTTCATGACCTAATGTACACCTTAGTTTTTCGAGAATAGTATTTGTTTTTGTATAACCTAAATACCAATAATTAGTACCACTTGCTAAACAATCGGGAATTGATTGATTAATTTTATTTGGTAACCCATGGTCCAACGAGTAATGTCTAACGCTTTCTAAGCCCCAGTAAGGACTAAATATGTACCAATCTGGATGAAAAACATCTTTATACCAATCTGTAACCCAACATACTATTCCTTCATCAAGAAACCCCCAATCAACTTCATCAACACCTAGGAGATTATAAAACCATTGATGTGCTGTTTCATGAGATATAACGGTCTCAAGAAACCAGAAAGCATCAGAACGATAATCTGCTGCTTCTGCAGCATATACTTGTAATGGGTATTCCATACCTCCATGATGTGTATATTCTTGAACAATGTTAAAAGTTGAATAACAATAATTTCCGAATGTCGTATGGAATAGCGAACCAGAATTAATTGCTACGTCTAATGCTAATTTATGCCACAACCAATTCGATTTTGGAAGAAAATAACTAGAAACAGTTACATTGATTTCAGGAATGATCCTAGATTCTACTATAAAATAGCGGGATGCTGAAAATGTTATTTCTCGAACTGGGAGATGTGGATTGAAGTGGTGAATTGTTCTCTCTCCTATAGTTTTATTTTCTATCAGTTCTCCTGTAGCAGCTACTGTCATATTCTCAGGTACATTAACGATTAAATCATAATAAGCCATGTCAAAATAGAAAGGATCACCAGTCAAGATATAAGGATCAATGTTCCAGCCATCAAATTCATCATACACACAAGGTTGGGGATAACAATTTGCAAACTTGAAAATACGAGTTTCATTATGATCCCAACCATGTTCATTTGCACGATCTATTCCCCCATCAGGAAGAGTTGTATTGAATGATATAATAAAAGAAGTACGGTTCCCCGGTTCTAGTGTCTCTGTTAAATTAACCCACATTAATTGAATATTAGAATAGAAATCATAATCTAATTGTTCTTTAGGAGCTTCTAAGGTGGTTACATTCAATATTTCGATATATCCCGGTCTAACGTCATATTCCATTCCAGAAGCATAAATATGAAATGGAATCCGAGTAAAATTTACTGGATCGTCATTATAATAATCAAGAGTTAAATTCCCCGCAACCGTAGATGTGTCTTCATCAAGATATACAGATAGATTATAATTTGAGAATTCATATCCAGAAAAATTTCCTTGTATAAATTGCTCATAATCAGATAAGATTGGTTGATCTGTTAAGGTATTTTCATCCTTGAAATTATTTGCGTGAATATTATTAGAGGAGATTAGGATAGTGGATGAAGACATAAAAAATACTATTGCAATAATTAATTCTACAAGGTTTTTTTGATTGAATTTCATAATATATATCAATTCATTTTTAATTTAAATTTATTACTAAAAATTTTGCCAACATTGTATATTAACAATCAACAGTCTAATTTTTAAGAAAGACTTTTAGATTCATCTTTTATAGAATTTAGAAAAAGATAAATATTTTTAACAGGCGTTTTTAAGTCTCATCTAATAAACTAGAACAAGTTTCATCCAATTTTTTTATAAGATGATTACGATCTTTCCATATAATCCATGTATTTCCAGATTTTTCAAAATGGAATCCATCATATTGTTCCTTTATTTTTGCTAAAGTCTTTTTAACAAAACTCCAAGAAAAACCTGTATCTTCAACAATTTTTGCGATGGCAATAGGGTGGTTTAAGTCAAGATTTTTATTAAAATACTCAATTATTTTTTCGAAGCCCGTTTTAGGAGAACTTTCTTCTTCAGTCATAATAGTTAAAGTTTAATGAGCTTATTATTCATATAATCTTTTTTCTTTTAAAAAACAAACATTTATAATTTGTTATTATTGATTAATGTTTGTTTGAGCTTGAGTTAACATTACTAATTATCCAAATCTATGAAATATGATTATGAGTAAATCCAAGACATTAGAACAAATTATTATTGATCTAAATAAGAACAAATTAAGTAAAGTGGAAGCTAATGGACTACTCATTTCGTTAATCGAGAGTAGCGATAATCTTGATAATAGAGTTAAATGTATGGAAGTATTGGGAAAAATTATTATTAAAAATGAAGAAAATTACAAAATTGTTGAAAATTATTTAATCTCAGATGAAAATCCATTAATGCGAAGTGTTGCTGCTAAAATCCTCTTTTATCAATTCCCAAAAATATGTATTAATCCATTGAATTGGATAATTCAAAATGATAAATCAATTTTAGTATTAAGTACTCTTTTTAATTTATTGAAACATTCTAGAAAACAAATTTTTGAACGCTTAGAAAAAACTCTACAAGAAAGGATTTCGAATATTTATGAAGTTAATCCAAAAGAAGCAGATTTTTTATTAGAAATAGAAAGTATATTAAGTCCTAATTTAGAGGTTGGTTTTTTTAAACCTGTGAAAAAAAATAAACATATAACAGCTTTAGATTTTGCTGGAAAAAAGCTTATTAAATTACCATCTTCTATTGGAGCTTTATCACATTTAGAGCACCTAAATTTATGGGATAATAGTTTAACAACAATACCAGATTCAATTGAATCCCTCTCTGCTTTAAAATATTTATACTTAGATTGGAATAATTTTGAAAAGTTCCCAGACATACAATGGGACAAGCTAAAGTCATTAGAAAGATTAAGTTATACTAATAATACTCTAATGGAGGAGATTCCTAAATCATTCTTCAAATTAATTAGACAAAATTTTGCTGATAAATATATAAATGAAGGAGTTATTTTTAATGAAGCTCCAATTCTAGGCTTTTTAGAAGTTCTAACGGGAATAAAATTAAATAAAGTAAAAAAAAAAGAAAAGAAATTTAAATTATATGCCTGTGAGTATAAACTAAATGCGGATGGAAACATTGTTGGGATTTACTTATACGGATATCACAGTTTCCAGATAAATTATATTCCAAAACAATTATGTTTTTTAAAAAATCTTGAAGAACTCGTTCTAAGGGATCAGAATATAACAAAAATTCCAATTTATATCAAAGATCTTCTTGCGTTAAAACATTTAGATTTAAGGAGGAATAATGTTAAATTTATTCCCAAATCAATAAAAGAATTAGAATTTTTAGAGTTTTTGGACTTAGGAGAAAATAAAATAAGAGCAATACCCGAATTTATTAAAGATTCTGGGTTAAATTTATGGGTTTAATCCCAATCTTTATTATTCTATTATTTCCGCATTTGAATAAATTTACCTGACTTCATTAACTCACAAGGAGATAAATAAGTTAATCCTGATTTTTCTACAAAATCTTCTAATAATTTACTCCATTTCTTATAATTTCTTTTTCCTGAGCTAAATGGTCCCGGCATATCCATTCCAGCAATCATTGAATCATCAATTAATTTATAATTCGAGACTATACCCTCTTCTAAAAGTTTACATCCTTCATTCAATTGAATAGCCATTGAAAGATCAAGATTATAAAGTCCAGCCTTAATATCCTTATTTATAATTGGTTTTCCATCCTTCCATTCAAAAAGTCCTTTCCCATTTTTCCTTCCTAAATGCCCTTCATGCACTAATTTAGTTAAAGTTTTTCCTGGTGCAAATTGAGGAGACAAAACTTCTTCAAAATATTTCATGACATTATAAATAATATCAAGACCTAAATAGTCCCATCTTGCAAAAGGTCCAATCTCCATAAACTCTTTTGTATCTGCATCTATTTGTTCTAAAGGAATATTGTTTTCAATTGCATAATCAAGTAACCAATTCAAATAAGCACTGTTTCCTATTGTAAGTCGATTGACAATAAAACCTGGACTTTCTTTCTCAAGAACGGGTAGGAATCTCTTTCCTTTAAGGGCAGGGAATCTTTGACAAACCTTTCTAGTAATTTCAACAGTTTCTATTGAAGTTTTATCACCCTTAGTGATTTCAATTAATCTGAGTACAACTATAGGTGTGAAAAAATGGCATCCAATTACTTTATTATGGCGGCCAGAGCGGGAAGCAATCTCCGTAATACTCATTGTTGATGTATTTGTTGCCAAAATAGTATGTTCGGGGGTAAGAATTCCTAATTTCTTAAAAAGTTCTTGCTTAAGTTCCATGATTTCTGGAATTGCTTCAAAAACAAAGTCTGCGTTTGATACAGCTTTTTTTAGATCTTCTTCTATTATCAAATGTTCCATTAGGTTAGAAGCTGTAAAGCTTTCTTTTAGCTTTCCTTTAACTTCCAATCTTCTTAAACCACTTTCAATTTTGTTTGCTGCTCTCTTAAGAATATCATTGTTTAGATCATTTAGTATTACTGGATTAAAGCCGCCCATTAAAGCGACTTGAGCAATTTCATGACCCATTGTCCCAGCTCCTATTACCGCAACCGTTTTTATATTATTTATATCAATCATAATTTTAATTCTCGATATATCTACCAATAATTTTAATTTAAACATAAAATTAAAATTTAATTCTAAGAAAAATGATACCTATTAAATGAAAAAAGTTGAGATTAAATACCACGAGAGTAACATTATTCCTATTCCTAAAAAAATTGAAATAGGGAGTCCGGGTAAAAGTTTATTTCGTTTTAATCCTGAAATTGTAATCCCTGTCCCAATAATTATTGCTAAGGAAGTTAAAAACATCACAATTACATTATTGGATTGAACAAGCGCGCTAGAAGTAAGCATACTATAAAAAGCTAAATCACCAATTCCAATCTCTAGTTTCGAAGTATCATACTCATATTCTCCAGTTTCTATTTTTAGTTTTAATTCTGGTTCTGATAAAACATCTCCTTCCTGGGGATTTGAAGCGATATCGATCAGTTGCTTGATTGGTCCATGTTTATAAAACACAGCGAAAATATCCCAACACGAAATCCCTATTAGGATTGCCAAAGTAGTCCAAAGAGGCATTAAAACACCCATCGATGCCCCAATTAACAGTCCAATATAAAGGACAATAAAATTCTTAATTTTTATTGATGTTGAAGTGAAATAGAGATAAAGCATTAGAATTGTAAAAGCTGCTGCGAGAATGATTAACTCGTAGTAAAATAAATAGAAAAAGTAAGGTAATCTATTAAATAACAAGTATATTATTATATATCCAAAAAAATATGTTTGAAAAAATCCAATTAATCCAAAGCTAAAGCCAAAGATGTACATTAAAACATTTATACCCTTTCTTTTAATAATAAAAATTATTATAAATGCTGAGACTACTGCTAATCCAGTATAAATTAAACCATTTAAAAGCCCTCCTAATGCGCCCAACTCACTTTCAGAAAAGTATCCACCATCTATCCGAATTTCGGCTTCAATATAAGTTAAGTATGCTAAAATTCCTGCTATAGCGACTACGAGAATAATCGGTATTGGATACAATTTTCTTTTAACTCTATAAGTTGGAAAAAAGTGAGGAATAAAATCCTTTTTGATAATTTGCTTTTCCTTAGGTAGATCTTCCATAATCTCGAATAATTATTTAAATAAAATATATTTTTCCAAATTAAATTATTAATAATTTCTCAAATCGTATAAAAAACGATTTAAACTCCATTCTTCTGATATTTTTATAGTTGCAAGAAATTTATTATAATATGTAACTTTTATTATTCTGATAATGCCAAAACTTCAAAAATATGAGCAAAAAATCCGGAAATATAAAGAAAAATTAAAAAAAGTAATTCTGCGAATAGGAATTTCTTATCCAAAAGAATTTGAATTATTAGATGTCGTATCAGAAAAAATATTACTACCATGTCATTTAGGAATTCTTTTCTTTGGAGAGTTTAATAATACTTTTTTTAAAAAAATTAAAGCTCATTTAAATGAAGTATTTGATTCTTTCTTCTTCGATATTAGAAATCTTGGCGATTATAATTTTTCTAATGAACTTTTTTCCAAAGGATTAAAAAAGGAATACAAAGAAATGAAAAAATCATCTAATAAAATTAAAATGCATCCAACTAACAAATTTTACCAAATCTTAATAGATAAAAGGATTCAAGAAAATCTTGGAATGATAATTGCAATTACTAATCTTCCAATATATTCAAGTAGTAATGATAATATTTTATTTTTATATGGCGAAACTCATTTAAAACATAGGTGTGGTGTAATTTCCTCATTTAAGTTAAAAGAAGAATATTATAATAGACCAGAAAATATAGATCTTTTTGAAAATCGAGTTCTTAAAGAAATATGCCATGAAGTAGGCCATTTAATATTGGGATCCCGCCACTGTAATGATGATTTATGCATTATGCGATTTTCTAATGAAATAGATGGAATTGATAATAAATCAAATAGATTTTGCATCAATTGTAAAAATAAACTAAATGAGATTAGAAAGAAATATAATTTTTAAAATTTATAAATTTTTAAAAAGAAACAATAGGCAATTTGCGGATAAATTCCTTCACTAATTCTACGCGGTTTTTTCGTTCTTGTTTATAATATCTGAGAGGATAAAGTTCATTAATTACGAATTTATAAATTTTTATCCAGGTTTTGGCTACTTTGCTAATCCGATAATTCCTAGCAATCATTTTAGCATTCATACCCATTTCTGTTCGTAAGTCGTCATCTTTAAATAATTCCACTACTCTATCCTTGAAATCATAAAGATTATTAGCAAGATATCCTGTTTTGCCATGTTGAATTACATTTGAAATTCCAGTTGCATTTGCTCCTATACAAGTAGTACCTTGTGCCATTGCTTCAATCAACACTAAACCTTCTGCTTCAATCCAAGACCAAAGACAAGCTAGGTCGGCTGTATTGTATAATTTAAGTAGGTCTGTAAATGGCACTCTACCAAGATACGAGACATTATCTCTGTATTGCCTCTTTTTAATCAATTTTTTAACATGTGAACTTGATGGTCCATCACTTCCGACAAGAACCAAATGTGAATTTGGAACTTCTTTTTGTATACTCTTAAAAGTTTTAATTATGCTTAATTGATGTTTTTCAGGAGATAATCGTGATGCGTACAACAGAATCTTTTTACTATCTAAATTATATTTATCTCGTATTCCATTTTCTTTTACATCTGTAAAATATAAATCTGAGATTCCATTAGTTAAACACACAATAGGTTCTTTAAATCTTTGATCTCTAAGTAAATCTTTTTTGGATTTCGTTGGTACTGAGACAAGATCATATTTATCAAGTACATGTCTTTCATAGCGCCAAACCCAATCCATTCTTGCTAAAAGTTTGCCTAAAATTGGTATATATTGTGCTGTATAAAACGAAAGTGGGGAATTATGCGTTCCTGTCATTGGAATACCTAAATATTTTGCCCAATTAATAGCCATCGAACCAAATGATGCATGGGTGTGAATATGAGCAATATCAAGGTAATCATGGTTACAGAAAAAGTATCTATGTAGAGGGAAACTGAGGACAAAACCAGTTTTGGGAGAAATTTTTGCTCCAAAGAAGTTATGGAGATATAAATTTTTAGTTATAGTTTTCGGTTTTTCAATTCCAGGTGCAAATACATGAACATTATGTCCAGTATATTTAGCAATAGCTTCAGCAAGATTTCTACAAGCAATTGCAGTACCATTAACTTGAGAATACATAGAAGTGAAGAATCCGATATCAAGTTTTTGTTTTGCCATCCTGCATCAAAAAATAAAGCTATAGTTTTTTAGACAAATTTTTAAGTGAAAAAATAGTGGTTTTTGTTAATTAAGTTAATTAAACACTTATTTATATAAAAAGATGTTATATTTAATAAAAAAAATTCAATTTTTTAATAAGAGACAAAGGTTTAAAATGAATAAATTTGAAGCTATTCATATAAATATCAAATTTAATGAATAAAAAATTTGTAATATTATGAGGAATTCAATAAAAAAAGATTTATCTTATCGAAATAATGGTTCCGTGAATATAGCAAAAAAGTTATTTTGTTAGAACTTTTTCTACGTATTCTATCAAAGATTTTTCTCTAATAATATAATAAACTTTTGTCAGTTTGTCAAGATCAGGCATTATTCTCGTGTTAGTCGGGTTTTATTCGATTATTATCTTTTAAGGTTTTTTTATAATCATCCTTACCTTTAGTTTTAAATTGTGAGTAAATAGGTTATTAAAAAATGTTTTATTAGATAGGTTTATTAAATTTTAATTTATAAAGAATAATAATAAATTTTTTTTGATAGCAAAATAACCATAAATTATGGACTTAAAAGAAGAAAAGAAAATCATTGAAGAAATTCTAAATCAAAGAAGGTTATCATATTCTATTGAAATATTGGAAGTACAAGGGGATAAATATACAATACGTAATAATTTTGGTTCCACAATTACATATGTGAAAAAAGGTGAGAATTTTTTCGCTGAAGAAGAACTACAATGAAATTTCGTAAGATTTTAAGTCTAAAAATGAATTATTAAAAATCACTTACTTCTTAAGGTATATTATTTTTTAATCTATAAAAAAAGAAGTTATAGTATATTTTAGATAAGAATTTAAGATAAAAATTTTATAAGTTAATTAAGGCATTTAATAAAATATTATTAATAATCAGTTGATTAATAATTCGTCGGAGAAGGATTGGTTCAGATAGTACAGAAAGTAAATTCATTGAAAAATTTAGGGCTGTCCTTAATGAATATACATCGCTTTCAATCTTTAATAAAAAGAAAAGATCATTTTATATCATAAGAAAAGATTTAGCAAAATCATATGAGATAGAGGTAGATGCTTCTGAAGCTCCTATCTTAAATAAAATGTTGAATGATCCTGAGCCATATGAAAGTTCAATGGCTGATTTGAAAATTTTAGAGGACGAGGTATTCCCAATAAATAGGGCTTTTCAAAAAGTATTCGGTTCAGATAAAGAACTTAAATTAAATTCAATTAAGTTAGCTATTGGCAGTAATTACAATGATTATGTCACAATTGGTGAAAAAGATTTAATTAAATATGAAGTTAAGCCAACTCTTAGTGGATTATTAAAATTAATAAAAGAAAATAAAGAAAGTATTTTGGGATTCCTAGATAGTGAATATATAAGTGAAGAAGGAAATGTCATATATTTGAGCTGTGGAAAAAAAAACTTATCTGATAATATAATTTCATTAAAAGTGTTAATTCTTTCTTCTATGCAACAAAGAGGTTTTTTTCTTCAACAGGAACATAAATATTATGGCCTTCAACTTTACATAATTATAGAATCTCGAAAAGCAAATGACGCTAAATTGTTTGAATTATTTAAAGAATTAGATATTGATTGGGAATTAGTATTTTTTAGAAGAAAACTAGCAATACATGATTGGACAGAAATTGAATGTGAACGAAACTCAGAGAATCTTAAAAGTTATCTTCGAGCAAAATTTGAGACTTTAAATTATTTTGATGTAAACAATATAATACGGTTAATAGTTAAAAATCAATTACCTTTTAAAGTGGCTCATAAAATGGCTTCTTTATTATATAAAATGAAAAATGATAGAGCCACTAGATTTCAAGATAAAACACTTCAAAGAAACCAATATCAGGAAGATCAAATCCTACAAGATGAATATTCTATTACTCTTAAAAAAGCCGAAGTTGTTGCTGCTGCTAAGCTCGCTTGTGCATACTTGGGAATCCAGAAAAAGATAAAATATGATCGAGATATTTCTGATGCTGAGGTTCTCAGGTATAAAGAGGAATTAACAAACATGTAATATAATTTTTTTATTTCGAGTTTTTTTTAAAAAAAATTCTTGAAAATTAAAAATAGAGTATATTTTTTTTAATTATTATATTAATCCATAAGATTGACGTAATAGTTCGTGATTTACTTTTCCAACTGTTACACTTTTCCCGGTTTTGATATTATTTACTGTATAAACTGCTGGGGCAAATAATCCCGGATCTATATCGTAAAAGTTATAATTGGCTGCTTCAAAGGTTTCTATAAAGGGTTTTCCATAACTCGAAGACGTACTTGCGGGTGCTTTTTTAAGAAGTTCAAAATACTCTTCTTCTTTTTCTTTTTCTATATTAACAGTATAATACGTTAAACCTGCTGCACTTATCGAATCATTTGTACGTCCCATTGCCCCAAGATCATCTTTGGCTATTGGAGCAATCGTTGTCGTTCCGAAACCATCATTTATTACATCTATTGGAAATTTAATTTCATGTAGTTTATGGATTCCTGTTTCTACTATCCTAGCGGCTACTTGAATAGAACCCGTCAAACATGCAGTTGGAGCACATACTGAATAGGTATTATTTGGATTAACTCCACACTTATTAGCCACAATATCCATAACTTCTTCATTTGGCAATTTTGAAGTCTCAAAAACAATAACTGCACAGTTTGAGTTGTCTGTATAATCTAATTCTTCATATACTTTTTCTACTTTACTCTTAGCTCGAGCTGGTCCCGAGCCTAAAGATTGAAATATTATTTTCTTTTTTATTTGTCCTTCTTTTTCTACTTCTTTTTTTAATTTAACATTCCAACCAGCTAACTGAGAAGCTATGCATGAGATTATTGGTTCAGAAGTATAAACATTAACACTAGGTATGAAGTGCCCATCTAAATTGTAGGAAGAAAATTTAACACTAGCTAAACCTCCCATACATATTTCACTAACTAATTTTCCTCCAATCCAAGATGCCTTACTCATATCAAGGATAGTAGCACCATTATCTAATATATGAATCTCTGCATTGTAGATTTCCTTATTCTTTATTATTTTCTCAACGATAATTTTAGCTAATTCATTAATTTTTAAATGATGCATTTATTTTCACCTTATTGCAATTACTTTTTTTAATTGAGTATATATTATTATTTTGATAATTTAATATAATATTAATTTTGCATTTATGACAATCTACTTCCATTGAAGATGAATCGTTTCAAAGAAAATTTAGAAAAGCTTTTTGATGCAATAAAGGTTGTTAAAAACAACTTTCTTAATAGTCTAAATAAAATTAGTTCACCAATTCACATATATACTCATTTAGACGCTGATGGATTAAGCGCAGGTGCAATACTAGGTAAAGCTTTATTTAGAGAAAAAATTCCATTCCAAATTACTGTTTTGCGCCAATTAGAAAGGGAAGAAATTACAAAAATCTCTAATAATATAAAAGAATTCAAAAATTTTTTAATTTTTACTGATTTCGGAAGTGGACAATATGCTGAACTTCAAAATCAATTGATCTTGAAGGAAAATTTTAATTCTTTTATTATACTAGACCATCATCTTCCTCAGAATGTACCATCTATGGAAGATCTTGATTTAATCGACGAAATTTATAAAAAATCATATCATTGGCATATTAATCCATATTTTTATGGATTTGATGGTAGTATTGAGATCTCCGGCGCTGGTTTAAGTTATTTTTTTACTAAATGTCTAAATAAAAACAATATTGATCTGTCAGTAATTGCACTTATAGGTGCTATTGGAGATATTCAAAATCAAGGTCCAAATAAATCCTTTTCCAGTTTAAATTCATTAATACTTGAAGATGCTATAAATATGAATCTTATAGAAGTTAAAAATGATTTAAATTTTTCTTCAATAAAACCTTTAAATGAAGCAATTGCATATTCTAAAGAAATTAATTTACCCGGCTTAACAGGTGATGTTAATAGATCTTTAATATTTCTACAAACTTTAGGAATTTTAATGGAAAATTCTACTGGAGATATAAAATCACTGAATGAACTTAATAAAGATGAAAAACAAAAGATTTCTTCAGCAATAATTGAATATGCATCAATAAAACTTGATATTGAACCAAGTGAAATTGTAGAAAAATTAATTATAAACAGATATTTATTAAAAAATGAATTAGTTGGTTCAGAATTGCATGATGCGGCTGAATTTTCCAATCTGTTAAATGCCTGTGGACGAACAAACAGTGCCTCATTAGGAATCGCTATAGCAATGGGAGATCGAAAAATCGCATATAAGAAATCTCAAGAAATACTTTTAAATTATAAAAAGTCGTTAGTAACGAGTCTTAAATGGTTAAATGATAACCAAAAAATTCAGCAAAAGGATTATATTCAATATTTTTTTGGAGAGGATGTGATTCCAGAAAACATAGTTGGAACCATTGCATCAATGCTAGTTTTTGAAAATAGTGAAGGATTTGATAAATCAAAGCCAATATTTGGTTTAGCAATAAGAAAGGATGAGAATATGTATAAAGTGTCTGCGAGAGCCCATGAATATATTGTGAATAGAGGAGTAAACCTTTCACAAGTAATTAGAGATGCTTGCCAACAATCAAATTTAGATGTACTAGGTGGGGGTCATCCTCCAGCAGCAGGAACAAAAATCCCCATTGGAAAAATAGAATTATTTTTAGAAAAATGCAACATAGCAGTTCGAAATCAACTGCATAAAAAATAGTTTGATTTATTCAAAAAATTTATATCCGATAAATTTCTCCAGTTTCTGGAGCTACTGAATTATATCCCTTTTTCACCAATTCACTTGCTAAACTTGTTGTTGACTTATTATCTCCATGAATACAGAAAACATCCCTATTTGAAATACTTTGGAAATTTAAGTTCTCAATATAATCATGTAAGTGAACATTATCAACATGACTCGAAAAATCAAAATAATCATAATCACATTTTGCTTCAATTCTTAAATCTGTAAGGTGATTACGCTTTCGTCTTGAGTCTTTGTATTCAAAAATCCCTTGATCTAATAAATTTCTACCTGGTGTTCCTTCTACTTGATATCCTACTAAATAGACAGCTGATAAGGGATCTAGTAATATTGATTGGATGTAATCAATTGCTGCACCTCCCTTTAACATCCCTGATGGAGCAATTATTACTCCATGGGAGTTTTTTATATTTGCCCTAATTTTAGGTCTAGACACAAACTGTGTTTTCTTTAATGCTTTCTTAAAGAAATTGATATTTTTTATATAATTAGGATAATCTAAATATAACATAGATATTTTTCTTGCTAATCCATCAATAAAGATTTTTCCATTATAATTATATTTCTCTAAAATCAATAAAGCTTCTTGAGATCGTGCCACTCCGAAAGCTGGGATTAATACATTCCCCCCATTAGTTGTTATTTCAATAATTTTTTCTACAAATTTCGCTTCAAGTTGTCTTCGGGGGGGATGCTCTCTGAGGGCATAAGTAGATTCTATGATTAAAGCATCTATCTCAGGAATATTAGCACAATTAGCTGGATTTATCAAATTAGTAACTTGTGTATTAATATCACCAGTATATAAAATTATTTTATGATCTACTTCGATTAAAATTGATACACTTCCAGGAATATGTCCAGCATCTAGAAATGTTATAAAGAAATTATCAAAAATTTTTTGACGAGTTCCATTTTCAAGAAAATAGGAGTTATTTTTTAGATAATCTACTTCTCGATACCCAAAAGGAAATGGATAATTTGAAATTTTTATCATATCTTTAATTAAAATTTCTGCTGTTGCTAGAGAAATAGAATTTGTATAAAATGGAACTTTATCTTTCTTATATAATAAAGGTAATCCACCTGAATGATCAATATGACTATGGCTTAGAGCGACAGCCTTCAAATTTTCTAAATTTGTGTTATTAGGGAGTCTTTCTTCTCCACTGAATCGAATCCCATAATCTAAAATGCATTTAGCACCATTTTGAGATTCTATTAGTATCGCACTTCGTCCAATTTCTCTACATCCACCGAGAAAAGAGATAGTAACCATTTTTAAAGGTCTTTAAGAATATTATTAGCTTTAAATCATTTTCTTACCTTGTGTAAATATAAAAAAAATAATAATTTTATCAAATTTTGAAATGTAAAGTATTAGACAATTATATATGTATTTTTATGTGATAAATAATCTCTTATGGAAAAAGAAGAAGCTAATAAGAAAAAAGAATGTTACTTTAATTTTTTTATAGTATTTGTTAATAAAGCTACAACATTATTAACATTTTTACCAAATATTTCTAATATCTCTTCCCAAGTAACGGGAGTTTCATCAACTTTCCAACAATCATAATCTGTAGACATAGCAACGGCTGCGTATGGAATTCCAGCTTCATTTGCCAAAATAGTTTCAGGAGCTATGCTCATATTTATTACATCAGCTCCCCAAATCCGAAACATATTTGATTCTGCTCTTGTGGAAAATCTTGGTCCTTCAATGGTAACGACCGTTCCAGTTTCATGATGCTTAAGATTCAGTTCCTTTGCAGTTTCAATAAGTAATTTTCTTAGCTCTTCTGAAAAAGGATCTGCCATTGGTGTATGTTTCATATCTCCAGGAGCAAATTCTTCGAAAAAAGATATTTTTCTGAGTCTAGTGAAGTCTATAAATTGATTAAGAATCACTAGATCTCCTCTATCTATCTTTTCTCTCAAACTCCCGCAAGCTGTCGTCGCGAGAATATGTGAACATCCTTGATCTTTTAATGCTTGTATGTTAGCTCTATAATTTACTTGTGTTGGTGGAATTCTATGTTCTCTTCCATGTCTTGCAATAAGAACTACATCAACATCATGAATCTTCCCTAGTTTTAATGGAGAACTAGGTTTCCCATATGAAGTATTAACTTCAATATCCTTGGCTTCCTTTAAAATGTCCGGATTATCTAATCCCGAACCCCCAATAATTCCTATTTTTACCAACGTTTTTCTCCTCTCTATTATAATCTAGCATATATAGGGTGTTTAAAATATAAAATATAAAATTTTATAAATTATTTTTCAAAAAATTACAAGCTACTCCCAAATTCTATAAAATTTTAACATAATATTGATTTATTTAATATATATTTCTAAAATTAAATATAATCTGTTATGCAAAAAAATAAAGTTCTTGTTCTTGGATCATTAGCTTTTGATTATATTATGGGTTTTAAAGAAAATTTTATAAATGCAGTTTCGATCGATCATGATAAAGAGGAATATCAAAGTACTGTTACAGCAAATAGCCGCCTTCAATTTTTTGGAGGAACTGCCGGTAATGTTGCTTATAACCTAGGACTTTTAGATATTGCTAAAGTCACTATATTGGGTTCTGTTGGACATGATTTCGAGAGACTGGGATACAAGGATCATATAAATCAATTTCAAAGTATAGATTTGCTAGTTGATGTGTATGAAGATCTTTTCACTGCTGCTTGTTATATAGTAAATGACATTAAAGCAAATCAAATGATTATTTTTCATGGTGGTGCTTTAGATAAATGTAAGGATATAAATTTAAAGGAAAAAATTTCAAATCCAGAAGAATTTATTTGCGCAATAAATTCAACTCAAAGCGTTGAGGCTATGGTTCATTTTGCTACACAATTAAGTGATTTAAAAATACCATCTATATTTGATCCTGGTCAAGTAACCCCACTTTTTGAGAAAGAAAACTTAATAAATATAATTAAGAAATCAGATATTTTAATTGGTAATACCCATGAGATAAAGCAAATAAAGGAAAAATCCGAACTAAATGAAGAAAATATTCTTGAATATGTTAAAGCAATAATAATAACAAGAGGATCTGAAGGTTCTGTATTGATTTATAAAGACAAAAATAATAAAATCTTTAGAATCAATATACCCATCGCGACTCCAGAAAAAATAGAAGATACTACTGGAGCGGGTGATGGATATCGGGCAGCAATTTTAACAGGAATAACTTTAGATATGAGTTTGTTGGATTCATGCAGATTAGGTGCTATAATTGGATCATTTGTAGTGGAAACTAGAGGTGCTCAAACACAAAAGTTTGATATTAATAAAGTACGGAAAAGATTTTTTAATACTTTTGGCTATATACCTCCAGAATTAGAAAGATTAAAAAAATAATAAATAAATAGTTTTTAAGAGAATAATTTTATTCTTCAACAGGTATTTCTACTAATGATAGTACATTATAACCCTCTAATTTATCTCTTCCGTGCAAACTTCCTGTTAATTCAATTACAAAAGCAATGCCTACCACTATACCACCAGCTTTTTCAACTAAATTACAAGCTGCTTTAGCAGTCCCTCCAGTTGCTAATAAATCATCAAAAATCAAAACTTTGTCTCCTTCTTCAATCGCATCAATATGCATTTCAATACTATCTGTCCCATATTCAAGTTCATAAGTTTCACTTAGAGTTTTGTAAGGCAATTTACCTGGTTTTCTTATAAGAACAAATCCAACACCCAATTGATATGCTAACACTCCGCCCCAAACGTATCCACGTGCTTCAATGGCTGCTACCTTAGTAATTCCTTTATCTTGATAGAATTTTATAATTCTATCACAAGATTCTTTAAACGGTGCGTGAGTTTTACATAACGTAGTAATATCTTTAAATTGAATTCCAGGTTTTGGCCAATCTGGAACATTTCTTATATGTTTCAAAAGCGAATCTTCCATTTTTTAATCATTCCAATTATTTATTTCTTAATATAAATTTTTTAATTAAAAGTGATATTTTATTTTTGTTTTTTTCTTATTTTTTTCAATAATTTATACAAATCTTTATGAGATTAATTTCAAATAAAAGTATTTTCTTTGAATAATTAGAAAAAATTAAATAAAAATTAAAGTATAAAAAATATATTGAAAATAAATAAAAAATAAAATCAAATTTGGGTTGCATTGAAATGAAAATTCTTTTATTTGGACCTGCTGGTGCGGGTAAGACATCTTTGATGCGGACAACTTGTTTAGGATATAATTTTATGAAAGTTTTAAACTTAAAACCGACTAAAGGAGTTTCAAGGGAAAACTTTATCTTTCGTGGTATTATGGAGCTGAATGTTTGGGATTTAGGTGGACAGGAAAGATACTTGGAGAGATACTTTTCTGAATCCCAACGAGAATTGATATTTTCAGAGGCAACTACAGCGGTATTTATGGTTGATTCTGCTGCAATTGATCCCGAGGTACGCAATATTTTTGATAAATTTTTGACATATACCTTTGAATTTTCTCCTAAAATCGATATGGTCTATGTTCTATTAAACAAAATTGATTTAGAAGAATCGAAGGAAGACGAATTCTATGAAATTCTAACAAAAAATTTAAATGGTGGGTTATTAGAGAAACTTTCCTTTACACCAGTATCAGTAAAAGAAGGTAGCGCACAACATAGGTTAATTGAAATTCTTGATTATGAAATTCAAAAGAATACATTGTCAATGCAACGTTTAGGAAAAATTCGATATTTATTAGATGAGTTGAAACTAAATACATTGTCAGAATATCTTTTATTCAATCAACCTGATGGGTTGCTAATTTCATCCACATTTGGTAAATTTGAATTAAAACCATTACAATTTATGAAATTTGAAATTGGGACTTTAGATTCTAATATTTATAGTATTTATCAACAGATTATGGAATTTCAAAATATAGTAAATTTATCTCCTTTATCATTATCTACTATTGTTTATGAATCAGATCATTGTTGGATTTTGGTGAAAGAAGTTAGTAATGGAGCAGTTTTAATGGCTGTAACAAGAAATAAACAACCTGAAGTTTTTTCAAGTGTCATGAATGCATTAAATGGTGATACATTCAAAAATCTAAAGCTTTATTTAAAATCATCTGATTTTTAAAAAATTCCATTCAAAAATTTTAAATAAAAAATTAGTAAGGTTTAATTAATTTCTTTTTAATTATTCTTCTTTATCATATAGTCCAATCTTAGTTAAGAAATGCTGTTTTGCATGATGTGGTCTTCTGATAACTTTATCGTTGGATTTTTCAATTTCTCTTGCTTTATCGCACATTAAAGCAGCAGTTCTCATCATTTCATGAGCTGCAGCTAATAATGGCATATATTCAGACCTTTCTTTTAATTGGAAACATGCTTTTCCTGTAACTCTAGATACCGAAGCTGCTAGCTCAAAGGCTGCAATTGCTTTTGCCCTTGCATAAGGATTTGAGAATTGTGCCGCTTCAGTTGCACTATCTGCATCAATAATACGTTGTGGTAAGACAGGTGATCTACCTTCAAGCATATCCATAATAACCCTGTTTAATTCTTCTGCTATTACCTGTAGGGCACCAGTAATAGCTAATACTTTTAATAAATCTGAGTTGAATATACTCATTTCAATGGGATCAAGAAAAGGTCTGCGTGCTCCGATCATGCTATCACAATTTACTAAGATATAGCCCATATTTTTCTCTTTAATTTCATCAACAGCTTTTTTTGCAGGGGAATCAGAAATAACTATTGTTGGAATATTTCTAACCATTTCTCTCGCTGCTTTTGGTCCTGGTAAAGCTGCATTTGGACTTGACATAATTATTAATTCAGGTTCCCATTTTAATAATTCTTCCATAGTTCTTGTGCAGATTTCCGGAGGATGCATTTTTGCTCCAGAAGTTACCTCATAGACATTAATTCTCGTAGACTCAGCACGTTCATCTAATAGAAATGCGAGGAGTAATGAGGATCCGATAGTTCCATTTTTTAAAATTCCTATCTTTAGCACTTTTTCACTCATTTTTCACATACTTAGTTTTAATTTCAAATTTAAATTTAAAAATATAATTCCTATCAATTTTTCAATGTTTTTATTTTTTATTTTAAATTTTATAAAACAAGGAAATCTATTAGTAAATAAAAATTATAAAAAAAAAGAAAATTTATAGCTTCAAGGTGAAGTATTTAAAATGGAGATAAATGGTGTAGAGATTGAAGATACCTTCTGTGAAGCTTTTGGAGCATGGTTCACCAGAATATTGGTTACTGCAAAAAATGAGAGATGGGCTAAAATTGCTGCTCAAACAACCACTGGATATGGAACATCAACTATTCATTGCGATGCAGAGGCAGGAATTGACATATTCGTTTCCGGTGAAAAAACTCCTGATAAGCGTCCAGGTGTAATTCTAATGTTCTTCAAAAACAAAAAAGAAGAGATGAGTAATGTTGTTATGAATCGTGTTGGACAGTGTGTTTTTACATGTCCTACAACAGCGTGTTTTGATGCATTAGATAATTCTTTAGATCCTGTAAAAGAGTTCGAAATAAAATTAGGGGCAAATCTAAAATTTTTTGGAGATGGTTTTCAGGAAAAAATTGAAGGAAAATATCCTTTTGAAACATGGTCAATTCCAGTTATGGAAGGAGAATTTATTGTTCAAAGTGTTGCCAAAGTTGGGAAAGGTATTGCTGGAGGGAACTTTTTAATAATCGGAAGAGATCAAGATTCTACATTAGAAGCTGCCCAGAAGGCTATAGAAGCTGTCAAAGACATTCCTAACGTGATTGCTCCATTTCCAGGAGGAATTGTACGTTCTGGTTCGAAAGTTGGTTCAAAGTATAGTTTTCTTAATGCCTCTACTAATGATCCACTTTGTCCTAGCTTAAGAGAGAAAATAGACAATTCCCAATTAAAAGAAGGAGATAATTGTGTTTATGAAATCATTTTTGATGGAGCTACTGAAGAACCTATTAAGACAGCAATGAAATTGGGAATTGAAGCCGCAATTAAAGTTCCAGGGATAAATCGAATATCTGCAGGGAATTATGGTGGAAATCTTGGTAAATTTAAATATAGACTTTATGAAATTTTAAGTTAAAAAGAAATTGATATGTTTAAAATTAATATATAAAAAAATATTTTTCTTTTTATAATTTTCTTTTTATTTTGCGTTTAGGAACTTCCTCTTTTTCTTCCTCTTCAGATTTTATTTCTTGAATTTCTTCGTTTTCGAGTTCCTTCTTAATTGGTTTAACTTTTTCTTTTTTCTTAATAGGAATTTCTTTCTTCTTCGGTGAACTTAATTGAGATTCTCCATATTTTGATCTAAAATATTTATATATGCTACCCACACCCAATAGTGCCCCAATACCTATACCGAAGAAAAACACTATCCAAGGTACAAAATTGCTTAAAACATCTGGGATTATGGTTATTCCTTGGGGAGCCATATTATAATCATCAATAAGACTTGTAACTGCACCATCAGAATCAATAACATAAATATAAGCAAACCAAGTCCCAGTTATTAAATCAATAGTTCTTATGGTAATTTCAGTATCTTCTCCCGTATAAGCTTTTGTAATATTAAACCAATTGTTATTTTGATCTAAAAGAGCAACCATTATATAGGAAACTCCTTCAGTATCAGATACATTAAATGAAAAAATTAAATTTCTACCATATGGTACGGCAATACTTTGAGTCATGGATTGTCCATTAATCTTATAACCATGAATTTCAGGAGCGTTATTTTTTACTGTGAAGAATTCTTCTTTTGAAACTGTCCCTCCATGTTCATCACGTGCTACAACATTAATTCTATATTCTCCTACAGGTCTGTACCATGGAATGATAAATTTATCAGAAAAAGAATTCCCACCTTCATATTGTAAAACTTCTTGAAGAACCTCATCGCCTTCAGAATCTTTAATATACATAGTAAGAGTAAGATTTTCAGGTGCAGTCTCAAGATCTGTAGAATTTAATGTAACAATGCACTCATCTGTTCTAAACAACTCACTATGAGAAAGATTTACAATGGAAGTAATTACTGGATTAGTATTTATTATATTGAAAGGAAAATAAGCAGCTCTTATCATACCGCTATTAAGCTCAGTCATATTAACTTTTAAATAATAAACTTTATTGACCTCTCTAAAAGTTTCGTTATCTACTATAAATCTAATATAATTGGTATTTGCCTCAAGATCTAATAAATTTTGTTGTGTAATCTCATTTACTCCATCAACAATGGTGATATCCCATTGTTCGAAATCGTAATCTCTATTAGAACTACTAAAATTACTTAAAAATATATCGGCAGATAATGTATCTCCTATATAATATTCAGGTTTTGGAAGAAAAGTTGCTCCATAGTTTGTATTAATGGTGAAATTTGTGTATGTTGTATGATCATTTAAAAGAGTGTTGTTTATATCATAAATTAAAAAACTAACATTATGTAATCCCAATGCTGCTCTATATCCTGGCTTGAACTCATAATAACTTTCATTAACACCCCCAGAAAGCATATCGTAATTTACAACACTTCCATTTTTAAAGGAAATTTCCATTACTACGTGATCTACTTCCTGAAAATTAGAATAATTAACAGTGAAATTAACAGTTTCGAATAATCTATATACATAGGTGTCATTTTTTTCAATATCAGAATATTTTAAAGCTAATGCTGTATTCGGCATATTGAACTTTTCATCATTATAAAACTCAAGTGTTTGATCTTGTGGAGGGATAGAGGTATAAACAAGTAAACTAACAAAATAACCAAATAAAATAAAAATAGTAATTAATGTTTTTCTGTGTTGATTCTTTATCAAGTTTAACTCATCTTCTTAATTTCTTATGTTTTATATCTTTATTCTTAAAAAATAGTATAATACCTATAGGTACCACTACTGGTAATACATAAAATAAAATCAAATTTAAAGTCGATAGATCCAAATTAATTTCAAAATAGAATCGTGCTATTTCTTCATTTAAACTATCTCTTAATACAACTCTATATCTCTTTATCCCAAATTCATAGGGATTGAGAGAGGGTATAATTTCTGCTACTATTCTATTCTCTCCAGAAGTTAATAAAGCAATATTAGTTCTAATAGACTTTCCATTTATCTGCAATGAAAATCCTTCAGAGTTTTCTTGATTGTTTTTGATTACAATTACTAAATAAGCATGAGTTCCTTGTTGTATTTTTTCCGGAAAACTTATACTTAATATCTCAAATTTATTTAATAATTCTACTGTAAGAATTTCCGAATAATATTCTGTAGTATTAATTAGTATGCTCATTTTTATCTTAATAGTATCATTTATTACAGATTCTAAAGATTTTAAATTATATGTTACTGTTTTAGTTTCTTGTTCGTTTAGTATCTCTTCTTTAATAAAATCTTCAATAGAGTTTTCAAAAATTCCTGTAAAACTCACATTTAAGGTTTGAGTTGCATTTGGGAGAAAATTCTTTAAATTCATTGATACAAATATTTTATCTCCTCGTACTATCTTATTTTCATAGATTAAATTACTGTAATCAAATGAATTGCCAATTTGGATCACCCTTTTAATTAAGAGATATAGCACATTACCTTGCTTAATTTTAAAAAAGATTTCACTAGGACCAGGTATTGCTCCAAATTTGGCTGTAAGGTTGAAGGATACTCGAATTTCTTGAGAAGCTGTAAAATTAATCTCTTGAGAAGGAAAATTGATTATATCCTCCCCTTCCAAAGTTGCTGTTAATGTTAAGTTATCACTACGGGTATAATTAATAATAAGAGTTACATTTACAATTGGTCCTTGATATAAAGTACTTAATAATCCTTCAATAGTTTTATTTATTAATCCCGAAACAACATTAAAACGCTTTAACACATCTGCCATTTTAAAATACGTTGTATTAGCCCACACATAAATAAAATAACCATCACCTATAGGTAAAGAATCTTCTATACCGTATAATAAAGTATGAGATATTGCTGGACTATTAATCTGATTTTTATATAGTTTTAGGAAAGTTCCATTTGGATATTTAAATAGATAATTAATAGTGGCATTGGTAATATTATATTGTACAGTGAAAGGCAAATAAGATTTACTTTCTGGATCAAAATATTCACTTGTTTTTTTATATGAATAAACAGATGTTAAATTCATAACATCTTGATTAAAAATAAAATCTGGAACTGGGTTTGATAAATTATAATTAGCAATCAGTACTGTATTATTATAAATACTAAAAGCATCCAAATAAGCTTCACTTAATTTTAGATTCGAATGAAAATTTTTATTAGAATTTACGGAACTAAACTTATAAGAATTATTGTCATAAAAATATAATTCTAAGGACTCAAAAATTCTTAAAGCTCTTTCATAATAAGTTTTATTACCTGTAACTTCGAATAGCTTCAAACAGGCGCTCATCATCATAGCATTAGACTTAAGATTAAAACTAGAATCAAAAAATCCTCCCCAACCAGGATCAGCAATATTACTGTAAAGACTCCCATTCCATAAAAATTCTAGACTTTCATAAAGATCTTTAGCATTTTGATAAAATAAGGAATCATTTTCCATGCCTGTTTCAATCCAAAATTCCAAAAGAGTGAATATTCCTAAAGAATTTGTGCTTAAATGATAATTAGTACCCCCTATAACTGCAGCTGCATTCCAATTACTATTCGCTTGATAATAAAAAGCTTTATTTGGTGTATCCCACATACTAGCCTTCAACGCAATCATAGTTTGATTTGCTAAATCATATGCTCTATCCCGAATTGAAATGTCTAAATTACCAGTTCTATGAATTAAGAGATTGGCTAATATAGCATAAAAATTACTTTCAGAATTTTTATTTGTGGTTGAATTATGGTGATAAAATCCTTTATTTATATCATCCCAAAATTCAGTAGAATTAACTAGATTGAACATTTCATTAATACTATCTTCTGGATATATACCATTAATAAATATATCATCTATTTCATCTCCGATGTTTTCAATTAGTAAAAAGATCGGTAGCAGATTATCAACAAGATATCTTTTGTCATCCGTTATTTGTCCTGTTGTATTATCAATTGACTTTACAAAACCATATTCAAATTGATTAGTATTACCTTTATACCATAATGTAGTCTCTTTTAGTTTTAAGTATGTATCAAAAGTTTCAAAACTGCCAATATCGGTTAATAGTGACTTATAGAAAAGTAAATTGTCTTCCGAAAAAATTGTATCATCGATTATATCACCTAGGTTATCTCCATATCTATAATACGTAGGTACGTTAAATTGTAAGCTTGATTGATATTTACTTTCAAAAAATTCAAGAAGAAGGTCAAAATTTTTAGTAAAAGGGTTTTGAAGCATAGAAGTGTCAGTAGATGTTTTCAGATTATTTAGAATATTATCTTGGTAATTATCTTCATTTTTTAGTAAAATTTCGTTAGAGTTTTTTGATTTAAAATAATTTTCAGTAATTTGTATAAAATTAACTGAGATTATCACTGTAAAAAAAAGACATAATAATACTTTTCTCCATTGATTCTTCTGATTTCTTTTTTTTCTAGTATTGAATAAAGTCAAGAATCTCATTATAACCTAAATAAAGCAATTAAAATTGTAGTTACCAAAGTATATTTCATAAATTATATTTGTAAAAAATGCTTCTCTTTAAAATTTTTTTGGAGTATATCAATTGGATCGTAATATTTAGCAAAAGTTTAAGTATTTACTCTTCTTGCTTCTTTTTTATAATTGCAGCAAGATCTGAGATACTAACTCTTAGTTGATCCATTGAATCACGCTCTCTGATTGTTACAGTATTATCATCTAAAGATTCATAATCTATAGTTATACACCATTTAGTTCCTAACTCATCTTGTCTCCTATACCGTTTTCCTATAGAACCCGCAACATCAAAAAATGAACTAATCCGATTTTCTAACAATTCTCTATGAACTTTTAATGCCAACTTTCTTATATTTTCTTTATTTTTAACAAGTGGAAAGACTGCTACTGTATTAGGAGCTAATTTAGGATGGAGTTTCAAATTTATTCTACCTTCCTCAACCTTAAAAGTAGTCTCAAGCAGAGTATATATAATTCTATCGATCCCAAATGCGATTTCAAGAACTTGAGGAATTTCTTTAATATTTGGATCAGACCCCATGGATACTTCAAAATTTTGTTTAGAATATTCTGCGTGTCTTCTTAAATCATAATCAGTTCTGTCATGTACTCCACAAATTTCAACCCATCCAAATTGTTTAGTTTTTATTTCCAAATCCCAAGCATCATCAGCATAGTGAGCACGCTCATTTATAGAATGTTGCCTAAATCTAATTAGTTCTTCTGGCATTCCTAATATTTTAGTTAAATAGTATGTAATATAAAGACAATATGCATAGGCTGGCTTTTTAAGAAGTTTTGTTTTAATTGCGTTCTCAAGTGAGATTGTCTGAGGTTTATCAATATTTTTTTTTTGGAGTTGCCAATCCAATAACGGTAGTGCGTTCATTTTAATTTCCTCATAATCCTCAAATGACATTTCTTGCTGTTTACTAATAAATAATTGGAGTTCAAATTGATCAAATGCTCTCATTCTAAGAACTCCTTGCCTAGGAGATATCTCATTCCGATAAGCTTTACCGAATTGAAAAATTTTAATTGGATATTGTCGTCGTGCATCTTGATCTAAACGATTAAATAATAAATAAGTGGTGGTAGCTGTTTCTGGACGTAAAAAAGCAGTAATATTATTTCCTACAGATGTTTTTAACATAAGATTATATTCTTCTATTTTCTGAAATGGAGTTTCGCATTTTGGACATTTCAACTCGTGTTTTTTAATTAAATTCTCCATTTGTTTAAATGATAACCCATCAATTACAAGGTCTGGTAAATTTTCTTGAAGAAATTGATCAGCTCTATATAATGTATTACATTTATTACATCTCATTACAGGGTCAATAAACCTCTCTAAGTGCCCTGAAGCTTCCCAAACAATACTTGGCATGATTGTAGGGCATTCAACCTCGCCAAATCCAAAATAACGACATTCTTTCCTAAATAAATCTAAAATATTATTTTTAAGAGCCATCCCTGCTGGACCATAGGAATAGAAACCTGCAAATCCCCCATATATTTCAGGAGAAGGTCCCCATATGAATCCTCTTCTTTTTAGTAATGAATTAAACGTCTCAATGTTATTCTCGATTTTCATATAGATTTTAAAAGTAATTGATAATATTTGTATTTTAAGAATTACTCAAATTGAAATAAATTTTTATACAACTAAAAGATAATAATATTATTTAAAGTAATAAAAAAAATTGACTTATTATGTTGTTTCAAGACACTTATCAGTATTTTGGATTTTGGGACGCGATAGAAATGGGTCTCTATTTTGTAATTGTAGGTTACTTCTTCCTCTTATTTTTTTACTTCTTATTCATGCGATATAGAACTTCACGGAAGTTATATTGGCTATTTTTTAGTTTATTTTTCCTGTGTTTTGGTATTGCGAGAGTATTTTTCATTGTATATTATTTTTTCGCACCAGAACTATTCGATGGAGGGAATAGTACTGAAGTTGTTGAATTTTTAATGTTAAATTTTCGTTTAGCTACATTTTTTACTTGGATAGGTGTAGCATGTGCTGTTGGAGTTTTAGGAATCCTCTTATTTCCGCCTGAAACAAAAGAGGAGAAAAGGGAAGAAAAGTCTTTGAAAGCATGGTTTAAACATCAAAAGAATATTAAATTACTTATTCGGATAGGATTATTTGTTCTCCCCATAATTATAGGCATTCTCGCTTTAACATTATCAGATGGACTATTTATGGACCCCGATTTTGAAGACGATTATCCAGGTATTACTGTTGATTTAGTTTTAATTAGATTTGGTTCATGGGAATATCCTCTTGGTAGATTTCTGTTTAATTTTATTTTTATGCCATTATTCCTTGTTTTAATTCCTTTTATCTTTCTATATCTTGCTTATAAAACGTTTGGAGTCTTAAGAAGGTCTTATGCCTTAAACGCAATTGGATTCTTACTTTATTTTGTTGGAGGGCGAATACTGCAAGGTGCACTTGATGTAGCTACATTACCCCATTTAAGAGCTGTAATGCCCCCATTACTAATATTATTAGCACTTCTTATTTTGGTAATTGCAAATAATTATGAACAACTTAAATAAAACAATTCTACTTTTCATTCTTTCCAATTTTTTATTATTATTTATCTAAAACCGATTTCAGATAGTAATAGGAAGTTTAAAAAAGTAAATTTTTAAATAACTACTCAAAAAAAGATTAAAAATTTAAAATTGAATCTCTTTAAATTTAATATATTTGAAATATATAATGTGAATGTAATTAAAAATTTAAGAATGGTCCATGTCTGTCCACGGAAATCAATACTTATTACCTTTTTTTATTAGAAAAGATGCACATCCCCTTTCAATTCAAGGAAATGATGAATTAGCTCTAGCATTTTATCTATTAACAAAAGATTTAAATAAAGATACTAAGATTATATCTTTTTCTAGGCTTCTTTGGCCTATCTTAAGTATTCAAGGAGTAATTTCCACTCATATAATGCTAGATGGATTGAATCTATTTAATAAAATTGATAAGTTCTCGAATCCCCCTCGTCAACCGTTAATCGGTCATATACTAAGAAATGTTGACAATAGAACTAAAATTGAACAATTAAATATATTAATTGATATATTATCATATAGAGATATAGAAGCAGAAGAGATCGGGGAAGGAGAGGAATCAGAATTTCACACTCTTAAAATTGATGGTCTGATTAATCCTGAATTTCTTCAATCGCTAATTAAAATTATCCCATTAATAGAATATAAACCAATTACAGATTATACTGTTTTAGATACTAGTATTTCTACTGAAGATGCGCTAAATATTTCGGAAGAATATCGAAATATTATTAATACAATGAAGGGAAATGCGTTAAGATGGAAAACTCAAATTGAATTAATAGATAAAGAAGTAAGCAAATGGCTTATAGATATAAATGTTCAATTAAAAGATATAGATTCAAGGTATTCAAGTCAAATCAGTAAAACTTCTTCTTCAATAGATACCTATCAAGTAGATGAGCAAATAAAACTAGAACAAGATAAAATCGATCAATGGAATGTTGATGAGAAGAAAAAGATAATTGAAAGCATGTCTACTTTATTTAAAACATCTGAAAGACACCTTGAAGAAATTATTAAGAAAAATAAATTCTTTACGAGCGATGATTCTTTAAAAAGTAGAGTTTTTGAAGATCTCATACCTCATTTTGAAACACAGTTTGATTATTTAAAACAAGAAGGTAAAAATTTTTTGGAATCTCTTGAAGGGTTATTTCAAAAATATAATGAGTTGAAGAAACGATCTTTACAAATTAATGATGAAGCAAAACAAAAATTAGCAAAATTTAAGGATTCTTTAGATTTAAAACTTAAAGACAGGAATAAATTACTAACTGAAATTGAGAGCGAAAAACAAGCAAAGATTTCTGAGTTAGATAATTTAAAAACTCAAATAGAACAACTGTTTACAAAAATTAAGAGTATTATAGAAATAAAACATAATAATTGTCTATATGAAGCTCAAAAATTAATAGAATGGTCTCTCACTGATAATCAATCAGATTTATTTTCAAGACCAATACAATGGATTTATATGCCTATTTATACAATGTTTGTTGAAGATGAGGCAAATATGGAAGAATCTATGAATATCGTATTCCCAGGCTATATTATTAATGACCCTGACGCTATATATGTAAATATTTCAGAGAATTTTTATAATTTAAAAAACATTCTAAAGGAAAGGGTCGAAAGTGATATGGCTATAAGATCAAATTTTGAATTTTCATCTGAACGTAAAAATTTGATAAAAGATCCCAACTTTAAAAAGAGACTTCAGTTAGGAGTTTCAAAATTAAGAGAAAAATTACTTATTAATGAAGCGATGGAAGGAATAATCCGGGAAAAATTAAATGTTTTAGAATAATATTATAGATCTATCATTTTATCATGTCACAATCAAATATAGAACGTAAAAGAAGATTAGATCTCAAAAAGAGAAAAATACGAGCTTTTTTTTTATCTATTGAAACAAAAAAGAAGAATAAGCAGGAAGTTGATGAAGTTGTAGAAGAGATTTATCAAGATGGGATGGTTTATATCCAAATGAGGCTTCCAGTAGAAAGAATTACTCAAGAATTCGAAAATAGATTAAAAGATAAAATAGAACATAACATTATTAAAGCGAAAATCAGAAAGGCAACAGAAACTGATTTAGAAATTCTAAAAAATATATATAACCGTGCATGGTTACTTTCAAATACCCCTTACAGACCCATAACTAAAAATGATTTGAAGAAAATCCTTGATTATCCTGATACTGTTTTTCTTATTGCAAAAGTATATGGTATTGATGCGGGATTTGTACTTTTAGATTTTGAAGGGGAGAATAAAGAAATTGCTGTAATAGCTGCTTTAGCTGTTATCCCGCGTTTCCAAAGAAAAGGGGTTGGTACTATTATGGGAACGGCAGCATGGAATTTTTTAAAAGAGAATTATAGTAATGTTAAAGAAGTAAGAGCGGAGGTATATAAAGATAACAAGGTTTCATATTCTTTCATTAAAGGAATTGGTTTTGAAGAATTTGGCAAAAAGGTTTATAAGAAGGAAGATTTCGAAATATCAAATGAATAAAAGTCTTTTTTCAAAGAAAGAAACCATTTCTACACATATAACTTCTGGTTTAAAAAGTTAATGATTTTATTTTCTCATTTAATAATTCTGCGCTATATTTATCTCTCATAATCCGATAATAATTTCGTGCTTTTTCAAAGTAAGAGACTGCTATTTCTACCATTCTCTTATTAAGATAAATATCTCCTAACTTATGTAAAATTAAAGCACAATCTTTAATAGATTCTAAATCTTCATAAATTTCTAATGCGTCTTCTAACAGATTTATCGCTTTAATTGTATCTTCTTTAAACTCTAGGTAAATCTTTCCCATTTTAAACTTAATTTCGGCATTTTTGGCGTTATCTCCAAATTTAAAAGAAATTTCACGAGCTAGATCGTAATAATCAATTGCTCTTTCAATATCTCCCTTAGAAATATTAACTTCTGCTAAGGTTTCCAATATTTCACCCTCTTTGATATTATCACTTAATTCGAAAATACGAATAGCTTCTAGGCTTTGGAATAATAAACTCTCTGCTTTAGTATTATTATCCCATAAAAGATAAATTTTTCCAAGGTATAAATAACATTCCCATTCCAATTTTGCCTTAATATATAAAGAGACATCTTGTTCTATTCTTTTAATTAAATCTAACGCCTCTGTAAGATGTTGGTAAGATTCATGATAGTTATCACCAATTATATAATATAACTTTCCATATTTTATTTCTGTTTGAATAATCCCATAAATATCCTCATTTTCTTTAAAAAATTCCAAATTTTTTGCTAAAATTTTCTTAATTCGGTCATAATCATTCAATAAATAAAGAACTTCTACCAAATTGCTAGAAGATTTAATTTCCTCAAAAATTAAGTTTTCTTGTTGAGCAAGTTGAAATGCTTCTTGATAATAATTATATGATTGTTCTATTTCTTTAATTATAAAATGTACATTCCCCAGATTGTTTAATACCTTAATTATTTTGTTTTTATCATTTAGATCTTTAAGAATTTCAAGAGATCTATTAAAATCATATATTGCTTGATCAAAAAAACCATTATCTTCTCGGATTATTCCTAATTCATTGTAGCATATAGCAGTGTTAAGTAAATCATTTTCTTCTTTAAAATTTTTTACAGCTAATTCTAGGTTTTTCAAGGATTTAGTTAAATCTCTTTTTTTGTAATATAAACTTGACTTCTCCAATAGCAATGCTCCAGGTATTGGTTCTCCCAGAGTTTCTTTACTTTCTAAAATCTCATCAATTTTTTTTATTTTTTGATCAATTTCTTCATCTTTAATAATAAAATCATCAAAAGTTTCGCTCTCTTCTTCCGATTCTAAATGATAAATCTCTGGTTCATTATAGGGGAATTTCACATTTCTGTCTAATATATCTTCTAGATTAGTAATTAAAGGTTTATTGCAATTCCTACAATAAGCCCAATGTTCTTCAATTGGGAACTTACAATAAGGGCAATTTTTCATTAGTATATGAAATTTAAGCTTTTTAAAATTAAAAAGAAAATGACTTTATTTATAATTATTTGATAATAATTCTGAAAATTATAAAAATCAAGGTTCAAGATCTCTTTAAATTTTTATTAGCGTAGATTTTTAATAATTGGTATTGCTTCAGATATTTCTTGAATCTCGTAATCAGGTTTGATATCCTTTAAATTTTGCGGAAAAGAGTCATTAACCCAGATTGTATACATTTTACATTCTTTAGCTCCTTTAATATCTGTGTCTAACCTATCTCCAATATGAATTGCATATCTTGGGTCACATTCAAGCTCTTTTAATGCTGTATTGAATAAAAGTGTATGTGGTTTATAATACCCAATCTCATCAGAGAAGATCATTACTTGAAAATATTGGAGAATATTATATTCTTCAAAAACCTTAATTATAATCCTTCCTGGTGTTATACCAGTATTTGAAATGAGTCCAATTTTATAAGTTAAAGAAAGTTCTTCTAAGGTTCGTTTAACTCCTTTCTTCAAAGAAGGAGGATCATCAAGCATTACTGCTTCGAATTTATTCTTGATCAAATCTTTATCATTTTCAGAAAAATCCAATTTAAGGATATTTAGCATTATTAATAGTCGATCTTCTGTAAAAATATGATTATTCTTCTTAAAATAACCTTCTGGCAAATTAAAAGCTATATTAAAAGCATTCTTTATATCAATTAAAGAAAAGAAAATATCTCTTTCTTTTAAAAATTGGGTAAACCAATTTATTCGTATTTCTGTATAAAATTTATTAGTAAATATTGTATTCCAGAGATCGAATGTAATTGCTTGAATCATATCAAACTACTAAAATAATTTGCATTTTAATTATTTTTTTAATTGACTATTTTTTCGATATTTTCAAAATATTTCTATAATTTCATTAAGAATTTTGTTAATCCATTCGTCAATACTGAAAAAGCAACGTGTCTATACCACCAAAACTTAGGATTAAATAAAATTCTCAACAATTTCTTTCCAAAAAGAAAAAAGCCAATATCATTATAGAAAAATCTATAACTCTCGTCTAATAGATCTTGGATTTCATCAATTGTCATATCTGGTGTATTCATAACTGGTGAAATATCCCATTTTTCCCATTTAAAGTCTTTTGGGATCCATCCCTTATCAACAGCATCGTCATAGAGTGGTGTTCCTGGAAAAGGAGTTATCGGATTAGTCATCATCATATCAAGTTCTAAATCTTTCATTAATTTAAATGTTCTCCATGTATCTTTAATGGTTTCTCCAATGTTTCCTATAATAAATGAACCAAAAACCATTATACCATTCTTATGACAAATTTCCACGCATTTTCGAACTTTATCGAGAGTATATTGTTTTTGCATATTATTTAATGATATTTGTTTGAAACTTTCAAATCCTAAAAAAAAGCAAATAAAACCAGCCTTAGACATGGCTTTAACCATATCTGGATTATTGGCAATATCATCAACTCTAGATTGACATACAAACATTAATCGCTTATTTAGTTTTGTTTTTTCTAATAGCTCACAAATCTTCATAGTCCGTTTCTTATTTAGACTGAAATTATCATCAGTGAAAAATATAAGTTTTGTTTTTTCTGGTACTTTTAAAAGTTCTTCTATTATTCTTTCAGGAGATTTTGTACGATACTTACCTTTATGAAATTGAGTGACACAACAAAAATTACAATTAAATGGACACCCTCTGGATGTTTCACAAACCCATGATCGAACCCAAATATAATGATAGGGGTGAGGATCAACTAGATCATTATTTGGGAATGGAAGCCTGTTTAGATTTTCAATAAATGGCCTATCAGGATTATGAATCACAGTACCATTTTCTCTATATGAAAGCCCTAGGATTTGATGTTTTGGTTTACCTTCCAGTAATTCTCTAAAAGTAATTTCACCTTCTCCACGACAGATCATATCAATACAATCGAATTGTTCAATAATATTAGGAACCAAAGTTGGATGGAATCCACCCAAAATTGTAGGAATCCGATTTCTTTTAGCAATCCTGCACAAATTTAATACGATTTTAAATGTATTAGTCATACAGGTAATTCCTACTAAATCAAACTTAAGTATCTTTTGGGAGAACTTTTCAATATCATAAGAATAGTCCACATTCATATCAAGTATTTCAATTTCGTGATCAAGATTACTAACTGAGCCCGCAAGTGTTAGAAGAGACAAAGGAGGGCTACACATAACCTTTCCCATACCTTTATCTACCTGAAAAGGAGGATAAATCAGTAAAATCTTCATTTTTTTTTTTGACCTAATTGAAATTTTCTATTTTTTACCTAAATTGATTTAATATAACTATTTACTGGATTGTAAATTAACAAAAAAACGCTATGTTGATCCAACAATATTCTATGTATTTTCAACAAATGATTATTTAAAAAGATTATCTAAAAATTAGAGGTTTAATGCATCAACATTTTATCAAATAAATTTTCAACATAAACTACCATTTTATTTATATTAAATTTAAATTCAGAATTACTACAAGATGATTTGTGATAATATCATTTATCTTTCGAGAAACCTTGACAAGTAAATAAACCTTGACATATAAATCTTTAAAGAAAAATAAATATAAGGGATTAAGTTAGCTTTGAATTTAACAAAAAATAATAATAAATCAGTTGAGTATATTGGACATCAAATTATTTAAAGTAACATATCCATATATATGTGAGAATTGTGGAGAATTTGCTCACACAGTCTATGATTTTTGTGATAAATGTGGTGAGCCGGCTTTAAGAAAAGCTAAAAAAGAAGATTATAAAAATCATAAAAACTCTAAGAAGAAATAATGGTATTGTTTTAATCAAAGAGTTTTGTCTAGTTTCTCATTCATATTTATTCAATTTTGGGTATTTTCAAAACTCCCAAGTTCTTCAATTATTTTTTTATCCTGCAATCCCAGTGATTTTAAAAGAACTTTAAGTTGAATAATTGCATTATTTGCCCCTATTTTTTTGGCAAGATGCAATGCTCGAATAAATTGATTCTTTGCTTCCTTAATTCTTCCCATATAAAATGAAACTTCACCAATGTAACCAAGACCTTTGATAATAAATTCAGGAAAGTTTGTATCAATTGCTTGATTAGTTCCTTTCTTAAAATATCTTACTGCTTCCTCTAAGTTATTTTCTTTCTTTTGAAGAATGCCTAGGTTGAAATAAGAAGTGATAATTCCTTTATTATCATTAATTTTTTTAAAGGCTTTTAATACTTTTTTGTATACTTCAAATACAATATCCCAGTTTTCATTGGTTTCATGAATGTAAATAAGATTTCCTAAACAGTCTAATAAATTATAAATATCATTGTTATCTGAACAGATCGCACTGCAATCTAAGAAAATATCGCATGCCTCATCATTTTGATTTAGTTTTATATAACTGTTCCCTATTCCTTTTAGACAAGTAATTTGTTCTTGAACTTGTCTTAATTCTTCATAAATATTATATGCTTTTTCATAAGATTCAATAGATTTATTGTAATTGCCTTCTTTATAATATAGAGTACCCAAAACACCAAATACTGCTGCTTGACCTAATCGATCTTTTTGTTTTTTAAAATGTTTTAAACAGATTAAATAATTTTTTTCTGAGTCCCTAAATTTCTCCAATTGTAATTGGATTAGAGCAATATCGCTTAATTCTTTAATATAGTTCGAATTTTTACCAAAATTTTCTAATTCTTTTAAATTTTCCAGTTTTTTATTTAATAATTGCTCTAATTCCTCTTTTTTAAACTCAATTTCATTCTCTGTCATAAAAATAAAAATAAAATGTATATCCTTTATTCGATTCCTTTACAATAATTCTTCTAAGATCTTCGCTGAATCCTTTACATACTCAAAGCATTTCTTTTCAAAAAAATCATTTTGATCATAGTATTCTCTTCCTTCAGGAGTACTAATATCACAACCAAGCAATTCCTTACAGTTTATTGATCCATGAATTTCTTGAAATCGATTTGTAAATTCTCTTATTAGCTGATAAGTCTTATCTCTTGCTTCGATATCACCATTAAGCCCCATTCCATATTTTAAACCAATAGCCATAAAAGCCCCAGATATTGCACCACATGTTTTTTGCATACGACCCATACCACCTCCAAACCCTGTAGCTAATTTTAAGGCTGTGTCTTCATCTAAGCCGTATTGAGTAGCATACGTTCTAAATATTGATTGAGCACAATTAAAATTTCCTCTAAAAGAAGAAATAACTTTTTCAATTCCCGACATATTGAATATTTCCTTATTTTATTAATTTTACATTTTAAAGGTATAAGAAATATAAAATTTCATATCTATTATATATCTAGTGATAAGATAAGCAAAAAATTATTGAATTAAGGTGGCGATATGAAATTAAAAGCGAGATTATTCGATAAACTAGAAGATAAGAAGGTTAAATGTCATGTATGTGCCAATGAATGCACAATTCTTCCAGAGAAGGTAGGGATATGTAGAACAAGAAAGAATTTTGATGGAGAATTATACACATTAATTTATGGTTCAATGATATCATCTGGCAGTTTAGATCCTATTGAGAAGAAACCACTATATAATTTTTGGCCTGGAGCTACAGCTTATTCAATCGCATCTATTGGATGTTCTTTTAAGTGTCAAAATTGCCAAAACTGGTCTATAAGCCAAGCAAATCCAACAGATAACGGAAAAAATGGATTTTATGACCTTCAGGGATATGAGGGTCGAGGAATGTCATTAGTTGAAATGATCCCTGAGCAATTAGAAAAAAGAGTTGTTAAGAGTGGAGCAAAAACTCTTGCTTATACATACAATGAACCATTAATATGGCATGAATGGATAATAGATACAGTGCCCCTTCTGAAAAAGCATGATATTAAGACTATTTTAGTTACAAATGGATATTCTACTCCAGAAGCATCTAAAGAGTTAATTGATATTGGAATTGATGCTGCAAATATAGATATTAAGGCAATGACAGATGATTTTTATAAAAAGATATGTGGTGTCACGTCAGTTCAACCAGTTTTGAAAACTGCTAAACGATTTAAATCTAATGGGATTCATGTAGAAATCACTAATTTAATTATACCTGATTTAAACGATAGTAAAGAAGATATTCAGAAATTGTGCTTGTGGATAGTGGATAATTTAGGTAGTAATACCCCTGTCCACTTTTCTGCATATCATCCTGATTTCAAAATGCCCTCAATGAAACGGACTCCTTATGAAACATTAGATATGGCTTATAGCATCGCTAAAGGATCAGGATTATATTTTCCATATGTAGGTAACATCTCTCATGAGAAGGGAGGCAATACTTATTGTCCCAGCTGTAACTATTTACTATTCGAAAGAAGAGGATATAGCTTTAAAAAAATCGATATTACAGATGATCAAAAATGTCCCAATTGCTCTTATAAATTAGAAAATGATATTATTGGTGAAATTAATAAGCAACCTTCGCATAGATTTAGTTTTTTTTGACTGGTGTGTTAAAAAAAACATGAAAAAATAACCATTTTTATATATATTTTCTAATTTGCATCTTTACTCCTGACTTTCATTGATTCGCTTCCCAAACTTAGTGGCATTTTTTGTACCAATCCAAAATAATTTTCTGAATTTGGATTGTTCAACCACTACAGCAGCGGCTTCCTCAACTTTTATTTTCATATAATTTAGTGCCTTTCCACCAGTAAAACGAGCTGTATTGAATACAACTACTCTTTTCCCATTAAGATTGCTCATTCTTACCAAGATTTCATCAAAAACTTTTGGTGGAAAATTACCATATGTAGGCATACCAAAGAAAATTAAATCATAAGGTTGAGCATCAAGATTTTTTAATTTATTTTGTATTGTTGAAAAATCTTTATTTTCGAATTTATCGAGCATTTTTATCTTTTCAATAAATTTCCCCTTTAATTCTATTGGAAAATAACTTACTTCATATTTGGTCAAAGCAGTTGCGATTGCTTCGGCAGTTTTCTTCGTTCTTCCTCCCATTGTGAAATAAGCAATTAGAGCCTTCATAATTTAAAAAAAGTATGTAGGGATAAAAACCTTTATTTTGATTATTTTAATAAAAAATTAGATGATCTATCTTTAAAATCTTACAAAATATAAAAAAAATTAAAAAGAATTAGAAATAACCTGAAATACTAACACCAACAGCTAATAGTAGAAATCCTTGAATGAAACAAAAGATCGCAAAAATAACTGCTAAAGGGGGCCAAGAAATTGCTTTCGATATGGTCATGAACACTTTTACATAAAATTTAGCTGTAAGAGCCACTATAGCAAAAATTATTAGGAAGATTATAGCCAACAAAATCTTAGGATTAACAAAGACAGCAATTACATCAACAAGTTGCTGAGGGATTGCTAAAGTTAAAATAATTACCACAAGAGTTGCAGCTAAAACACCAATTATACTTGCTAGTGGTAAATCGTTTGCTGGTTTTACAAATGTTAAAATCCCAAATATAATTAAGAGTATAGATGTAAATAGATTTCGACTATTCTCGGTAGTTGTAGCATAAGCTACACTAGGTGGAATATCAAACATTAATCCAGAAAAACCAGAGATTAAAGCTAGTAACCCTAGTATGAATCCTATGTAAGTTATTGCTTTCAAGAATTTTGTAACATCAAAATCCCAGTCTTCCACTTTTCTTTTCTTAAAGGATTGTCTCCTTTTTGTCTCATAAACCGCATAGATTAACCACATTATCCCTAAAAGAAGCATTATCCAGCCACCAAGTTTTCCTAGTGGTTTTAAAATATGTTCCGTAAAATCAAATTGGAAAATCAAATATGTTCACTCTTAAATGTAAATTTAATTTTGTTATTATATTGTATATACAAACTTAAAAATATATTTCAAAGGGAGTCCAATAATTCAAAATTAGAGTTTGAAAGATTTAAGTTATAAAAGAAACAGTTTTTTTAATGTACTCCATATAGATCTCAATTTCTTGATTTTTTTTGTTTTCATCCCATGAGTATTCATTAGCCATTATTTCAGCGACTTTACTAGCTGCGTTGGAAGCTTTTTTATGATCAATCCATAGCGACATTTCAGTTCGTCTACAAAAAACATCAATTAGGTGCGGAGTTGGTTCATATCTTAGAGAATATAGAATTTCTGCTTTAATGAAATTATTCTCTTCAATTATTTTTTCTCTTAGAGAAGGTTCTTGCTTAATCATTTCAAGAATTTTAAAAGCTCCCTTACCATATTGTTGATATAAGTGGTCCGCAATATCATTATCTAGATTAAGATCAAATTCTTTTAATTTTTCTGCCCAGATTTCTTTTTCAAGAGTAATTATAAATGGTCGTCTACTAAAATGTTTGTCTCTTTTAATATTTGAGAATAGTCCTTTTTTTTCTATTTTTATGAATAAGTCCTCTGCCATAGCACGCCATTCTGTAAATTTACCACCAGTTATAGTTAATAATCCATCATCAGAGAAAAATACAATATGATCTCGGGAAATTTCACTTTCAGATTTACCCTTCTGCATTACTAATGGCCTTATTCCGGCATAAGTTGAAATGATATTTTCATATCCTAATTGTGCATTTGGGAAGAATTTTTGAGTTGATTCAATTAAATAGTCAGCATCTTCTTTTGTACAATAAGGATTAGCTAAATCTCCGTCAAAATCAGTATCAGTAGTACCAATTATGGTAAAATCTTTATCTCTAGGCAGGACAAAATAGATACGACCATCAATTGGTGAATAACATACATCAGCCATATTATTCCGGATACATTTACGTCTATATTGTAAATGAACCCCCTTAGTAGGACGGATGAGAGGTTTTGGTATGTCATCAGGATAAAGCTCAAGCAATTCATCTGTCCAAATTCCTGTTGCATTAACAACCAAAGTCCCTTTGATTTCAAAATCGTTATTATTTTCTATATCTTTACATTTAACTCCTATAATTATGTTATCTTTTTTGATATATCCATTTACTTTACAGTAATTTAGTACATCAGCTCCCCTTATAACAGCTTCTTTTAATATTTCAATAGTTAATCTAGCATCGTCGATGTTGGTATCATAATAGATAATTCCTCCTAGGTTTCCATCTCTTAAAAATTCGGGTTCTAATTCGAAAATTTCCTCAGCAGAGTGCCACTTATGTTTTTTAAAATTTATAAATTCAGATTTATCATCACTTAGAAAATCGTAAATTTTAAGTGCTGCAGCTAATTGTCTTTTTTTAAACACTGCTCCCTCTATTACGGGTATATGAAATGGTATTGGTCTAACTAAATGAGGAATTTGTACTCGCATCCAATTTCTTTCTCTTGACGCTACTCTTACCAAATCCATTTCACTATAAGCAAGATATCTTAATCCTCCATGACCTATTTTTGAACTTCTTGAAGATGTGCCAGCAGCAAAATCTTGCATATCGACGCAAGCGACTTTTAATCCCCTCATTGATGCTTCTCTAGCAACTGCTGCTCCTGTAATCCCCGCCCCAATAATTACAATATCGTAATCTGCTTCCTGCAGTCTTTTTATGATTTCATCTCTATTTTTATAATTCCAAGATTGATCAAATAATTTTTTTTCCAAAACTTCCATATCTATCATTTTAAAGAATTTTTAAGATTAATTTAATCTTGTGTTATATTTCTAAATAACTCAAATTCACAATTTACGAGAATTTTGCATATATCGTTTTACGTGTGGTTAATACAGATCTTTTTGAAATGTAAAGATTTAAAATAAAAAATTAAGTTCATTTATAAGTACTGCTAATTAATATCAAAAATGGAAGTTTGAAGATGCCAAATTCTGGGAATAAAAAAGTATTAATCGTTGATGATGCAACCTTCATCAGAAACAGAATTAAAAAAATAGTTGAAAAGATTGAAAATGCTGAAGTAATAGGAGAAGCGACAAACGGTGTAGATGCTGTAGCTCTTTACAAGAAATTTAATCCGGATTTAGTAACTATGGATTTGATCATGCCAGAAGCAGATGGTATTAAAGCGATTGAAGATATCATGAAGATTAACAATAAAGCGAAAATTGTTGTAGTTAGTGCAATGGGACAAGAGGTAACTGTTGCTGACGCTTTAGAGAAGGGTGCAAAAGAATATATTAAAAAACCATTTAAAGAAGAAGACATTTATAAAGCTCTGGAACGTTTCTTAAAAGCTAAGAAATGATTTCACTAATTTTCTTGTTAGAGACAAGTTAGCAATGTTCTAAGAATTAAAGGCATTGAATATACATCATAAAAATTATGCTCTATAATTTCCTTTACTAAGCCAATAAATCTTTCAGCATTTTCATTATATTTTCTATAACAACGACCAACGAGATTACTTGGTAATCTACTTTCTCTTGTTAAATTCAACAAATTCTCTTCCATGTTTGTTAAAGAATATATGTTAAACTTACCTTTAAATAAACGACGACAATGATGGTATAAATCAATATGATGGAATTTTGTATTATTTTTTTCATATGGAGGATCATCTTCTGAAATCATCGGATTTTCATCAAAAAAATATAGGAATCGATTTGCTAAATATGGTATATCAAATGTTTTTCCATTATAAGTGATAAAACATTTAAAATATGGAAATACTTCGGTTTTTAGATGTTCATAAATTGCTATCTCGTCTTCAAGTTTTCTTGTGAAAAATATGCTTATTTTAAACTTTTTATTCTTAAAATAGCCAACACCTACTATTATCACAGGGCTATCAATTATACCAAGTGTCTCAATGTCTAAGAATAAGAAATCTTCGAGATTAAAACAAAAACTCACATCTAAATCAGTAACATACTTATTTTTTGTAAGTGTTTTATAATCCTTATTTTGTATCAAAGTTAGAATTTGAGTAGCGGCCTTACTAAAATTCAAATTAAACTTTAAGTCTGTTAGAGTCTTTATTCCTCTTTGCTTTAGTTTTTGTTCTATATAATCCCCTATAAAATTTACTGCTTTAAGGTTATTTAGTAATTTTTTCCTCGTCTTATTTAAGTTTATATCATACGCAATATCTTCTAATTCCCAATAAAATTCGATAAATTCACCCATATAGTTTTTAATAACACGTTGATTTTGATATAACTCCTCGAGGGATTTTCCTTTATGTTCTTCAACTAATGGAGTAATATCGAAGCTTTCGAATTTGAAGTAATCCATTATCTATCACTAATTAAGATTTTTTATTTAATAACATATTCTCTTAAGATTTATAGTAAAATTAATAATAGAAGAGGTTTCTATTCTAACTTAAAAATAAAGGTATTCATATTTTCTTTTCCCCATGTTTCAGAAGTTATAATCTCATTTTTGAATTTTAGAAGCTTCATTCCTAATGGGATAAAGATATCTAGAATTTCTTTCATAGAATATGGTCTGGAATACATTTTTCTACCTTTAAATTCAATTATTACATCCTTATCTATGTCAATCCCTTCTATCCACGGTGCATTTAAACAAAGATAAAATAGACCCCCTGTTTTTAAAGCTTGTACTATTTTTCTTGCTGTTTCCTTAAATAACTTTGGATTAAGTAATAACATAGAGTATGAAGAGAATATTCCATCAAATTCATTTTTAAAATTTAAGTCTGTCATAGACATTTCTTTAAATTTAGCGGAGGGCACATTCTTTTTCGAAATTTTTATCATCTCGGAGGATAAATCAATACCTAAGACATCAAAACCTTTTTCTGTCAGTAACTTTGCATAAGGTAGTCCTGTTCCTGATCCCAAATCTAAAATATATCCTTTTTTGGGGAGATTTTCACAAAAATAATTAAAAAGGGAATAAATATTCCCATGAGATTCTTGGTTATATGATTCAGCAGCGTTATCCCAAGCTTCTTTGTTAAGTTTAACAATATCCAAATCTTCCTTCAAGATAGGTCCAATTTTTTTTAATAAAAAGAAATTTAATTGTTGTATTAATCTTTAGTCTTAAAGAATCTTCTAGATTCGGCATCACCCAAGATATAGTGTGAACCTCCTCCATGTACCATACAAAAAGCGTCTAATAACCCAAATTGATTACAATATTGCTCTGTAAAAGCACGACCGCCCATAGTTCTATATAAATCTATTGAACTTTGAAAAGCTAATTCACATGATTGTATTTTTAGTCCCATAGCTTGATTAGCCATTAATTTAGAACTGGCTGATTGTGGATGTGTATCAATTTCTCGAGCATAGTTGATTAATGCTGAAAGAAATAAATTTGTTTGACGCATATTTTCTGTAATTGGAAATCTAATAATTTGATATTGATGTAATTTGTGTTTGAACTGTTCACGTTGAAGGGCGAAACTATGAGAATAAAATAGCTTTTTAATACAATCACCTATAGCTTCTGCACTGATAACTAATCTTTCTTCAGTTAACTGATGAAACATAATGTCTAACCCATCTCCTTCTAAAAGATTTTCTTTGGGAAGCTCAACATCATTGAATACTAATCGACTGACAAAGGCATCATTCATTCCATAAGTTCTAACTCTCGAAGAATCGAAATTTTTCAGTTGTTGATGCTCTGTATCTACTATTATACCACCTAATCGTCCACTATTTAGTCGACCGTAAAGGATAATGTTTTCTGCCAACATGCCATTGGTAATAAAAAGTTTTTTGCCATTTGCTATTACTTTATTTCCTTGATCATCAAGTCTTAACTCAATTCTTACGATATCACTACCAGCATTAAATTCAGTCATAGCAGAAGCTGCCATTAACCCATTTTTTACAACAGGTATAAGATATTTCTCTCTTTGATATTCATTAGCTTTGTAATTCACAGGATTGCAATAAAGAGTTCCTCCTGCTAGTCTACCCATTTCAATACTCCAGTTACCATTCACATATCTATCTGCATTAGGAGACCAAAATCCTCCGCATAAAGCTAATGCAATAAGAGCATTTCTAGTAACATTCCCAACCTCGTGAGGTTCAAAATCTATCACTGTACTATAGTATCCTTTCTCTGCTAATTTTTTCATAAAATTAATTACTATTTCACGCTTCTTTTCTTGAATTGGTTCCTCAGCTGAATAATTTAACTCTTCTAATAAAAGTAAATCTTTCTCAAGAGTCTCTTCCATATACTCAAAAAATTCAGCTAAAAACTCCTTTTCTTTTACATTAAGGATTGGGTTGTTTAATAAGTCCAATTCAGGAATGCTTCGACTAATTTCTATTTTTGGAAATTCCGGGAGTCTTGTATCCATAATAAATAAGTCAATTTTCTTATGATTTTAAATTTTCTTCTCATTCAAATAGGATATTTTTCCCATCCAGTTTAATTCAATCAATTAGAAAGTTTTTAATCAAAATAAAACATAAGAATAAAATATCAAATCTATAATAAACAAAATCTAACTACAAAAAAGTATTGAAAATTCAATTTAAAAAAAGAAAAGAAAATTGATGAAAATGGCAGATAGACAAGTATGCGTTATTGGTATTGGTTATACAAATTTTAATTCGATAACTCCAGATATACAATGGAAAGAAATAATGTATGAAGCTTGTAAGAAAGCTTACGTTGATGCAGGTATCGATGTTAGAAAAGATGTCAATAGTTTCATAACATGTGCGGAGGATTATTGGGAAGGTTTCAGTATTTTTGATGAATTTGTACCAGATCAAGTAGGGGCACTCCTAAGACCTTGCTGTACTGTATGTGGGGATGGACTTTTTGGATTAGCCAATGCTTACATGCAAATTAAAACTGGACATATTAATGTTGTAGCCGTAGAAGCACATAGCAAGATTTCGGATCTATTAACTTTTGGAGACATAATGTTACATGCTTTTGATCCCCGATTTGAACGCCCTATTTCGGGACCCGTTGAGAGACCTAATTATGGAGGAAGTCCTGAATACACTCCACAAGCTCCAAAACCATTAGTAGGAAGTTCTGATGAAAAAGAAAGAATTCATCCTTACTTTATGGCGGGATTAGAAATGCAACATTATTTAAAAACAACAGGAACCACAGAAGAACAATGTGCTGCTGTTGTTGTAAAGAATAAGAAAAATGCATTTTTTAATCCATATGCTGATTATGAAGCTCAAATTTCAATTGAGGATGTAATGAAATCTGAATATCTCTTCAAACCCGTTAAAAGATTAGACATCAGCCCTAATGTTGATGGGGCAGTATGTTTTGTTCTAGCTGATGATGAAACAGCAAAGAATCTAGGTATTGAACCAATTTATTTGGCTGGTTTTGGATACTCTTCAGAAACTCCTTGGATAGGTACAAGAGGAATGAATGCGGGCTATGCTACTACAGCAGCAAAAATGGCCTACAAGATGGCTAAGATTTCTGAACCTAGAGAAGAAATTGATGTTGTTGAAGTTGATGATAGATTTTCCTATAAGGAACTTCAACATCTAGAGGCATTAGGTCTTGCCAGACCTGGTGAAGCAAAACAATTAATTGAAGAAGGAGCATTAGAAATTAATGGTTCACTTCCTACAAATACGTCCGGTGGTTCTTTAGGCGTAGGAAATTGTTTTGAAGCGACAGGGATACAAAAAGCTCTTGAAATTGTTATGCAACTTCGTGGACATGCTGCTAAAAGACAAGTGGCTGATGCAGAAGTCGGACTTGCTCAAGCATGGAGAGGCATTCCTTCTGGGAGTGGAGCAGTAGCAATTTTCAAGAGGGGATAAAGAGGTGTTAAAAAAATGAAAGAAGTAGCAGTTATAGGAGCCGGTATGACCCTTTTCCGTAGGCATTTAAAAGAAACTGGAAAAGAACTTTCTTATTTAGCTACGAAAATGGCAATGGAAGATTCCGGCTTAGAAAAAGATGATATTGATATGGTTGTTATGGGTAGTGCTCCTGATGCCTTCGATGGTATCCACATGAAAGGAGAAAACCTTATAGATGGATCAGCAGCAGTAGGTAAACCATATGTTAGAGTATTTAATGGTGGAGGTACTGGAGTATTTGCTCCAATCGCGGGATGGTGGCATGTAGCTTCTGGTGTTGCTGATATATGTTTAGTTGTGTGTGAAGAAAAAATGGGTAATTGTTATCCTCATCCGCAAACAGCTTTCAGGCATATTTGGGATCCTATCTTAGATAGACCTCTTACTCCAAATCTTGTATGGTTGTTTGCCATGGAAATGAATCGTTATATGACTGTTCATGGCATTAAAAAAGAAGATATCGCGTTAGTTTCAGTTAAAAATAAAAGAAATGCGGTTGGTCATCCTTCTGCTCAATTAGCGGATCCAAACATCACAGTAGAAGATGTTTTGAATTCTGAAATCATGGCTTGGCCTGTAAACAGATTGGATATTAGTCCACCTAGTGATGGTGCTGCAGCATTAATATTTTGTAATAAAGATATAGTACATAAATATACTGATGATCCTATTTATGTAGCTGGAACTGGTTGGAGTATCGATAGTACAATGTGGACCAATAGGGATTTGTATTTCCCTCGTTATGTTGCTCAAGCTGCTAAAATGTGTTATAAAATGGCTAAGATTGAAAATCCGAGAAAAGAAATCGATTTTGCTGAACCATATGATCCATTCTCATATAAGGAATTACATCATATGGAAGGTTTACTATTGTGTAAAAAAGGTGAAGCTCCTATCCTTACAAGAGAAGGAGTTACACAACGAGATGGTGATCTTCCAATTTGTCCTTCTGGAGGGTTATTAGGCGTTGGCAATCCAATAGCCGCAACGATGGGTCAGAAAGTTTGTGAATTATACTGGCAGTTAAAAGGCGTAGCAGGAAAAAGGCAAATCCCAGGTGACCCAAGAATTGGTGTTGCACAAGCTTGGGGCGATATTATGCAAATGGGAACTGTAATCGCTCTTCGGAGAGGTTAAATTAAAGAGGTGATAAAAAAGATGGTAGAAAAGAAAGAATATAAGGAGTGGCCTCCATATGCTCCAGGTACTCATGTTCATGAAAAAGATATTTATGAGAAAAAAATTACCTATACATGGTGGGAACCTGAAGTTCAATATAGTTGGTCTTTAGGTCCAGCAATGAGTAAGTTTTTAATGGGGTTAAAGGAAGGTAAAATTTATGGAATCCATTGCAAACGATGTAAAAGAATTATAGTACCCCCAAGAATGTTCTGTGAATATTGCTTTGGACCAACAGAAGAATGGGTAGAGTTACCAGATACAGGAATTATAGAAACATTTTCAATATCATATCTTGATCCCGATGCTCGTAGAATTGAAGACCCAATTCTTGTAGGAGTGGTTGATCTTGACGGTACACCTCCACATCATGGCTTTATGACTTATTTTGGAGAAATGACTAAAGATGAGATCAAAATAGGGATGAAAGTGAAAGCAGTTTGGAAACCAGAAAATGAAAGAGAAGGTTCTATAACAGATATTAAATATTTCAAACCTTTGAAAGGAGGTGGAGATTAATGGGATTCTTAGAAAAACAGACTGATCCAACTACTCCAATGCACTGGAGAGGGGATATGCAAGCAGATTACTTTTATCCAAGTGGAATTGCTGGTGATAAGTTTTTCAAGCATATTATGAAAAACGATACATTTTTAGCGTGTAAGTGTACTAAATGTAGCAAAGTGTATTGTCCTCCTCGTTTATATTGCGAAGATTGCTTTGAAGAAATTCCAGATAGTAATTGGAAAGAATTACCTCCCGTAGGTACCGTTAGGTTGTTTACCATAGCAAAACTGAATGCCAATGGGAAAAATTTGATAAGCCCTAAAATTGTTGCCTTTATAGATATTGAAGGCACTACAAGTGCAATTCTGGGTGTGATTAATTCAAGTGATCTTAGTAAAGATTTTGCTGGAGTAAAAGTTAAAGCTATTTTTCGATCTAAAGATAAACGAGAAGGAACATTAAAAGATATAGTATATTGGGAAGAAGTATAATTTTTAATAATTTTTTATTTTATTTTTTATATATATTTATTTAGACTAAATTCATATGCCTATTTTTTTCTTAAATCACAAAAAATTGATAAAATAAAAATAAAAAAAATTAAAGAAATATACATCTAATCTACTGCTGATATAAATTAAGTATTTTTCTTGCTTCAGCGGGAGTTGCTGGTTCGCGATTTACTAGACGTGCTACCTTCGCTGCCCATTCAACTTGTTCCCAACTTCCTTTGGCTAATTGACCATTAGGTAATCTTGTATTATCTTCTAATCCAACCCTAATATGACCATCCATAGCAGCAGCACACATTGCGGCTTGAAATTGATTTTTAGATACACCACAGACACTCCAAGTAGCATCCGGAGGTTTTAGGTTAATAAGATGTGCTAAATTTTCATAAGAAAACGGTATTCCTCCTAAAACGCCGAATACAAACTGAAAGTGAAGTGGAGGATCCAGTATTCTTTTAGGTTGTTGTTTTGCTAAATGTAAAATATTATACATTCCACCAATATCGTATACTTCGATTTCTGGTTTTGTTTCCGCTTTTTGCATTGCTTTTGCAAATTTTTGGATTGTATCAAAAGTGTTTTCAAAAATATTTTTAGCACCAAGTCCAACTTGTCCAGTTTTATGATCTCCTACTGCAAAATTCATTGAATTAGTATTTAATGAAGCTATAGGTGGTTTAAATGTTTTAATAGGCTCAATTCTTTGTTTAGGAGACACAATTGAACTAATTGCGGTACTTAGATTAATTAATATATCTGGAGCTTTTTCTTTTATATTATCAAGTATGGCACCTATAATTTCAAGTTCATGAGTAGGATTACCTTTTTCTGGATCTCTCGCATGGATGTGCACTATTGCTGCTCCAGCTTCATAACATTTTTTTACTTCATCTCCAAATTCTTCTGCAGTAAAGGGGACATTAGGATTCATATCTCTATTGGTTACTGCTCCTGTGAGAGCAGCACTGATTATCAATTTTTTTGATAAATCTTGTTCTGACATTTTTATCACGTTTTAATCTCTAATTTATGAGTAATAAACTTAGATTACTATGGAAATTAGATTTTATTCATATTAATATATTGCATTTTCACATTAGATTTTATTTATTCAAAACTGTAAAAATATTTTAAAGAATCCTCAAAATATTATACTTATTATAATATAAAATAAAAAAGTATATCCACTGTAATCAAACAAATTGAGGGATCATAATTATGAGTGTTAAATTTGGTTTTCAGCATGGAACAAATGCTGCATATCTAGGATTAAAAACAGAAGAATATTTAAAATCAATTCAGTATTGTGAAAAAAATGGATATGACTCAATTTTTATGATGGATCATTTAAATTCATCTCCTATTAATGCTGAAGTAGTTAGTAGTAATGTAATAATACCTATTGCTGCTTCACAGACGGAAAAAGTAAAAATAGGATCATGTGTCACGGATCCTCATAGAAGACATCCAGCTCAAATAGCATTAGATGCACTTACAATTCAAAGGTTGAGTAATGATCGTTTTATCCTAGGAATTGGTGCTGGAGAAGCAATGAATTTAAATGAATTTGGAATTAAATGGGATAAACCAGCAACAAGATTAATTGAAGCTGTTGAAATAATAAAAAAATTATGGAAAACTACTCAATCAAGAAAAGGAAGAGTTGATTATACAGGTAAATTTTATAACTTGAAGGATGCCCGATTACAATATCCAACTAAAAATTTGCCAAAATTGTGGATCGCTGCTAATGGTCCAAGATTGATTGAGTTTACAGGACTTGTTGCGGATGGTTGGCTTCCAATATGCAATGCGCAATCATTTAAGAAACGGTTAAATATATTAGGAAAAGCAGGAAGATTGGATGAAATTGAAAAAGCTTGCGAAGTATTTGTTGTAGTAAGTAAAGATAAACCAGATATCGCACGAGAGATGGGAAAATCATTTGGTCTTGCTATGAGTGTAAATTCACATATTCTTGAAGATTACAACATAAAGGTTCCTGAAAAATTTCACCATCGAGTAATTAATGAAACTTTGTCAGACATGGCTAAATCACAGAATGAAGCAACAGAGTTTGCTAAGGAAAACATTCCAGAGGAACTTATTGATTCAATGATCATTTCTGGCAACCCAGAAGATTGTATTGAGCAAATAGAGGAATTCATTGAAGCAGGTGTAGAGCATTTTTTAATTGAAGTATTTGGAGTAGGTAATTACTTCCAATCTTTAGAATTATTTACAGATACTGTATTAAGCTATTTCAAAGAAACTTATCCAGCAATTATTCATTAATACTTTTATCTTTTTTTTCTCTTTATCTAATAATGGATGAATTTCAATTAATTATAAAATTTATATATAAGATTATTTAATTTGCTATATGATAAAAACAAATAAAAAAGGGAAGAAATATGAATTTAAGAGAATTAATGGAAAGCCAAGCAAAAAACTATAAGGACAAAATATTTCTGTACTGGAATGATATTACTATTTCTTATGCTCAATTGAATGAACTCACAAATAAAGTAGCGAATTTTTTATACGATTTAGGTATTAAAAAAGGTGATAAAGTTAGTGTTTATTTACCAAATATGCCTGAGTATGTATATTTATACTTAGGTATCCCTAAAATAGGTGCAGTTACTGGTCCTGTAAATGCGTTATTTAAACCTAGAGAAGTTAAATTTGTAGTAGGGCATTCAGAGGCTAAAGCTATTATAACTATTCCTAAATTTATGGAATTGGTAAACCAAATTAAAAGTGAGCTTCCAGATTTGAAAGATATAATTGTAATTGGAGAGTCAATCGAAGGTACCTTAAGATTTGAAGAATTGATGGAAAAAGCATCTACCGATCCCCCTCCCAAAGTAAGTATTAATGAAAAAGAAGATCCTGCCGCAATATTATATACATCAGGAACTACTGGTTTTCCTAAAGGAGTATTACAAACTCATTTTAATATTCGTCGTAATGCTGAGATGATACGAGATTTCATGGATGCGAAGGAGTATTATCGATTTATGTTAATTTTACCCTTATTTCATGTGAATGCTCAAATAGTAACTGTCATGGCACCACTTACAACTGGAGCAAGTTGTATATTAACACCTGGATTTTCAGCTCAAACACATTGGGAAACCGTTGCTAGGTATAAGGCATCGACTTTCAGTTGTGTTCCCACTGTACTCTCTATCTTATTAAGGATGCCACATGAGAATTTAGATCTTTCTTCATTAGAGTTTGTTATTTGTGGTGCTGCTCCATTACCTGTTGAAGTGTTCAAGGAGTTTGAAAATACATTTAATTGCAAAATAGTAGAAGGTTATGGTTTAACGGAGGGTACATGTGCTTCTTCAGTTAATCCTTTACCCACAGAAACAGAAGATAGACGAAAAGTAGGAAGTATTGGAGTTCCTTTACCTGGAAATGAGATGAAAATTGTTAATGAAGATGGAAAAGAAGTTCCTCCGAATACTAAAGGTGAAATTGTTGTTAAGGGAGATAATGTCATGAAAGAATATTTTAAAAACCCTGAAGCAAACAATGAAACTCTCAAAGATGGTTGGCTATATACGGGAGATATTGGATATATGGATGAAGATGGGTTTTTCTATATAACAGATCGCAAAAAGGATATGATAATTCGAGGAGGAGAGAATATTTATCCTCGTGAAATTGAAGAAGTAATTTACTCTCATCCAGCAGTTTCATTAGGGACTGTCATTGGTGTACGTGACGAAATCTATGGAGAACTTCCTAAAGCTTTTATTGTTTTAAAAGAAGGGGAATCTGCAACTGAAGAAGAGATTATCGAATATTGCAAACAAAATTTAGCGGATTTTAAAGTACCAAAATATGTCGAATTTAGAGATGACCTTCCTAAAACTCCTACAGGAAAGATAATGAAACAACCCCTTCGTGAAGAAGAAGAAAAAAAAACTGGTAAAATCTTTAATTCTTAATTCAAATTTTATTTATATTGGGAAATTAAATTTTATTTGCGAGCTGATAAGCTTTATGAATTGCTTCTAAGACTGTTTCTGGTTTTCTTGCATCCCCAATTTTCTCCACTCTAAGATTTTCCAGCTGTTTTATTTCTTTATAGAGAGAATCATTCGATTGTACTCCAGTAGCATAATACACTACATCTACATCGTTAATAATTTGTTCATTATCTTTCGTATCAAGATAACTTACAGAATTTTCTCCAATTTCTTTAACTCTCACACCAGTATGGAATTTAACACCTAATGCATCACATTTATCAAGAAGGACCCATTTTGTGGTCTTACCCAAAGCAGAACCCAACTTTGGTAGTTGTTCTAAGACAGTTACTTTATTCCTCATGTTATGTAGCATATTCAACGCAGTATTTGGGTCTAGAGCGTTGTAGGAAGTAAGAAAATCAAATGCTTCAAGACTCAAAGCGCCGTACTTGGCCAAATAAATCGCTAATTCAATTCCCGTTGCGCCTCCACCGATGATTACATTGTTTTTACCCACAGGAGCATCCATACTAAAGACATCATTAGCCCAATAAACATTTTCACTCTCAATGCCGGGAATTGGGGGTTTTATTGGCTTTGCACCAGTTGCAATAAAGACCACATCAGAATTGAATTGCTTAACGGTATCCAATGTAACTTCTTGGTCAAGATGTAAGTGGATTCCATATTTTTGAATCCAATAAGAATAATTATCTATCATTCTTTTGAATTCATTTCTACCAGGAGGGATCCAAATTATATTTATTAATCCTCCGATTTTGTCATCTTTTTCAAAAATATGAACTTCATGTCCTCTCATTGCCGCAACTCTGGCAGCTTCTAAGCCTCCAGGACCTGCACCAATTACCATTATTTTCTTTTTATCTTTAATTGGTTTTAATTCTGTTTTAGCCTCATTTCCAGCTCTAGCGTTTCTTAAACACGATACTGGAACCATCTTAAAAATAGCGTCAAAACATCCTTGATTGCACCCAATGCATGTCATTATGTCTCTAATTTCACCTTTTTTCGCTTTTAATGGTAAATAAGGATCAGCTACAATTGCTCTACCCATACATATGGCATCTGCCTTTCCAGCCATTAATACTTGTTCGGCTAATTCAGGATTATTAATCCGATTGGACGCAAAAACTGGAATAGAAACACGATTGTTGATATTTTCAGCTAAATATGTATAACATCCTTCTGGAACATCCATAGTAGTTTGTGGGGTTTTTGTTTCATGCCAACCTCCAGTTACATTTAAATAATCTAAGTATTTAGATATTCTTTCTGCTATTATAGCTTTTTCTTTATAAGTGTTGCTCTCTGGAACAAAATCATCGCCAGAAATTCGATATCCAATGGGAAAGTCATTTACACTAGATCTCATTAATTCAAGAGTTTCTAAAGGAAATCTTAAACGATTTTCAAAACTGCCGCCATATTCATCAGTTCGTCTATTTGTTTTTGGAGATGTAAATTGACTGAACAAATAACCAGCATTAGCACATATTTCCACTGCGTCAAATCCTGCTTTCTTTGCTCGGATGGCAGCATCAGCAAAAGCTTGTTGCTCTGTTTTAATATCTTCCAAAGTCATTTCTCTGGGAGTCGTTTTACTGAAATTACTATATACAGCAGAAGGCGCAATAGGCGCTTTCCCAATTATTTGTGGAAATGTATAAGCCCCACTATGATATAATTGACAGACAACTTTGACATCATCTCGAGCATTATGTACTGCTTCTGTAAATTCTGTTAGTTTTGGAATATAATCGTCATTTTCAATTGATATCATCATAGGAACTCCCTTTGCATAAAGATCTATGTAACATCCTCCAACTATTAGCATCCCAGCACCACCTTTTGCTCTTTCAACATAGAAATCTATTAATCTTTTTGTGATAAAACCATTATCTGCTAGGTTAAGATTTAAAGCAGGCATTACGATACGGTTGGAAACCGTCATATTCCTAATTTTAAAAGGTGTAAACAATTTAAAGAACTTCAATTTTAATCCTCAATGTATATTTATTTTTAAATAAGAAAACATGGTAATGTATTAAAATTTAATTAGCATAAGAAAAAAGGAGCTTTTTTCAGTGAAATAATTAGTTTTTTTATCCAAACAAAATTATATTACTCAAAAATTAAATAATCGAAGAGAAAAAAAATGAATGAAAATGCAGTATTAATAGAAGAAAACGAAGATAAAACTATTAAAACCATAAGAATGAATCGATTAGATAAAAAAAATGCAATGAATTATGATTTAATGGTTGGACTTCAAAAAGCAATTGATAAAGTTGAAAGAACTGACGCAAGGGTAGTAATTATTACTGGAGGAGATGATTTTTTCAGTTCAGGTATTGATTTAAACTTTTTAACAGGCCAAGAAAGAGATCCTGAAGGTGTCATTCCGGATTTAAGAATTCCTAGGAACTTTAGATATTTTGCAAATACTTGGATTCATCCTATTTTTACAAAAATTGAAAAGATGGAAAAACCAGTAATAGCTAAAATAAACGGCTACTGTTATGGAATGGCATTTGAGTTAGCATTAGCATGTGATTTTCGATTCTGTACCCAATCAGCTGAATTTCATATGCTAGAAAGCAAGATTTCTATGAATCCTGATGTAGGTGGTACAATTAGATTAACTAGACTTGTAGGTATCCAAAACACTAAAGATATTATCTTAACTGGACGAATGTTTGATGGCCAGGAAGCTTATAGACTTGGTGTTGTAAATCGAGTTGCTAAAGACCATGAAGAATTAGATTCAATTATACAAAAGTATACTGATGAGCTTATGACTAGTGGACCTTTAGCAGTGGGACTTGCAAAAAAATTGATAGATGATTGTTATGGTAAGGATACCGCCTTTGGATTAGAATTAGAAACACTAGTTAGTTCACAATTACTGCAAACTAAAGATGCTACAGCAGGAGCTCTTGCTCGTCTTCAAAAAACAAAACCTAAATGGCGATGGAAATAATTATTCTTTTTTCTTTATTTTTTAAGTCCTTCCAAACCTAATTTTTTTAAGTTTTCTTGATCCAATTCTCCTGTTTTAATATCCCAAGATCTGTATTTATAGTATTCTTGTTTTAGTTGTTCGAAGTTAGGGGTTTTACCTGCACTCTCAGTCCCTTCTAATGGATTAAGGAGTATTTTAGGTAATTTATCATCTTTAGGAGTAACACCCATTTTCAGATTAAACATTCTTTTCATTATAAAAATTCTCTCACCGTAGATTCTAAGTTTCTTATTATCACATTCCAATCCGATACCAGTTTCTATTAATTCGGCAATTAAGGAGGGTAATGGATTAGCAAACACACAAAAGACTAATGAACTGTAAAGAGCTCGATAGTCTTGAGCTCGAGCACTCATTTTAGCCATTTCTGAATTATCTTTATATTTATCAATGGTTTCTATTTCAAATTCTTCGAGGGGAGTTCCTAATAAAATTGTACACATATCACATGTGTTATGACAAGGACCTCTAGGCGCTGCTATAGCATAAGCAATTGCCATCCCGAAATTAGATCTAAGATCATGGTAAGGTACTTCCATACCATACACAGTAGCGATTTCATCTTGACTTATGTTAAATTCCTTCCCTATTGCATCAGATCCTTCTGCTAGTAAGTTTCCTATACCTTCTTTAAATGAGATTTTCTTAATCAAATCTAAAGCTGGCTTAATATCTCCCCATTTGGGATTCAAACCATCAATTTGTTCTGGTTTGATTTGACCGGAATCATTTAAATAATATAAAAGAGCGATTATACTGCTAGTACTAATTGTATCTATTCCGAAATCATTGCATAATTCATTTGCTTTTACTATTGACTCAATATTATCATTTAATATCATTGAACCGAAACCTGCAAGCGTTTGGTATTCTGGAGCTGCAACTTCATCATCAGTTTTAAATTCTCCTTCTTTTACCTTTGCCTTTTTAGCACATCCGATTGGGCATGAAAAACAAGGATATTTTCGGGTAACTGTTTTTTCTAAAGCTGTCATACCAGAAATGTTGTATGCACCTTCCCATTCTTCACCCAAAGTCCAATATTTTTTAGGTATCTCCCCCGTGCTGTTCCATAAATCTATACCCGCAGATGTACCAATATCACCATACATTTTTGTTGTGAATGCTTGATTTACATCATTTAATGTTTTTTGGACTGCTTTTTTAAATTTTTCAGAATCAGTAGCTTCAAAATCCCTTTTCTTGCCACGAACAGTTATAGCTTTCAATTTTTTAGATCCCATAACTGCTCCCATACCCGTTCTTCCTGCAGCTTTTTCTTCCGAAGCAATAATCGCATATTTAACTAATTTTTCACCAGCTTGCCCAATACACGATATTCTTGTTAAATTTGAGCCTGATTGTTCTTTCAAAATTAGTGAGGTTTCTATTATGCCTTTCCCCCATAAAGAGGATGCATCTTTAATATTAGTACCATTATCAGTTATTTCTAGATAGACTGGATTTTCAGAAGCACCTTTTATGATAATTCCATCATAACCTGCTTTTTTAAGCTCTGGACCAAAAAAACCTCCACAATTAGATTCACCCCATATTCCTGTATAAGGAGATTTAGCACATACAACAAATCTCCCACTAGTAGGAACATTAGATCCACAGAAAGGACCTGTCATAAACATTAAAATATTCTCTGGAGATAATGGTTCAGTATCAAAAGAGATATGATCATAGAGATACTTGCAACAGTACCCCGCACCTCCCAAAAATTCTTTTGCTATTTTTTCATTAAGATTTTCTTCAGTAATCTCATTTGTGGTAAGGTTTACTACTAATAACTTTCCTACAAATCCCTTTAAATTTCCCATATTCTTCACTATTAGATTTAGAAATCAATGTCGTTTCCATTATAAGCATAATCATAAATTTTTCTAAAGTACTCATCCGTAATTGATCTTGGTGTCATAACCGCTGTAGCATCTTGAAAACAACATGTAATTAAAAGATCCAGATTTTCCTCAAATTCTATTTTTGATACACCTAAATCCTTTAAAGAAGTGGGAAACTTTACAGTTTTTTGAAGTTCTTTAATTTTATCTACCGCTTTAAATGCTGCTTTTTTACTGTCATCAGCCCATTTAGCCCATCCCATTTGTTTCGCTATTTTTTCATATACTTCTAAAGTATTATCACTTGTATCAGGGTTGTTTAGACAAAACTGGGAGATATATGGAAGTAAAATTCCAACAGCTCTTCCATGAGGGGTATGAAAGATAGCACCCCAACTATGACCCATTCCATGGCCAATATGAACTTGAGAATTACTAAACGCTAAACCTGCCATAGTAGCTGCCTGGTGAAGATAATCTCTCGCTTCAATGTTTTCCCCATCCTTGTAAGCTAATGGCAAATACTTAAAAATTAACTCTATAGCTTTCAAACCCATTGCATTTGAAAACTCATTTTTCCAATTAGAAACCATTCCTTCAATCGCATGTGATAATGCATCAAAAGCAGTATCAACTGTTAAATTTGGAGGCATTCCTTTTGGAAATATAGGATCCACTATTGCATAGGTAGGAGTAATTCCTCGATGAGCGTAAATGAATTTTTTCCATATATCATCTTCAAATTTTGAAATTATAGTACCATTTGATGCTTCCGAACCTGTTCCTGAAGTGGTTGGTATTGCGATAAATTTTGATTTCTTTCCTGTTTCATATAATTCAGTTCTAAAGAGATGGATATCTCCAATATTTAACTCTGGAAATTCATATAAAACCCATGCTGTCTTAGCAGTATCTATTACGGATCCCCCTCCTAAGGCAATTATTAACTCTGGAGAATAAGATAAGCACTCTTCTCTCGCCTTTAATACGCCATCTTCTCTGGGATCTGGAATAACTTCATTAAATATCTTGTATTCTTTTTTAAATTTAGCTAATTTATCTGTTAGAATTTTTAGATAGCCTAATTCTTCGATAATTTTATCAGTTACTATGTAACATTTACTACCTTTAATATCATTAAGGAAATCTAGACTATTCTCACCATAAATAATATTTGGACTATAGAAATACCACATTTTTTACCCTCATAAAATTAGTAGAAAAATTTTGATAAAAAAAATGAAATTTGAATTCAATTATAAATAATCTGTCTCGAAACTTCCAAGACTATTGACAATTTCTAAGGCTGCTTTAGTATGTCGCATTAGTTTTGCCATATCTCCTTCAAGTCTTAATTTACCAGCCATTATCGCTCTAATAGGATCAATTTCTTTTTTCATTACTGATACGAAATTATCATAAGGTCCTGCCATAACATATTCTGTTTCAATTTCTTCTCCTTCTGGAATCAATCTAGTACCAGTGCATTCTCCATGATATAAACCTATAAAAATTCTAACTTCATGATCCAAATTTCCACTAGGCTCAATGACTAGAAGCATATCCCCTTCCCAAGTTAAAGCTGATGGTTTATAATCCGGATTTTCATTAATAGCTTTACCGAATGCTTCAACCCATTCTTCTGTTAAAATTTTCATTTATTACACTTCTTTATACATTTTGACTTATTTTAATCAATTTATAATATTAAATATATAATTGGATAAAAAGGAATATAAGATTTCAATTTTTTTTGTTTAAGTTAGAGTTAAATCTAAATGAATGTTTGTCAATGGATATGCCACACAAGGATGAATAAAGCCAAATTCTTGGTCTATTTCTCTCATTTTGACTTCTGGAAGCAAAAAGACTCTACCAGATTTAAGTTTGGTTCTACACAATGCACATGCACCTGATCGACATCCACTATTGATTAGTAATTCTAGACCCTTTTCTTTTTCAAGACTATTCAATATTGGTTCTATACTTGGGGCTTCTATAGCTTCTTGTACTTTTTTTCCTTGTTTTATGAAATCTATTATAATCTTTACCTTATTTGATGCTATAATATCTTTTGGCCAACCTACAGTTTTAGTTACGTCATCAGGAACACCATATAATTCAAAGATAGTTCGAGATCCAGAAATATTTAACTCTTTTAATTGTTCTTCTATAAAGGAATACATAGCTCTATTACCAACAATATAAAAGAATTTATCATCAATAGTTTTTATTTCATCTAAGATTATATCTTTTGTAATGAACCCACAGGCGTCTTTCCAATTGGATCCTGGTTCGGAAAGAATATACTTTACTTTGATATTGGAACGTCGAGATTGAATATTATCTAATTCTGTCCTAAACAATATATCTTCTTCTGTTAAACATCCAAAAAACAACCAAACATTCAGCTTCAAATTAAACTCAGTAATGTTTCTTAACATTGATATAAACGGTGTAATTCCAGAACCCCCAGCAATAAATACTAAATTTTTTCCATGAAATATTTGATTGTAATATAAATCCCCTAATGGTTCTGTTGCTTCGAGAATATTTCCAACTTTTATTTTATCAATAAGGTAATTACTGACGAATCCATTTTCTTTTCTTTTTACAGCTAGCTCATAATATGAAAGTTGATTTGGAGATGAGACTAATGAAAAAGGTCGAGATGTTCTAACTCCATTGATTTCAACAATAAGACCAATATATTGACCTGCCCGAAATGGTGCTAATGGTTTATTATGTTTTGCAGATATGAATCGAAATAACTTAGTATCGTTAGATAATTCTTCTATGTCAGTAACTTGAAGGAACTGTTTTTCTGGATGGATTCTATCGCAGAGATTTTCTAATCCATCAAAATACCATGGAATTTGTTGAACCTCTTCACGCATTTTTTTTAATTTCTCAAGCTTTTGATATTTCTTTACATCATTCATTATCTCTTTTTCCATGGTTACCACCTCCCTTCTTTATTATCTTTTAAAAACATACCTGCAGCAATTCTACCACTAAGAATACTAGCTGAAAATCCACCACCAATATTTGTCCAAGCCCCACATTGATATAACCCGGGAATAGGGCCTCGACTTTTTAGTCTAAGATTAGGCCCATCTAATAAATCTTGAGTATAACCATAAATTGCTCCTTCCATGTTTTTTGAATATCGATAATAAGTTAAAGGCGTTGCTGCCTCAGCTACCTCTATATAATCCCGTATATCTGGACAAATAGTTTTCTCTATTAGTTCAACCATTTTATCTGAGAGATAATCTTTAACTTTATGATATTGATCAGGAGAGACATTATGCCAAAGTTTACCCATTTGTAATGTTGTTATGCAAAGTTCTGCAGTTCCTGGAGGAGAAATATCATTGTACACATGATTATAACACCCAGCTACAACAAATTTAGGAGCTTCTAGTTTGGCAAAAGTTTCATAAGCTTTATCCATGTCATCTGATTCGCTTATAGCAAATTCATGAGCATTCAATCCTATTTCTTTATAAGAAGCTTTTAATCCCAGATAAACCGAAAAGGCAGAGGGACCGATTTCTGGAGCATATATTTTTTTTACATAATTCTCAGGCACAACATCCCTAGGAAGCATTTTCATAGTTGTGCATATAGGGTTTACATTTGAAATTACAGCTTGACAATTATATACATTTCCATTTAGTAATTCCACTCCTTTAACTCTCCCATTTTCAACAATTATTCTGTTTACTAAGGCATTATATCGTACCTCGCCACCTAATTCTTCAAAAGCTTTTACCATAGAAGTTGATAAGGCGTGGGATCGTCCAACTGGATAAGCTGCACCCCATTTTAAAAAAGTAATAATCATTGCTACATAAGCATATGCATTCAATCTTGATGGAGGGACTCCAAGATATCCCCATAATTGTGCTATTACTGAAATTAACCT
>JBHLLP010000012.1:0-88784 GCA_048885525.1 Candidatus Hermodarchaeota archaeon | reverse complement strand
TACTCTTCAAAATTATTTAAATAAGATATCATTTGTATTGCAGATGACAAATTTGTAATTATTAAAAATATAGATTAACTATTTTAATAAAGCTCTTAGAAATGAAAATTTATGAAAAAAGTGTATGTGTGACAAAAAATTGAGTTTGTTTTCAATAGCAAAAAAAGTGAACAAAGAGCTTTATCTTGAATCCTTACTTCAAACCAAGGGAATTTATCAATTAAAAATTTTAGAAAGATACAAAAAACAACAGAGAATTCTCAAAATAAAGGTATTAATTTCCAAAATCATTTATGCTTTAGTTTTTGGCTTTCTACCTATAATACCTTCATTAGTTTATTCAAATATTGTTGATAATTTATTGGATCTTAATGTTTCTGTGGAACGTGTAATTTTAATTGGAGGTGTTATCTTAACGTTATATTTTATTTTACAATTTTTAAATTTCTTTCTAATGGGGTTATTAGAATCTAGTATGATTCTATCAGGTAGTGTTTTTCGGTGGTTTGAGACTTTACCAATTTCAAGAGATAAGTTACATAAGTTAGTTGCTTTAACTATTTTTAGAACTTTTGATATTCCAATAGTCGTACTAATATTAGCATTTCCAATTACAATGATAGCTTTAACTCAAAGCATCATTATTTTTTTAGTATCTTTAGGTATCTCATTTTTGAATTTCATACTTTCTTTTGATATTATTATAATATTTGGAGAAAAACTAAGTCGATTCTTAGCTTTCAATAAAAGTAGTTCAAAAAAAGGATTTATAATTCGATTATTTCATAATCTTAGTTATATTATAGTAGTTCTTGGAGGAATTTATATGATTCAGGGGATTTTATTTTCATTTGATAAAGTTATTCAATTAATTATTACAATTGAAGATATTTCAATAATAACTACATTTCTAAGTATATTACCTTATCCATTTAATCCAAGTTACCTCATATCATTTATTATTGTGAATAAAGGAATACCCATATTCTTATTGATAAGTATTTTTATTGGATTAGGATTTTTTATATCTTTAACATGGTTGATCCATCTAAGAGCATTAAAATCTCTTGAAAGGATAACATATTCTAATCTTCAAGAAATTAAGGAAAGAAATAGAATCAAATCATTTAAAGATGAAAACCAAATCAATATTAAAACACGTTCACCAATTTTGGCATATTTACATAAAGATTTATCTATTGCTACAAGAGATCTCAAAATGCTCTTAAGTATGATAATCCCAATAATTTTTTCATGTATTTTTACATTTTCCTTCGGTCTTATTAATATGGGTGAAAAAACCGTAATAGAGAGAGATTTTCTCTTAAATTTAATAAGCATATTACTTATTAACCCTGTTATCTCAAGTATGTTAGTATATGGTATATTAAACATAGAAATTTCTGGAGAATCTGTTCTTGCTTCATTGCCTATCAACGGTCGTGATCAAGCAAAAGCAAAATTAATTTTATTAATTTTTCTACAAACTCTTGCTGTTTTTGCTCCAATTTTTTTATATCTTTTTACACCTAAATTCATAATTTTACTTTTAACAGCAATAACTTCTTTATTTTTTTGCTGGATGTTTATTATTTTGATATTTGATTTAAGAATTATTTTTTTTGGCAAGTTTAAACATCATTATGTTATAGAAGAAATTAACCAAGGCAACCGCCTTTTAAAATGGATTTTAATCATAGGGATTCAGTATAGTATCTCCTTAGGAATAATATTTTTTTTTAGGCTTTTTTACACATACACCGAATTTCTTAATTTAGTAATTTTTTTATTATCAATATCCATTACAGGTCTTCTTTGTGCCATTCTTCTCTTCAATAAAATTCTACCAATTATTCCAGAATCAAAACTATATCTTAAAAAAGAACCCAAATACATGAAAGGAACAAAAAGAACATACTTATTAAGACATCCATGGATTTCTATATTTTTACTAATCATATTGTTTTTTGGAACTATTTATCAATTATATTATTTAAATCGAACACTATTTCCTGTTCCTTATTATTATTACCACTTTTATGGTATATATCAAATTGAATTTGTGATTAAAAATTTAATATTACTCATTTTATATAATTTAAGTTCTATTGCATTATTAATCATCATTATTCCAAAAGTTCTCAATTTACCACATGGACAACAATCAATCAGAAAATATTTAATCAGCATTAAAGCTAGGTGGCCTAAATCATTAACTAAATATTTTATTTGGGGTGTCTCAATATTAATTTTTCTAATATTTCTTATTTCTTTGGCAAATTTAATAATTGATGCAGAAATCTACTTTGAATTTTGGGATATTCTTACCTTAAGTTTGTTTTTTTCTAATATAATCTGGCAAGAAGTTTTCTTTCATGGTATTATTTTAACAATTCTACTAGAGAATTTGAATAAAAGAAAAGCAATAGTTATAGATACATTGCTACTAATATTCTATTATATAGTTTTTTTAAACTTTGTAATTTTTCCCCTAATTCTTTTCTCTTATTTTTATTTAATTTTTATACTTGTATTTTTTTCTTTTCCTTGTTTTTTATTTACATATTTGAGTTTTAAAGCAAACAGTATTTTACCAAGTATAGTAGCACAGTTTATTTTATGTTTAATTGGAATGCCACTATTTACTCTTTATTACTATTTTATCTTTTTATGACCTTAAACATTGGTCTTTCTCTAATTTTTTATTAGAACTGTAAGTTATCTTTTAAACAAAATTAAAAAAAAGTAAATAGAATTAATGATGAATTGGGCGTCCTTTTTTATGGATAGATTTACCTACAACAGATTCACAACCTTCAAGCACCATTTCAGAAATAGTTGGGTGGCTATGTATGGTTTCTGTAACATCATGAATAGTTAAACCATGTTGCATTGCCAAAGCTATTTCAGCAATTAATTCTGGGGCTTCAGTTCCAATACAAGAAGCACCTAAAATTTTATGAGTTTCTTTATCGGCGAGAACCATAATAAAACCTTCCTCTTCACCCATACATTTAGCTTTACCAAGGGATTGGTAAGGAAATTGTCCTAATAAAACTTCAAAACCTAAATTTTTTGCCATTTGTCTTCTATATCCTACAGAACCTATGTTTGGGGAAGTAAATATTGTTGCTGGGACTACTGTATAATTCGTTTTCATTTCATGTACAGGAAATCCGCCAATACTTGCTAATGCATTCGCTACAGCAACATATCCCTCATAACTTGCTACATGGGCAAGCATAATTCCACCTGTAACATCTCCTATTGCATAGATGCCTTTCACTGCAGTCTCTAATGTGTCAGAATTAACTTTTATAGCACCTCGATCAGTTTCAATACCAAGCTGTTCAAGTCCAATGTCTTTAGATTCTTTTGCCCGACCTATAGAAACTAAGCAAAGGTCAGCTTCAAATGTATGTTTTTCAGCATTATCTATTTGATCTCTTGGAACTTCTGCTGAGCAAGTTGTAGCTCTTATACCAGTGCCAGTATTTTCTACTGATAATACATTTTGCGAAGTATGTATCTCGATCCCATCCTCTTCAAATTTTTTTTGAAGAACTTTAACAATCATCGGTTCTTCGGTTGCAATTGGTGAGGCTAGGTATTCTAACATAGTAACTTTACTCCCAAATGTTGCAAAGATATTTGCAAATTCACACCCAATTACCCCAGCACCTATAATGAGTAATCTATCTGGAACCGATTTAAAGTTAGGATCTAGAATATCATCACTTGTCAAGATTCTTTCATGGTCAATATTGAAGGCAGGAATTAATGCTGGAGAAGATCCTGTGGCAATAATAACACTTTTTGCTTTAATTATTGAGTTATTTTTACCTTCAATTGAAATTTCAAATCCAGTATTCATATTTCCTCCAATTATTTTCCCGAATCCATAATAAACATCATTTTTCCAACCCTTTTCTAATGCTTCAATTCCTTCTACTAATTCCTGAACAACTTTATTTTTTCTTTCTACTGCCCGAGCAAAAGATGCTTTATAATCTGATATTTCTATCCCAAAGTCATTTGCTTTTTTAATATTTTCGATTAAGTGAGCAGATGCATATAAGGCTTTTGTAGGAATACATCCCCAATTAAGGCACGTTCCTCCTAACTTTTCTTTCTCAATCAGGGCTACTTTTGCTCCATATTGAGCTGCTCTAATAGCTGAATGATAACCCCCAGGTCCCCCTCCTATAACAGCTAAATCATACAAAATTTCACTCATATTCTCATCAATCATACCTATATTTTTTCTTCAATTTAAGTTCAGAAATAAAATTTAACAATAATTTTAGTTTTAAAATTTTCTATGAAAAAAAATTAATCAAAATATTAAATTTTTTTTAAAAAATACATAATGAATTTTTGTAAATTAGTCACAGAAATTCTAGTAATTTATACATTAAATGATCATATTTGATGTTGTATAATAGTAGGATTTAAATAAATTTTAATAGCCTGAAAAAAGATGAGACAATTATTACTGAACTTAAGAAACATTTAGAAGTTATTTATAAACTGATAATTTGATGAGATATAAACCCCTCCTAACAGATCAATAAATTTGAAATTATAAATGCATTAATATAATTTAATAATAGAATAATATAAACTTTAATTACAGATATTAGATAACTTGAGATATAGATATGGATATTATTGACTTAAAGATTTTGGAACTTCTGAAAGAAAATAGCAGGTTATCATACAATGATATATCTCAAAAAGTTAAAAAAACAGAAGCAACCGTTAGAAGACGTGTTAAAAAATTAATAGAAGAAGGAACAATAAAGAAATTCACTATTAATTATGAAATTGATTCAAAACAAATGATTCATGCAACTATAAAAATTGAACCTGATTTCAAGGATATTAAACGAATATTGAAAGAGCTAATAGAAATAGATGAAATTGCAAACATTTGGCGACTTTCAGGTGATTGTGGACTTCTTTTAAAAGTTGATATCGATTCAATTGATAAATTTAACCCTTTAATCGAAGAAAAAATATCACAGATTTCAGGGATAAAAATAATCGAAACTTGTTTCATAACTGATATCATTAAGTAGAATTGATATAGAATTGCCATTGTTCTTGGATCTTTCAGATTTTTTAGAAATAGTTTAAGAACTAAAATTAAATTAATGGTACTTGTAACCGAATTTTTGGAATTAGTTTTTGATGAGACTAATAAAAATTACATAATATCTCTAAAGAACATAAAAAATAAATAGTATTCATAATAAAATTTTAATTACTTTAGATAGAAAAAATATTTTTACAGATCAGAACAGATTATTAAGAAAAAGAAATGTTTTTTGACTTTAAATACGGTGATAACTTCAATAGAAATTGTTTTTTGTTGAACAAAAAAAAGTCCAAACAAAAAGAAATCGGGTTTAATTTTTTCCTAAACCTAAATTAAATTTAGTAGGATTAATCTAATCATGTATAGCACACAGGAAGACAACAGCTCAAAAATTGCTTTTAAACTGTGTATTTTTGGGGCAGGAGGGGTTGGAAAAACAACATTAATAAGACGATTCGTAACAAAAGTATTTGAAGAAGATATCAAAATGACAATAGGAGCAGATTTCAGTGTTAAAAATGTTATAGTTGAAGGAAAAACAGTTTCACTTCGTATATGGGATTTTGCAGGAGAAGAACGATTTAGAGTGCTCCTTCCTAGTTTTGCTAAAGGGGCAAATGGAGGTATTTTTATGTTTGATACTACAAGATATTCAAGTATAAAAGATATTGCTGACTGGCTCTCCATTTTCGAATATTTCGTGTCTGAATCAACAATTAAAATTCCTATCTTTATGGTTGGGGGAAAAATTGATTTAATCGATAAAAGAACAGTTGATACTGAAGAGGCATTAGAATTATCAAGAGCTTATAATTTAAACGGATATTTTGAATGCTCTGCCAAAACTGGAGATAAAGTAGAAGAGATTTTTGAATCTATCTCTAAGAAAATGATCGAAAATGTCAGTTAATTATTAAAAATTTTTAATTAATAAAAAGAGAATAATCCTCAAGTTCTTTTAATAACTTTTACTAATCCTTTCTTTCTGAGCTGATCCATCATTTTCTCTACTTCTTTTACACTCTTTTCAGCAATACTCGCTACTTGTTCAAGAGTATTCATTCCATCGCATATCTTTAACACTTTAAATTGCTCCTTGTTTAACATTCCAAATTGTACAGCCATGGGAGGGATTTCCTTTACAACAATTGGGATTCTTACTTCACCTCCTTCTTGAATGGTTTCAGCACCAATTTCCTCAGTAGTCGGTGATTCTCCAAAAAAAGCTTTTACTCCTGTAATATCATAATTATCATTTATATAAATATATATTGTGTGCTCTTGTCCTGATAAATCCTCTGGATCTTCAACATCTGGATAAGGATTTGAATGTTTATGCTCTTTAGTGTAAATACTCATCTTCAATCCATCGATAATCTCTTTTTTATCTATATTTAGAGCAACCATATCATTACATATATCGCACCATGCCCATGCTTCTATTAATGAAAAGTATTTCTTCACTTTATTTTCTGGCATCTTAGTTCTCTTTAAAAAGGAATTTAAAATTTAATAGATATTTTATATGCAAATTAAGGTGTTTATTAATTTAAAATTTAATTTGCTTTTTTTTCCTAGAATGAATTAATCAATTTAAATTAACAAGTTAATCATTGAAAAAGGTGCGAATAAACCTAATTCTATTAAGGTCAATTTTTAAAACCAAAAATAATTAAAGTTATAATATATTTTAAAATCTAAGTTCTATTAAAGTAATATATAACTAATCTATGAGCATTTTCAAAAAGAATTTCTGTTTTGGATGCCAAAAACCGATTGCTCCATATGAAGATGCAGTTCATTTTCCTTGCCCTTTGTGTGGAGACGTTACTATTTGGCGATGTGAGCGTTGCAGAGAAATGGGGAAGGAATACCGTTGTTTGAAATGTGACTTTTCAGGACCTTAAAACAAATTGTAATGGAAAGATTAAAATGGGAGAATTTATTGCGTTAATTGATGTTGTTCCAGATGAAACTGATATTAATTTTGAGGATTTTATAGGCAAATTAAAAAATGTATTACCTAATACTTGTATTATGGAACAGTATGATATAATGCCTGTTGCCTTTGGATTGAAGAAAGCTAGAGTTCGAGTAAGATACCCAGAAGAATGGGGTGGAACAGATAGATTGGAAGAATTATTTAGGCAAGTAGAGGGAATACAAGGTATTGAAGCTATCGCATTTTCAAAAGCATAAGAAAAACGTTCTCTAATTTTTATTATACTATCCTTTTAAATAATTTATCTAATTCTTTATATGAGAAAAATCTTAAGGTAGGTCTTCCATGGGCACAATGATAGGAATCCTTACATTTTGCTAATTCAATCAATAAATTTCTAATATCCTTCAATGAGAGATCATCACCTCCTCTAATACTTTTATGACATGATAAATAATTGATTATATCTTCTTTAACTTCTGAAAAACTCTTTTCTTTTCCAATTTTCGTTATGTCACTGATTATATCTTTTATAATATGAATGTCTGGAACTTTTTCCATAATAGTTGGTATTTCTCTCAAAATGAACGTGTTTCCACCAAAGTGTTCAAAATTGAATCCTAACTTTCTAATTTCAGATAGATTAGATTCTAAAAATATCCTTTCACTGGGAGAAACATCGATTTTTAAAGCCACTATTAGTCTTTGTTTACTCATTTTTGAAGTTTCATAAGCATCTAAGAATTTTTCCTTATTTATCCTTTCTGAAGCTGCATGTTGATCCAAAATAAATAATCCCTCTTCATCATTTTCATTGATTCCCTCTAAAACGACATATATTTTATTACTTAGTTGACCCGTTTGAGAGATTAAGCGCAATTTTGGAAAATTCTCAGAAATTATATATTTTCCACGCAGATAAGTTTCAGAAGGCATTCTTTTTTGAGCCTCCTCATCAAAAAGTTGATCGCTTAAAATTAATTGGACACTTTCTTCGGGTTTTTTAAGTTCTTCTGAGGACACTTTTTCTTTTTTGCTATTTCTTCCTTTTACTTCGATTAATTCTTTTGAAACTTTAGTTAATTCTTTCTCTTCTTTAGGTATAAAATCCTCTAATTCTGTGGATACATATTTTGCCTCTTTGGTTATAAATTTATCTTCCACAATACTTTGAATAACGTTATATATTTTATTATATATTGATTCTTCTCTTTCAAATCTTACATGAAGCTTCTTTGGGTGAACATTGAAATCAATTACAGAAGGATCAAGCTCAATATTTATAATAAAAAAAGGATACTTACTTTTCATTAATGTTCCTTCATATGCTTCGTGAATAGCTCGAAATAATGTATCACTAATAATATAGCGTTTGTTAATAAATAAGCTGGAATAAGACCTATTCTTTTTAGCAATTTGTGGATGGCCTAATAAGCCCGAAACCTTAAAATTAGTATCATTCTCAGTGTAGTCAAAAGATTCCATTAATTGTGCTATTTTTTTTCCATAGATATGAAATACAGTTGTTTTTAAATCATTGAAGGCAGGACAGTTGAGGATGTCTAAATCATTATGACGATATAAGAAATGAAGTTTGGGGTATGCTAACGAATATCTCTGAACAATATCTGTAATATGACTCAATTCTGTAGCATCTGTTTTAAGAAACTTTTGTCTTGCTGGTAAATTATAAAATAAATTTTTCACCTGAATACTTGTTCCAACAGGGCATGAAACTTTTTTATGATCTATGATTTTACCGCCTTCAATATGTAAGTTTACGCCTTTCTCTTCATAATCTACTCTCGAAGTCACTTCTACTTTGCTTACAGCAGCGATACTTGCAAGTGCTTCCCCTCTAAATCCTAAAGTAGAAAGATATTCTAAATCCTTGATACTTCTTATTTTATTACTCGTATGTCTCTCAAAAGCCATTACTATATCTTCTGATGGAATGCCATAACCATTATCTATTACATGAATTAACGATTTCCCAGCTCTTTTTACTATAATTCTTATTTCTGATGCTAGGGCATCGATACTATTCTCTATAAGTTCTTTAACGATATTAGCAGGTCTATCAACGACTTCTCCCGCTGCGATTTTTTCTGCATCTATAATTTTTTCAATTTTTCTTACTTTCACAATTATAAAACAGTTTTCCTAATTTTTTCAATAATATGATAGGATTGCAAGACTAATATATTTCTCATTACAATCAAATTTAAAATAGTACTCTATTAAAGTTTAAATGAAATTTAGATTTATGATTATTTCTAATTTACCCATTAAATTGAAGGTAAGTCTTATAAATTTCTTTTAATACTTTATTATAATTCTATTGTGTGAAAATTATGGGTAATCAACATACAATCAACGAGGAGAAAAAATATTCCTTTAATTTCTATTTTATAATTATTTTTATAATTATCACAATTGCCCTCGTAATATTACGAATATTTTTATATTTCTTCGAAATCTCTGAGTGGATTCAACAAACTAAGGATATTGATTTTAAAATACTTATAGCAGGCATGGATAATAATTTGATTGATTTCTACGATCCTGTTCCAATTTCAGATTGGCCTCCTTATTATCTTTATTTTTGGTATTTTATATTTTACCTCATATATATAATACCTTTTAATACTATTATAGGAGTGTATATCTGGGATGTTCTAAGATTAGCTTTAACGATATTGGTTGTAAAAGAATCACCGAAAATATTTAAAAATAAAAAAGATTTACTAATTTTTTACTTAATGTGCATTGTAGGGTATTCTATTGACGCTTATTATAATAATGTCAATTTTTTAATTTTATTCTTATTATTTTATTCTTATGTTTTTTTCGAAAGAGATAGAAAGTGGATTGCTGGTATTTTATTCACACTTGCTACGTTTAAAATAACCGCACTACTATTTCTTCCAATTTTACTTATAATTAAAAAAGTAAAGTGGAAAGATCTTATTTACTTTTTAGTTCCACTTTTTGTAATTTGTATTCCTTATTTGATTTTTCCTGATTATTTCTTTCAAATGCTGAATAATTGGGGACATAGCGATGCTGAAATAAGAGGCTTTTTATTCATCGATTCAATTTTATGGAAGGCTTTACAACCTTCTCATTTAACATTCATTGGTCTGTTGTTTATCATATTTTTAGAGAATATTAAAAATGAAAAGAATAAGAATTTATATCGAATAATTCTTGTTTCAATAATAACAATATATTATGTTTATCTTACAACAATCGTCTTTGTAATACCAGTTATTTTAGCTTAACCAAGTTTTTCTATTTTTTTTTTAAGTTCTGCCAATTGTTCTTTTAATGTATCTGGAATATCTGATTTTATATTCATTTCATTAATAAAATCTAGTAAATCGGAAATTTTCTCTTTACTAGCTATTGGTTCAAATAAACTGGTTTGTACATACTTTTTCTTTTTTGGAATTTTAGCTCTTTTAGATTCACTTTTAATTTCTAAATCTTTAACTTTTCTCTTTTTTTCTTCAAGATTCTTTTCTGTTTTTCTTAAATCTTCATAGCATTCACTCAGAGATTCTTTAATACCTTTTAATTCTAAGTTTAATTTCGCAAGTTCATTTTTCTTTCCATTAATTATTTTGTCATAATATTTGCCAGAAGAAACGATATCCCCATTTTCTCTTATTGTTGTTCTAAAAGAATCCTTTTCTTCTATTTGTTCAAGAATTTCAAATGCCCTTATAATTACATCGTCTGGAATCCCAGCTAATTTTGCTACATGAATACCATATGATTTATCTGTGCTTCCTGGTTTTAAAGTTCTCACAAAATTTATACTCCCATCATCATTTTCAATAATATCTAAATGATAATTTTTTACTCCTGGTAAATTTATTTCTGTCAATTGGTGATAATGAGTACTAAATAAAGTCTTAATTTTTAATTCATGGAGTTTTTCAAGAGTCGCCATTGCTATACTCTGACCATCACTAGTACTTGTTCCCCTTCCTAATTCATCTATTATTATAAGGCTTTTTGGTGTAGCATAATTTAATATTTTAGCTGTTTCTGTCATTTCAATCATAAAAGTGCTTAATTTTCTTGCAAGATCATCCGAAGCTCCTATGCGTGTGAAAATTTGGTCAATTATTCCTATTGTTGCAGATTTAGCAGGAACAAAACATCCCATCTGTGCAATTATACATATTAATGCTACTTGTCTAAGATATGTACTTTTACCTGCCATATTAGGGCCTGTAATAATTAATAATTGGTCATTTTCATTATCTAAATAACATTCATTAGGTATAAATTGTTCATCCAAGTTTATCTGCTCAACTACAGGGTGTCTACCTGCTTTAATTACAATTTTATTTTCAATATTTATCTTAGGACGACAATAATTATATCGTTCTGAAATTTCAGCGAAGCATGAAAGAACATCAATGATTGCTATATTTTGCGCTGTTTCAAGGATATCCTTTGTTTCCTTTTCGACATTTTCTCGAATAGTATTAAAAATTTCATATTCTAAATCATTGATTTTTTCCTCAGCATTGACTATTTTTTCTTCAAGTTCTTTTAGTTTTTTAGTAGTAAATCTTTTTGCATTTTTGAGCGTTGCTCTTTCAACATATTCTTCCGGAATTATCTTGATACTTTTAAGTGTTCTTAAGGTTATTTCAATATAATAACCAAGGATATTATTATATCCAACTTTTAACCCCGTCGTTAAATTCAACCTTTTCTTCTGTTCTTGTTCATATTCTAAGACATATTTTTTCCCATTATGAATTATATCCCTCAGTTCGTCTACACCGTTGTTGAAACCATCTTTAATAATATTTCCTTCTCTAATGGTGTTTGGTGGATTATCTTTTATTGAGACATCTATCAAGTTTTTTATTTCATCAAAAGCTCGTATTTTTGTTACAAATTTGGAAATTTCGGGAATATCTGCTTTTTCTAATAATTCTATAATTTTTGGAATTTTTTCTAACGAAAGCTTGATATTTATTAAATCTCGAGCATTTGCACGACCCCCATAATTAATTCTATTAATATATCTCTCAAGATCACCAATTATTCTCAATTCTTCCCTTAAATCTGATCTTAGAAAAATGTCATCTTTAAATTTCTGAACAATATTGAGTCTTTGATTTATTTCCTCCTCATTTGTTAAGGGTTGGAGAATATACTTTTTTAATAAACGTGCTCCCATTGGAGTATGAGTATTGTTAAAAATAGAATACAATGTAACATCTTTTCCTCTCTCCCATAAAGAATTAATTAACTCTAAATTTCTTTGAGTAATATAATCCAAATGGAGCACGCCTTCTTCATGGATAAGATTAATTTTAAAAATGTTTGGAATTACATCTCGTTGAGTGTCTTTTAAAAATGCTAAAAGACCCCCAGCTGCTTGAACAGCTATTTCTTTATCTTCTAATCCAAAACTTTTCAAATTTGAGATTTTAAAGTGACGAGTAATTAATGTATAAGCTTCCTCATGCAAAAAAACATTTTCCTCATAGGATTTAATGATTGCTTTTGTTAAATCCGTTAAAATTATAAAAAGTCTCTCCTCTTTTTTCAAATCAGTAGGAATAATTAATTCTACAGGATCATATTGAGAAAATAAGCTGAGTAGTTTCTCTTGTGGATCTTGCTCTCTAGTTGAAAATTCTGTTGCAATGAATTCTCCTGTAGATATATCTGCAAAAGCAACGCCATAACCATTTCTCTCTTTTACCATAGAAGCGATATAGTTATTCTCATTGGATCTTAACAAATTTGGTTCTGTAACAGTTCCTGGAGAAACTATCCTAGTTACTCCTCGTTTTACAATTCTCCCCTTTACTGTTGATGGATCTTCTAGCTGATCTACAATAACTAGAGTTTCTCCAAGATTCATAAGATTATTAAAATAATTATGACCAGAATGGTGCGGAATCCCTGCTAAAGGAACATCTCCTCTCTTTGTTAAGGTTATGCCTAAAAGTTTTGAAATTTTTTCTGCATCATCGTAAAAAAATTCATAAAAATCACCCATCCGGTAAGCAATGAGATGTTCTGGAGGATATCTTTTCCGAATAGAATACCAATGTCTCAACATAGGAGTTAGTTTCTTTGGGTTTATTTCCTCCATGATTCACTCATTTCAAAGATAAATCATAAAAATTAATATAATCTATTATAACAGTAAATCAATATTAATTGCATTTGTTAAATTTTTAATAACAATATTATAGAAGTTAACTAGGTTTTTTATTATTTTTAAGAGACTTCCAAAATACTAAGTACTATTAATAAAAGATCCAGATTAATAAAAAATATGTAAATAATATTCAATATCAATTTATTATAATTTTAAATATAATTCTGTAACTTTTTACATAGATTTAAGGCTGGCTAATAGGAGAATGACAACTTTTTAAAATAGGAATTAATAATAAATCTTTCTATATAACAGTTTTTGTTATTTTATTATAAATGTTTTTCAAGCCATACAAACATATCCTGATATACTTGAGCTCTACCCTTTTCGTTCCATAGCTCATGAAGGAATCCTTCATATTCTCGGTAAGTCTTGTCTTTGCTATTAACTTGTTCGAAAAACTCTTTTGTCTTTTCTTTATCTACTATTTTATCATCACCAGCTTGCATTATTAATACAGGGCATAATAAATTTGATGCATTATCCATTGCCCATTTTGAAAATTTATCAATTTCTGTAGCAGATTTAACTGATATTACTTCTGTTTTGTGCTTATCTGCAATATGTTTTCGCAAAATCTTTAAATCACTTGTTAATTGATTCTGATCAATAATGTTATCTAATATCTTATTAGGAGATAATTTGACAAGAGTTTTTGATAGAGATTTTATTACTTTTTTACCTATTGATAACTTTAAAAACAGTCCTAATAGTGGAGATGAAATTAACACTCCTGGCAACTTTGGATGATGTATTGCAAAAATCAAACTGACTAAACCACCAAAAGAGTGTCCCATTAAAAAAATTTTTTTATCCTTTGCAATTTCACGAATAAAATCCATAAAAAGAAGCGTATCTTTTTGGATATGATCCATGCTATCAACATGCCCAGGTATATCACCTGCATTTCTCCAATGCCCTCGTATGTCAAATGCATAGATGGCATAACCTTTTTCTATAAAGTATTCCGCAGGGGTTTTGAATCTATCAGAATGAGTTCCCCATCCATGAATTGCAATGATATAAGCCTTAATCTCATCAGAATCAGGTAACCAACATTGATAGAATAACTTTTTCACTTCTCTTCCTTCAAAATATCCAGTTTCATTTTTCATAATTTTATCACATAGATTTTAAAACCGGTCTTTATTGGGTTAATGTTAATTTATAATATCTTTATCTTCTTAATATTATTTCTTTTAGTGAAATAATAATTAAATTACCATTGAAATTTAAAAAAATTTTATATTATTCGGTAAACTCCATAATAAATAATATTTATTCAAATTTTTTAGGCTTTTAATATGACTGAAACAGAAAATATTGAAATCATCATCCATGGGCGAGGAGGACAGGGTGCTGTAACTGCTTGTGAAATTATTGCAGAAGCAGCTTATTTAAGTGGTAATTTTGTTGATGTACATGCATATCCCTCATTTGGGGCAGAAAGAAGGGGCGCTCCCGTTCAAGCATATGCGAAACTCTCTCGAACAGATATTATATGGGATAGAGCACAAATAGAAAATCCTAATGTGTTAATTGTATTTGATGAGACTGTTTTAAACCAAGAAATTGCCTCTACATTAAGACAAGATGGAATTTTTATTATCAATTCTGAAAAAGATCCCGATTTTTTTCTTAATGAATTCAATTTAAGCGGAAATACTAAAATAATTGTTGCAGATATCAGCAAACTAGCACTAGAAAAAGACTTAACTATTGATGGAAATCCTGTAATCAATACTCCCATTCTCGGTTTACTTTCAAAGGCATTACCTGATTTAAATTTAGATAATTTAAAGTCTGTTGTTCTTAAACGAATGGGAGACAAATTAGGTAAAATTAATTATGAATTAATCGAAGAAGGATACAAAATGGCAAAAATTAAGTAATTCTTTTAAGAAAAAGATGCTTAATTTATAGGTAATTTCACAATAAAACTGCTTCCTTTGCCTCTACCTTCTGATTCCGCTCTAATATTACCCCCATGTAACTCAATGATTTCTTTTGATATAAATAATCCAAGCCCAGAACCTTGAATATTGATATATTCTAGTCCATCTCCATCTCTTTCTATTTTACCAAATCTAGTAAATAAAACATTCATTTCATCTGTGGTTAAACCTACTCCCGTATCAGTTACAGTGATCTGAGCCCAATTATCAATTCTTTCTAGATTAATATTGATTTTTCCGTTAGGAGGTGTATTTTTTATAGCGTTTGACAATAAATTCATTATCACTTGCTCTATTCTAATTCTATCAATATATAAATTTAATTTGTCTGTAAACTCCAAATTAAGAGATAGCTTCCTTTCTTTTGCGAAATGAATCATTTCCATAGTGGATTCTTTGATTAGCTCAGATAAATCACTTATCTGTTTATTTAATTGGAATTTGTCATATTCAATCCTTGATATATCAATTAAATTCTCTACTAAAAATCTTAATCGTTCTCCGCCTTTTTCAATTAAGTTGATTAATTCTAACTGCTTATTATTTAATTCTGTATTATAAAAATTTGAAAAAAGCTCTGCACCTCCACAAACTGTAGCAAGTGGAGTTTTTAATTCATGGGCAACTCTAGAAATTAGATTTTTTCTAATTTGGTCAAGCTCCTTCAATTTTTTAATCTCTTCATTAACCAAAACTTCTGCTTGTTTTCTATTTGTGATATCAGTAAATAGTGCTTGAACAAAATATTCATCTTCTATTTTTATTAAAGATGCTTGTAAATTTACCCAAAGTAAACTTTTATCTCTTTTATACATTTGTAAATCAATTCGATGAACTTTTTCACCTCTTATGAATCTTTGAAAATGATCCATAATAGATGGTAGATAATCCGGATGAATCACTGAGATCTTATGAAATTTATTACCTACTAATTCTTCCTTTGAATAACCAAACATTAATTCTGTTGTAGGATTAAAATCAATAATTATTCCTTTAGAATTTATAACAACTATAGAAAATGGAGTATTCTCATAAAAAAATCGATACTTTTTTTCAGATTCTAGAAGTTTTCTCTCTGCTTCAACTTTATCAGTAATATCAATAACTGTAATAAAATCTGCCGGTTGTCCTCCATAATTAATCGTTTTTGAAAATATCTCTCCATGGAGTAATTCCCCTGTTTTCTTAAAACCTCTAAATTGATAATGACTTATAACATCTTTATCCCCTTTTTGCTTTTTACTTGCTTGTTCTGCAATTAATTCTCTATCCTCAGGATGAACAATATTAAGAAATTCTCCGGTTCCCCATTCCTTCAATTCCTCGGGAGTTCTTCCTCCAATTGCAGCAAACTTTTGATTAGCATATTTAAATTTTCCATTTTGTAGAATTGCTATCCCTAATAATGATTGTTCGGCAATATTTCTGAACTTTTCTTCAGATTCTCTTAACTCACGTTCTAAAGTGAATTTTTCAGTAATATCAATGAATGTTCCATCTATTCTTTTTGGGTTTCCTTGTTTATCTCTAATCAAATGTGAATTTAATTCTAATACAATTCTTTCACCACTCTTCTTAAATGCATGACAAATATAGCCTCGAGCATAATTATCTCTTAAAATTTGGTTCAAGTATTCATTTCGAAGCTCAGGTTGTTGCCATAACTCTGTTACTTTTGAATTACTTAAATCTTTGGATTCTTCAAATCCCAAGATTGTATTATAAGCGGAATTATGGTTTAATAGAATACCGTCTAGAGTTACTTGGTAAAATCCAACATCTAAATTATTAATCATATTTCGATATTTTAATTCAGATTGTTTCAATTTTTCTTTTGCCACTCTTTTTTCAGTTATATCATCAGTTTGAACAATTACTAAATCTGGTTTAACATAACCATAATTTACTGAAAAAAACCTTTCTTCTCCTGTATAATGAAATTTATATTTCATTTCTCTTGTAATATTAGTTTTCTTGTTAAAACATCTATATAAATCCTCCAGTATGTCTGGTCTATCCTCATACATTTCAGAAGCCTTATAACCCAAAAATTTAGAGACATTCCCTTTGGTAATCCTTTCAGCAGCATTATTAAACTCTATAAAAACAAAATTATCATTAAGTTTTTTCCATATATAGGTTGGAATAGGACTTTCTTTATATAACGCTCTAAACATCTCTTCAGATTCAATTAACTTAAGTTCCGCCTTTTTACGTTCTGTGATATTTTTACCAATACCTAAAATTGCATATATTTCACCCTTTCTCTTTAAGGGCATAGCGTATGTTTCTACAAAAATAAAATTACCATTTTTTGCTCTTATTCTATATTCTCTACGTCTAGATTGCTTTCCTTTCTTAATTATTTCCTTTAAAGCCCCATAGGCTATTTTTAATTCATCTTCTTCAATAAGATCTAAAAATTTAATATTTTTTATTTCCTCTCTTTCATAACCTAATGTCAATAAGGCAAGATCATTAGCATCTAGAAAATTTCCATTTAAATCACTTACGTAAATTAAATCTAATGAACGTTCAAACAAATCCTTAAAACTTTCTCTTATTTCTTCTCTATTATATGTCATTAAAGGCACAAATTTATTGTTAATTTATTTTTATACATTTATCTTGGTAATCTAATTGTGAATGTGCTACCTTTACCCCTACCAACAGATTCAGCCCAAATTTCACCCTGATGTAAATCTATTATTTCTTTTGATATATATAATCCAAGTCCAGTTCCTTGGATATCAATATATTCTAATCCATTTCCATATCTTTCTATCTTTCCAAATCTAGTAAATAATTTTTCTATTTCTTCTTTAGTTAGACCAATACCATTATCTATTATTGATAATTCAACAAAATAATCTCTTTTCAAGGTTTTAATTGTAACCCTCCCATTCGGTGGGGTATTTTTTATTGCATTTGATAAAAGATTTAATATTACTTGTTCAATTCTTATTCTATCAAATTCTAAAAACAAATTATCTTTCAAGTCAAGATTTAAATTTATCTCTCTTTTTTTTATAAGATACATTAGTTCTTTGGTGCAATCTCTAATCACTTGACTAAAGTCACTTTTTTCTTTCTCTAATTCAAACTTTTTGTATTCAATTCTAGTTATATCAACCAAATTATCAACTAGGTGCTTTAGTCTTTTACCCCCTTTTTCGATCATTTCAATTAGTTCTTTTGACTCACCTTTAAACTCTTCTATAAATAAATCTAAAAGAAGTTCAGCAGCTCCGCAAACGGAGACCAGGGGCGTTTTGAGCTCATGTGAAACTCTAGAAATTAAATCCTTTCTAATCTGATCTAATTCTTTTAATTTAATGATTTCTTCTTCAATGAGAAGATCTGCTTTTCTTTGTTCTGTAATGTCATTTATAACTGCTTGTAGTAAGACTTGATTTCCTAATTTAACTAAACTAGATTGATATTTTATCCAAATCGGACTATCATCCTTCATATATAACTCTATCTCCATTGGGGGTAACATCTCACCCTTAAAAACCCTTTGAAATCGCTTAAGCAACATTGATATATATTTAGGATGTAGTACTGGAAGATCTTTGAATTTATGTCCAATTAATTCATCCTGACGATATCCTAGTAATTTTTCAATAGGAGGATTACAATAAATGATCTTTCCATCTTGGTCAATTAAAGCGATTGAAAATGGTACAGATTCAATCAAATTCCGGTATCTCTCTTCTGATTCCATTACTTTTTGTTCTAATTCAAATTTTTCAGTAATATCAGATATTAACCCTTGAATTATAGTCGGCTTTCCACCGCTCATTTCTAATATATGAGAATTTAATTGCACAACTATCTTTTCTCCATTTTTCTTCTTTGCGTGAACTAAGTAATTCTTAACGAAACCATTTTCTTTTAGTTCTTTTAAATATGTTAATCTTTCTTCAGGTCTTTGCCAAAAGTCATGTACATCTCTGTTTTTTAAATTTTCAGATGGATTATATCCTAATATCTCACAAAATCGAGGATTATGATTTAATAAAATACCATCCCATTTCAGTTGATAAAAGCCTAAATCCAAATGGTTTATCATGTTTCTATATTTCTCTTCTGATTCTTTGAGCATTTTTTCGGTTAGAACTCGAACTGTAATATCACGAATATTTCCTTGGATAACTTGCTCTCCTCCCATATAAAATAAACTTGATGAGACTTCAGCAAGAAAAATTTTTCCATTTTTTTTTTTAAAACTTATTTCAAACTTAATTACACCTTTTTTCGAAATTTCTTCAAAAGCTTTTTTAGATGCCCCCAGTTCGCTTATTGGATGAAGTTGAGGAATTTTTAATTTTAATATCTCTGATCTTGTATATCCAAATTGTTCTAAAGCTCTTTGATTAATGTCTATAATATTACCATCTAAATCATGAAGAATAATCGCATCATTTGAATGATGGAATAAATTACTGTATTTTTCTTCAGACACTCTTAACTCCTGAGTCCTTTGATTTACTAATTGTTCCAATTCTTGTCTAAATTGTTCTTCCCTTTCTTTTCTTTTGGTAATGTCTCGAAATATCCCATAAAATCCGATTTTATTTCCATTGGAATCACATTTTAAATATACAGAAGTTTCACCAATAATTTTCTCTCCATTTTTTTTCCTAAATTGATATTCAAAATCAGTTAATGATTCAGTTGTTCTGAAAACGGCATTAAATCCCTTAAATATTTTTTTTCTATTAAATTCATCAGTTAGATATTTATAATTTAATCCTTGAAGTTCCTGTCTTGAAAATCCCGTTAGTTTACACATTGATTCATTAAAGAAAATTAAATTTCCTTTTAAATCAACTTCAAAGTAACATTCTTTAATGCTCTCAATTATCTGTAAAAATTTATCTTTAGAAAATTCCACCTTTTCCCTTAACCTACTGTTACATTAAAAATTCTCAAAAACCAAATAAATTCAGAAATTAATCTAATAATACTAAAATATTTAACTACTTTTTATGAGGTTAATGAAATATCAACTATTTATTTTTTATTTAAAAACAAGTAATACCTTTCATTTAATACTCTTTACTTAACTTGATAAATTTAATAAAGTTGTTAATGAACTAACCGAAATTTGCCTCAAACTTTTATTATTGTAAATGATAAGAATTAAAAACTTATCTACGTTTGATTTCATACAGAATCTGATTTATAACTATTTTTGATGAATAGATGACTAACTCGAAAAAAGATTATCAAAAAATATTAGGTTCAGTTCAAAAACCAGTAATTGGTGAAGCTGGTAAAACTGGAACTTGGAGTTCAAATAAACCGATTATTGATTTAAATAAATGCATTCCAGTTAAGTCCGGAAAGCATAGCTGTTTTAATTGCTGGCTTTATTGTCCCGAGGCTGTAATTACCAGAACAATCCCACCTCAGATTGATCTAGAACATTGTAAAGGGTGTGGAATTTGTATGGAAGAATGTCCAGTTAAAGCTATAACAATGAAAGAGGTGAAATTGGAATGATTGTGAGTGATGAAGATAAACTTAAAATTAATAAAAATGTAATGATTTTGACGGGAAATCATGCTGCTGCACATGCAATTCGTCAATCTAGGGTTGGTGTTGTTTCTGCTTATCCTATAACTCCTCAAAGTCCTGTTGTTGAAAAAATTGCGGAGTTCATTTCTGAAGGAAAATTAAAAGCAAGATTCGTAAAAGTTGAATCTGAACATAGTGCGATGGCTGTTTTATGTGCTGCATCTGCAACAGGATCCAGAGTCGCTACAGCAACATCTGCCCATGGTCTAGAGCTGATGTACGAAATGTTACCTTGGGCATCAGGGAATAGATTACCTATTGTACTTAATTTAGCAACAAGAAGTCTTGGAGCACCTTGGAGTGTTTGGACAGATCATCAAGATTTCATAACTATTCGGGATGTAGGATGGATACAATTTATGTGTGAAAATAACCAAGAAGTTTATGATACTAATCTTCAAGCATTTAAAATCGCTGAAGATCCTCGTTTATTTTTACCAGTTGTATGCGGATATGATGGGTATATAATCTCACATACTGCCCAACCAGTCGAATTAGAAAGCCAGGAGATGATTGATGATTTTTTACCACCTCTTAAACACCATATTAATTTATCAGACATTTCACAGGTAAAAGGTGTTGATCCAGTAACTACTCCTCACATCGTAAAGCGAGAAGAAGGAACAGCTCCGGGTTATTATGAATATAGATATGCCCTTCAAAGATCTTTAGAAAGTTCAATCGATATAATTAAAGAGGTTCATGATGAATTTGCAGAAAAATTCGGTCGATCCTATGGAAATGGAGTATTTAAATTAATTCAAACAGATGATGCAAATATAATTATTTTTGCAATGGGTTCAGTAGCTTCTCAATCAAGAGTAGCTATTAAAATTCTTAGGTCTGAAGGGCTAAAAGTTGGGTTAATAAGTCTCAGATTATTTAGACCATTTCCAGTAGAGGAATTAAGAGAATTTTTCAAAGATAAAGAAAATATTATAGTTTTTGATAGGGATATTGGATATGGATATGAAGGAGTTCTCTCTTATGAATTAAAAGCTGCGCTTTATGGATTAAAAAATAGACCAAATATAAAGGGTTTTATTGTTGGATTAGGCGGTAGAGATGTAAAAACAGAGCATATCATTACTGGTATCCATAAAGCTTTGAATGAATTTAAACAAGGAATATTTACTAATAAGACTGAATTTTTGGGTTTAAGATTAGATGAATTAAGTGATTATGATGAATCAACTTACTTTAAAAGGGGGTAAAAAAGAATGGTAAATGTAATGGATCTCCCTGAAGAGGAATTTATTTATCCTGGCACTCGTGCATGTGCGGGATGTGGTATGGCATTAATTTATAGAATTGCTCTAAAAGCGCTAGGAAATAAGACATTAGTAACCGTACCCGCTTCTTGTTTAACAGTATTACATGGTATGCAGGGATTCTGTTCAACAAAAATATCAGTTTATCACACTCCTTTTGCAACAACTGGGGCTTCAGCATCTGGTATCTTGGCTTCATTAGAAGATAAAGGTTTAGCAGATGAAATTACAGTTCTTGCGTTTGCCGGTGATGGAGGAACAACTGATATAGGATTGCAGGCTTTAAGTGGTGCTGCAGAAAGGGGAACTAATTTCATATATGCGTGTTATGATAATGAAGCTTATATGAATACGGGTGTCCAAAGAAGTGGTTCAACCCCCCTAGGCGTTAAAACAACAACAACTCCAGAGGGAAAGGATGTCCATAAAAAAAATATGCCTAAGATACTAGAAGCACATGGTATCCCATACGTAGCTACGGCTAATGCTGCTTATCCTCTTGATTTATTTGAAAAATTCAAAAGAGCCAAGAATATATTTGGACCAAAATATTTTCATATATTATCCCCTTGCCCTCCTGGATGGGGATATGAACCAAAGGATACAATTTTAATTGGTAGATTGGCTACCGAAACAGGTTTTTGGCCTCTTTATGAGGTTATTAATGGAAAATTTGAAATTTCGAAACCTAGTAAAAGATATTTAGATAAATTAAAACGAAAACCAATAACAGAATATTTAAAAGCTCAAAAACGATTTAAATCCATTGATGAAAAGACGGTGCAAATTTATGAAGAGTATATCGATAACATATGGAAAGAAATAAAAAACAGACTTGAAACTAAGTAATTCTACTAATCTCAAAGGATGAGTAAAATTTATAATTTTTTTTTCTCTTTTTGAGCGTTAATATGTCATCGAAAAAAATAAAAGCTAATTTTAGTTAAGTTAAGTAGACTATAAATGCTGAGAACTTTTATATTTGATGATTCTAAATCTTTTTGGATAGAAGTAGAACATCAACTACTATCACACGATATTTGTGCCGTATTGGATGAAGAAAAGGAAATTATTTATCTTTGGAACGGTCCTAAAAGTAAGAAAACAAAATTTAGGAAAGCATATAGCCAAATTAACGAATTAGTTTCGAAATTTCCTGAAATAAGCATCCAAATTGTCATGGTAAAAAAGAATTTTCCAATTGAGATTCAAAACAAACTTAATTATCTGTTAGAATCTACAAAATTGGGAAAGGAGAATATATTGAAATTCAACAAATTTACAACAATACGGATTTATAGTATTTCAATAATCATTGGGGTAGTTTTACCAATTTTGTCTTTTATAAATTTAAGTACATCATTATTTTGGCCAATTTCAAATGGAACTTATCAGGTGAGTAGTATAATTTACACGAATTGGATTAATCTTTCAAAAATTATTACATTAATTACAATAATCTTATTTATCATTAACATTATAATTGGATTTATTGAAAATGAACATCAAGTTATAATTTTCTCATTAATTAGTCTCATTATCTCAGTTGGATTATTTATATATCTAAACCAAGGTATTTTTTTATTTTTATTTCAAGAAGGTTGGACTTTAACTAATTATTTAATATTACAGAAAGATATCTCAGTCTTTTTGCTTTTAGTTTTAACTGCAATTCTGATTTTTGAAATACCAAATATATATAAATTAATATCTTTTTTCAAAACATATCGTAAATTCATATTTTAAGCTGAAAAAAGTGTGGAAGTAGCAAATCTTCTTACTGAATTGGAAAAGGAAGATCTAAGAATACTTATGGCAATTGAAATTGGAATGAAAAGATCCGAGTATGTTACAGTCAACAATATAAAATTTTATTCAAGATATAAGATGGAAGAGACTCTTTTTCGGTTGAAAAAAGTTCATAAGCTCGGGCTAATAATTAGAGATGCCTCTAAGTATGAAATTGCTTATACTCTTAATTCTAAGGCATATGATTTGCTTGCTTTACATACCCTAGTCGAAAAAAATGTCATTAGTCAATTAGGGCCTTTAATAGGTAAAGGCAAAGAATCAGATGTTTATAGTTGTATGGATGATGATGAAAACATTTATGCTGCTAAATTTTATCGAATTGGAAGAACAAGTTTTAAAAGCATCAAACAACTTAGAGACATTATTGGAGAGAGATCACATCTTTCTTGGCTTTATGTAAATAGGCTTGCTGCCAAAAAAGAATATGAAGCTCTTGAAAAAATCTATATACTCAAACTTAACACTCCAAAACCAATAGCCTATAATAGACATATTATTGTAATGTCATATCTAAGAGGAAAAGAATTGGTTTATTATAAAAGTATTAAAAATCCTATCAAAATTTTCAATAGAATTATAAAACAATACAGAATAATCTATAAAAAAGCAAAAATGATTCATGGTGATTTGGGTGAATTCAATGTTGTTTTGGATGAGAAAGGCAATATTTTAATAATTGATTGGCTGCAATGGGTTCCAACTGACCATCCTAATGCTAATTTACTTTTGGAGAGGGATCTTGAGAATATATGTACGTATTTTCAAAAAAAGTTTAACATTGAAAGTAATATGGATAAGATCCTTAGCTATTTTTATAAAAAATGAATTTAAATTGCTTGATCTTTTGAAATTTTTCCTTGAATTATAATATCTTCTAGATTTTCTTTACTTATTATTTCTATTTCTTTAATCTTAGGTTTAAATATTTTTAATAACAATTGCAATTCTATTTTTTTTCTTAATATTGAAAATTTATACTCTGCATTATTTTTACTTACCCTAAATGATTCTCTGATTCCAATCTGAATATGTGGTAAATTTTGGAAAGAAGTAATTGAAAAAATTGAATGAAAAATATTATCTCTGAAAGGTAAATGTTCAATATCTGATAGTATCAAATTTATAGATTTTATATTATGAAATATAACCTTGGATTTGAAACGTAATAGCATATTCCTAGAGATATCTAATGCTATGTAGTTAATTCTTATTTCATGTTGCTTCTTTAACGATAATACTATATATTCAAAAAATAAACCAGTACCACACCCTAGATCTAAGATAGTTTTTCCATTAGCTATGTAGTTTTTTAATATTATTTCATATTTTTCTTTTTGTAGTGCCTTGTACCTTTTGTCATAAAAATGCGATGATGAATTGTATTTTTCTATTATGGTTTTCTTTTTATTTTTATTTTTAAAGTGTTCTTCCACAATGATAACCAAATAAATTTTAGCTCTTATTTTTTATGTCGTAAGGTTTTAATTCAAAAAATTCTATCTTTAAATTATCTTTTCAATAAATATAATAATAATTTTTTGATATAAGAATTAAAAATGTCAAATAAAAATAATACTCAGCAAAGGTCAAAGAATCCGTTAACAATACTCCAGAATGCGCAAGGTTCAACTATACTTCTCAGATTAAAAGATGGAACTGAATATAGAGGATTATTAAAGGAAATAGATGCATACATGAATATGATTCTTGAAGAGGCTACGGAGTTATTAGAAGGAACTCCTGTGGCTAAATACAACGAGATATTTATTCGAGGTAATAATCTCTTATTTATTAAGCCAGATGCTTCTCAAATTACTTAATCTTATAGGGAATTTGTGTTACTTATTCCTTATGTTTAGCATCAAATTTCCCAAATTAATGAATCTATGATTTATCATAGTTTTATAAAACCAATAATTTTGGAACTATTTCATTATTTCTTATTATTGCATAAGATGCGGGATTTGGACTATAAAATCCTCGATAATTTGCGGATGAAAATATAGATAATAATCTTTTGTTAAAAAACCATCGATATCCTTCAGAAAAACATTCATGTGATCTAATTATGTATTTAAGATTGTTATATTTCATAAAATTTTCAAAAACATCATATCCAAAAAATTTAATTCCTGGACCTCTAAAACTGTCTGAAAATCCTTCTAATCCAGATTTAGGATCATTCCACATAATTTGATAAATCCCTTGCATATTTAAATTGAAAACTTCTTTAAAGTTCATGCATCTTTGACCTTGCAATTTTTTTAAAATGTCAAAATCCTCTGGAATCCCTCCATGCAAACATAATATTGCTTTATTAATTAATGCACATATCGGTATTAGATTATAAATACTCAAAATTTCATTGAATTTGCTCTGATTTTTAAATCTTGAAATAAAATCCTGAAAGAAACCGTAATATTCATTCATTTCTAATGTTTCATGATTTCCTCTTAATAAATAATATTTTGATGGGTGAAGAATCTTTAAAATTAAGACTATCATTAAGCATTCAAATTGTTTTGGTCCACGATCGACAATGTCTCCTAAAAAAATGATGATTTTTGGATTTTTATGGTTAATTATTTCAATCAATTTTGTTAAAGTCTCCAAATTTCCATGTATATCCCCTATTACATAAGCTTCTTCCTTTTTTTCTTTAAAATTAACCTCCAAGAGTAAATTTTCTTTTTCTAAAATACATTTAAATGTCTTTATGATATTTAAAATAATATCAAATTTTAGTGCAGAGATTTTCTGTGGGTTATTTATTAATTCATATAAAGCTGAATTGTCTACAAAATTCAAAATTGATCTGGTTGTTTTCCTTTAATTATCTTTTTAATAACTCTATTATTTTTATTATAGTTACTTTTCTTTTTATAAATAAAGAAATTTAAAATACATAATATAATTTCAATGGAAGGATCAGTAGTTAAAAAATTATTAAATAATATTGAGAAACGAATTGAGAGATTTGAAAATGAAAAATTTCTCGAAAAGGATAAGAGTCGGAATCTTGGAATAATCTATACACCGAACCAAGTTGTAGATTATATAGTAACTAAGATCTTTAGAATCTATTTCGAAAAATTTGTTTCTTTTAATAAAGAAATTAAAAATGGATCGGATTTAGAAGAAGTTATTCATACACTAATTAAAAATCTAAAAACTAAAGAGAATTTAATTAAAATAATTAAAAATATAAGGATTCTAGACCCTTCTTGTGGCTCTGGGAGATTTTTAGTATCTATAGCTGAAAAATTGTATTATATTTATAGAATGTTAGAGCCAAAATTATCTGATTTTGATATAAAGAAATTAATAATTGAAAAAAATCTGTATGGAATTGAAATTGAAAAATCAGGTATTCTTATCTCAAAACTGCGATTAATTAAATGGCTTTTAATAACAGATAACAATAACTTTACATTTCAAAATGATAATTTTAAAAACATAAAAATCACAAATTTTAACCAAATCATTGAGCTCTTAAATCTAAGTTTTAATCTTTTTAATTTAGATTTTCTTTTAGAGTTTAATTCTGATAAATTCGATATAATAATTGGAAATCCTCCTTATGTAGAAAATAAAAAGATAAAACCAATTGAATTCAAGAACAATTTAACTAAAAGATATAAAACAGCCTATCGTTTATTTGATCTTTCAATCCTCTTTATTGAGAGAGCGTTAGAATTATTAGAAAGTAATGGATATCTTTCATTCATTTTACCTAATAAATTCTTATCTGCTGATTATGGTATCAAAATTAGAGAGTTAATATTAAATAAATCAGAAATTAAAGAAATCATAAATATATCGTCGATATCTATATTTCAAAATGTAGCTACATATCCAATTATTTTATCGCTAAAAAAGGTTAAGCAAAAAAAGGAACATGAGGTGAATGTTAAAGCTTTTAATAACCTAAATGAGTTAAATGAAAATAATAGTATAAAGATAATAAAATTCAATCAAAATCTAATCAATATATTCCCGTCAAAAGTAATACCGATCTCAGGAAATATTAACATAATTTCATACTTGTTTAGAAACTTTAAAACGTTATCTGAAACTTTCAAAGATTTGAAAATTATATATCGCCCTTTTGGTTTTTTAAAATATGGCAAATATTTTGATAATATCAGCGATGAACCCCAATCTGATCTTGATTTACTATTAATTGGGACAGGAAATGTCGACAAATATTATCTTAAATTTAATAAAAGGATAAAGATAGCTAAGAGAGATCTTGAAATCTGTTATTTTAATTATAATCCTACTTTTAATCCTATTTGGCAGGACCTAAAAAATGAAAAAATTATTTTTAGAGAAATTGCCAAAGAATTAACCTGTGTGTATGACCCTGGAATCTTTGCTAATATAACTGGTTTATATTTAATGAGGATCCCTTCGATAAATACTCAGCAGTTATATTGTCTCTTAGCATTATTGAACTCAACACTATTAGATACTGTATTTAAAACATTATTTAGTTCTCTTCACATGGCCGGTGGCTATTTAAGATTCAATGGAAGTTTTATAAGAAGATTGCCAATACCAAAAAATCTTCCTTTATCATTATCCAATTGTGGAAAAATTATTCAAATTTTATCTCAATTGCATTATGATCTAAGTTCAAAATTTATCTATAGAACTCTAGATCTAAAATTTCTAAATCAAAAATATCAACTGGAACTTAAAAGATTATTACGATTTTTTATAAAATTATGTAATTCCTTAGTAAAACTAATATATTTAGATGAGTTATATTTAGAATCTAATATTGATTTCAGTTTTATAAGAGAATTCTTATACTCGAAAATAGAACTGAAAAACATTCAATTTAAGTACCTCATACCGCGATATAAGATTGATAATTATGAAACGTACTTAATAGAAGAGCTGGAGCCTACTTTAGATGAAATTAAGAACATATTCAACATTATATACAAGAATGAACCTCTCTTGGATCAAATTAATCAGATCTATATTAAAGATGTATCCTAGGACACTTCTTCTATTAATTTTTTATTATATACGATTAGATAGTCATGGTGTTTTTGAATTTACCATACTTAAAACTAATAAAATTAAATTTTAGCAAATATTATATATAAAAAAAATTCAATTGTAAAAATATATTTTTAATATATGTGAATAACATGGCTAAAAAAAAGAGTGCTCCTGTTGAGGATGAAGATTTAGAACTTCCATCAGGAAAAATTGATGAAGATGGGGATGAGATTTTAGATTTGGAAGATTGGAAAGATAATCTAGAAGAAGATATAGATTATGATCTGAGTAAAATTAAGGATGATATGCTAGTAGATGAGACAGAGGAGGAATCTTTTGGTTATGAGATAGATGAAGTTGAAGCTCTTATGCGAAAAGTTAAATGTGCTCCATGCCCAGGCAGTTCTAGCAAAAGAAATTGTAAAGTAAGGGATGATTTCGGATGTCCTCCAGATAAAGCTAAAAAATAACACACAATAAATCAATCTGAGAAGAGACATTATAAATCTCTTCCTATTTTACTAAGAAAAATATTTTATTTCTACACCATTTCTATCTTTTAAAAATTAAAAGTATAGATTTCTTAAGATAAGTTATTGCTGTGAAAATCTGTGATAAGAAATACTCTAAAACGTATAATTTTAATTTTTATTGATATTTTATTTAGCTGGTATATTTGGCAGGTCAATATTTCATTAGGAAATCCTTGTTATACAACGGCTTTCTCACAGTGTTTTATCTTATCTTTAACAACTTTTTTAATTGTCTACACACCATTCGAAATTTATTGGTCTTTTCGAGATCTCTGGTTCGATCGGTGGAGAAAGCTTTTTCTCAAGGATTTGCAAGTCTTAAATTTACAAATTAATGTCTCTGATGGATTTTTATCGGTAAATCTAGTAAAAAGTAGGGAGCAAGCTAAAATTGATTCAAAAAATGCAGTAATTATAATTTGTCATGGTTTTTCTGACACAAAAGAAAGACTTCAATATTTATATTTTCCAATTGCTTATCAAGGTTATATTATTTTAGCTTATGATGCAAGAGGTACGGGAAAATCAAAAAAAACAGGAAGGAGAAGCGATTTTTTACAAAGAATTGAAGATTTTAAAAAAATAATTCAATGGGTAAAAAATCAAGAAAAATTTTCAAATAAGAAGATTTTTTGTATTGGTTTTAGTATAGGTGCTATTACCGTTTTATCAGGAGGTTTTATGAATATAGATGTTGAGAAAATTATTGCAATTGCTTCTATATCACATTATAAAGAAAACATTCCAAAATACAATCCAGTTGTTATCCTAAATTATTTATTTAAGGGGGTGAAATTATTTCCAACTTTGGAAGAGAATAGTCAATTATCTCCTTATTTATTGATAAAAAATGCTAAAAAGGAACTAACATCAGAAGAATGGAAAGAATTATCTAAAAAAGTTATGCTAATCCATTGTAAAAACGATAAAGTAACAAAATTCAAAAATTTAATAGAAAATAAACTAATTTTAGAATCACCAGCGAAGAATATACTAATATTAAAAAAAGGTGGTCATTCAAATAAAAAAAATGAATGTATTTTAGTTGGGGCAATTCTCAGTTTTATAAACAATTAAAATAATTCTATCATCTCCTTTATAGTCTCAAGTGCTAATTCAATACTCACATTAATGAGATCAAGTTTATTTTCAATGTAATTAGGAACTGATTTTAATTTTTTTATTTCTTCAAAGATGTTGAAGAAATGTTTTTGAGATTCTAATTCCATGCTATAAACTCTAGCTCGAGATGTCGCATCACTCATTCTTACAAAACAACCATGATTTTTAAAACTATGATCAAAAGCAGGAAAGTAAGTTTCCCATAATTTGTCTTTCAGTTTATTATAAACTTTATTTGCAAGTTTTAGACAGAAATCTCTACTCTTGTCGCTGTAGCAAAAATAGAAAGGTAATTTGCCCATCCCCAAATTCCTTGATATATAGTCATAAAGTTTTTCATGAACGGTCTCAATTTGTTTATAAGTTAAATTTAGATGCGTGTGATCGGCGGAAGGATTACATTTAAAGAATAAAGGTTTTCGATAATAAGGGATATCGTATAGCTTAATAATATTTAGTATAATACCCTCTTTTAACCAATGATCAAATTTATAAAAGGGATTTAGATTTGTACTTAATTCAACTGGAAATCTATTCAATAAAGAAGTCTCATGGAAATCGAGTATGTATATATGAATATCTTCGTTATCCCAATATTTTTGAAGTAATTCTTTCACAATAATAACTTGTTCGGGTGTTTTAATTGTATCTAAATCTATAATCCCATTTTTATATTCAGGGACGAAAGCTCTAACCCAAAATCTATTAAGATTTGAACCATTTTTTAAATAATAACCAGATTTATTATTTTTACTAGGATTCAAAAACCCATAAGGATTTAATAATGGCAAAAAGAAAAGAACTTGATCTTCTCTGATTAATTTATTGATTTGAATTTTATTATCTTGTATTAATTTAAAAAATTTCAGGATACTAAATAAACCATTATATTCATTTTGCTGTGCACCAATAAAGATTTTAATATGTTTTAATTCATCAAAATTGGAATTTTTAGCAATTTTTATTAGAGGAATAATGCCTTCAGAAGTATTATAAATTCGATAGCTGGTATATTCTAAATTTCTTACAATATCTAATTCTTTCAGAATCTTTGTATATAAATTGTAACGTTTAGAAATATCTAATAATGATTTTAGGGTTTCAGCATTCATCTCAATCGAATATTTCTTCCCAATTTGTAAAATTGATGATTTTATGATAATTTTTAACCATTCCCGAAAATAAAACACAACCTATGCAAAACATATTTGTAAAATCATCTTTTGTTAAGTTTAATAGTTTACAGTTTTTTTCCGAGAAACCTATTCCACGTTTAACTTCAATTTGACCATTGTAGCCAGATAGATTGACTACAAATTCTTGCTTATTCAGTCTTTTTTTATGAATAAATTCTTCTCGGGCAATTCTAGCTAACCCTCCAATTGGGATAACTTTACCATCTCTTTGAGCTAAATAAATCCGTAAATCAAATGTGTGTTTCCCTTCCTGCCACTCTATTAATGAGAAATCGGCCATTTCTTGAATCGTATATGGAAAAGGATCGCGCGACTTCATGAACTTAGCAAAAAATTCCTTTTTACTTTCTTCAACAATATTTTTAATATTAAGAGGATCTTCATCCTTAGAAACGGGAATGACGCCAGCTCCTCCAGAACCCCCACTAGGTTTAATAATAAAAGATTTTTTATATTCCTTAATAAGATATTTTAATTTATCGATCAAATCCTTTTCATTAAAAGCTTTTGTGAATAAAAGATATTTTAAATTATATTTTTTGAGGAGATCTTTACTAAAATAGCTTGCTAAATATGTTAGAGATTTATCATCTGTTATATGAAATATAGGGTTAACTAAAATTGATTTTATTTCTCGAAACTCTTTTTTCACTAATTTTGAAAATTTTTTATTCTTAAAACGTCTTGTAATACCATCTCCTATTAATACTCCTACGTTCTCTCCTTTATATTTAATCCAATTATTAGAAAATGAAAGAGATGAGGATAGTTGCTGATAATCAGCTATTAAAACAATGATTTCAGCTTTAAAGTCCTTATTGTAATTATCCGTATTAAAAATTTTTACAGAATACCCATTAGCTTTAAGTGTTTTTCTGAAATATTCAATCATTATAACTTTTTCATGAATTAATCCATCGTTAATTGGTACTCCAATTATTACAAATACATTATCTATAGTATTCTCTTTTCTTTTAATTGCTTGTTTAATAGCTTCTAAATATCCATCATATAGAAGAATTTGTTGTTTTTCAGTAATTATTGAAAGTCCTCGATGAGATCCTCCATTAGTTTCTAATAAAAAAAACTTTTTCTCTTCGGCTTCATCTGAGACCATAAAATCAATACTTCCAGCATAAAATGAATCTAAAGTACTTAAAACATTATCCTTATTTTTTTCCATTATCTCTAAAGCTTTTTGTCTTACTTCATCAGCAAATATATCTTCTTGTGAGGCTCTTAAATCGGCAAAAGATACTAAATCTAATCCTAAAGATTTTCCTAAATTAATTAATTCTAAATCTGAATCTGTAATTCTTGCGGACATCAATTTTAAAAACTTTGTGAGAAGTTCGTCCATAACTTATTATAATTACATCATAATTTAAATAAATTTTATCCCATGTTTGTAAAAATTGAATAAGGGATTCATATCATGATTTTTCAAAATTAAGAAATAATAAGGGATTCATTGAAAAAATTAAAAATTAAAGATATAGATATCCTTGATGGTTACCCTTCGTGCTAAGTCTTAAGCTTCCAAGCAATATCTTTTTTACTTTTAGTTGTTCTTTATATGAAATGTTTGAATATAATAAAATATAGTTTTTTTCAATATTTACTGTAAATAAGAGACCTATTTCTAATAAATCTGATTCTTCAGTCATTAAACCTATTATTACATAATGGTAAGGAAGCGTAACAAGGTCATTAACATCAATTTTCTTTTCGATAATTTGATCTCTTTCTTTATCATATTCAGTTTTTATAAATTTCGTGTCATTTAAAGGGATTGATATTTTCCTAAACACCTCAAATTTTTTAGAGAATTGACTTTGGCGTAAAAATCTTCTTTCTTCCTTATCTTTTTCATAAAAATATATATTTTTCTCCTTAATTAAATACATTGTTCTATCTTTTCTTAAATTCGAGAAACTCTTCTCTATAGCGAGTAATTCTTCAATTGTCTCATCGTGAAACACAATTATGATATCTGGATCTAATACTTTAATAAAAAAATTCTTATAAATGATCCCTGCCTCAGTCTTAATCCAGCCATCTGTATCAATAAGAATAAAATCAACATCTTTATATTTTGCAACATAATCAGAGACTAAACCTTTACAGGAAAGAGAGATAATAAATTTATTATCTCCTTTCGGGAACGTAGCACCAATAAAAATGGTTTTTTCAGATATAATATCCTCACTTGAAATGATATAATCATCAATTGTACCAATGTTAATTGTTGTGGGTATATATATAATTTGTTGACCTAAATCAGAATCTAAATATGCACCCTTCAGTCCTTCTTTAAGAAAGTTATTTGCTAAGTATTTGATAAATGTTGTTTTTCCACTACTAATTCCTAACACCATTATTTTTAAAGGCTTATTTGTAGTTATTTTCAATTCGTTTATTATCAAGTCTTTAATTTCATTCCACTTGGAGGAGATCGTGTTTTCTTGGATTTCTTTAAGATTTTCTTCATTATTAGTATAAATTTCTAACTTTGATTTAACTAGGGCATATAGAGGATAAACTTGGGCACTAGGGACAATTAATGTATTTTTATCGGTAGAATTAGCAGACTGGATATTTTTATCCTGAGAAAATATCTTACCAATAACATCTACTTTTCCTTCTAGTAAAGTTATTCTTGCTGGACCTTTAACTAATAAAGTATTCCCTTTATTTATATTCTTAATCATGGATGATTCCTCTCATATTTGAAAGCGTTAAAAAATCTCATAAGTTTAACTTTTTAAAATTGCTAAAGTCTACTCTTCGATATTTTTAGTAATTTAATCATAAATAAATAATTTAAGGACAAATTTCATGAATAAAATTAAAAAGTTCAGACGCAATTTGATTGTAATCGGGGCTGTCTAATATTGGATGATCATTATGTTCCAACCATATCTTTTTTTTAGTTTTAGAACTGATTTTACTGAAAATATAATCCATACTATTTTTTTTAATATCAGAATCTAATCGACCTTGAAATAATATTATTGGACAGTTAATTTTGAATAAAGATTGTTTCATCTCTATCATCAATTTTTTTGCTTTTATTCCAATATTTACGGGAATCTTATCATACCCAACCCACTTTCCATTTGTGTCTTTTCTGAATTTTTCAGAAGGGGTTTTATGATATTTTACAAAAATTTGGAATAAAGGAACTAAGTTAATCAAAAATGATTGAACTCCTGCGGGGGCACTAATCGTAAAAATTCCATCAAAATTATAATTTGCTGCTAATATTAAAGTTAAAAGACCCCCCATAGAATGCCCCCCTACAATTATTTTATCGCAAGTATCCTTTAATATTGTTATTTCTTCCTTTAAAGCTGATTTCCAATCATTAATCTTAATGTTTTTTAAATCTTCAGGCGAAGTTCCAAAACCAGGAAGTAAGGGAATTTTTACAGTATAACCTCCTTTTGCATACAAATACTCTGCTAAAGGTTTTAAATCTGCACATGTTCCTCCACCACCTCCATGTATCATGAGGATTCCAACTTTATTTCCTTCAAAAAGAAAAGGACCCGCACCATCCATTATCATCAGATTTTTATCAACCATTTCATTTTACATCATTATTTAGTTTCAATCAAATAATAAGTAAATTTCTTCATATTGAAAGAAGCATTAAGAAATATACCATAAAATCTAATACATGAAATGATATTATTTTTATCTATCCCCTTATTTTTTTATAACAAGGAACACACATTTCAGAATCATTATATATCATAAGTCGACTACTCATAGTAATTTCTCCACATATCTCACATGGTGCAGATTCTTCAATCTGGGCTAATCCTGGAGGATTAAATTCAATCTTATCAATTTTAAATACATCTTCTGGTTTTGATTTCAATAAAAATTGAATTTTTTCATCTCTTGTTAATTTTTCACCATTAAGTTGTCTACTTTTTAATGCTAATTTTATACCTTTTTGAGTTCTTCTATCATAAATAGAGTAATTCATCTTCCCATAATCTCTATGCACAAGATTACCCTTCCCATATGTTGTGCCCAAAATTACTTGGAGAGCATCAACGCTACAATTATCATTCTCAACGACAGCAACTAACTCTTCATTTGGAGAATAATTATATCCATGCTCTAAGACATGTTTAGCAACTAAAACACCAATTGCAAGACCCGGACAAATATGCCCATGAAATCTTGCAGCTTTTTCCATTAATTCCTTAGCTTCCATTTAAATCTATATGATTTTTATTTGGTTTAAGTAAAATAATAAGATGCTTTAAATATATTTATCCTATTAATAAATAAAAAAAGCGTATGATAAATAATATGAAATTTTTAGTCGATGCGATGTTAGGTAAATTATCAAGATTCCTTAGAATATTTGGTTTTGACACAATTTATGCCAATGATTTAATTGGTTATTTTAATATAGATCCAGTTCCTGATGAAAAGTTAATAGATTATGCAAAAAGAAATAGAAGAATTATCGTTACTAAAGATTATGTCTTATACAAGCATTATGAAGATAAGAGTATTTTTCTCAGTGGAGAAGGCATATATAACTACTTAAAACAACTCAATAAAAAGTTAGGTTTAAATTTTAAATTTAATCTTAAACAGGCGAGATGTTCAATGTGTAATTCACAGTTAGAAAGAGTACAAAATAAGAATTCTATAAAAATGTACGTTTTAGAAGAAACATATAATAATTATACTGAATTTTATCAATGTTCAAATCTTCAATGTAAAAAAGTATATTGGCAAGGTTCTCATATTGAAGATATTGAATATAAATTAGGTAATTCTTTAGAAATTAATTAATAAGTTCATTTTTTAATATATTTTTTTTTGATTTCTAAGAATCTTTGTTTAGTTTTTTCAGCAAGTTCAATATAATTTCCCTTCATGTACATTCCATATGCTTGATTTAATAATTCAAGACATTTACGATATTCTATATTCTTGAAATGATTTTCTGAAAGAGATACTAAGTAGTCACCCTTTTTTTTGTAGAATTCGATAAATTGCTGAGAAGTGTCAATTTTTTTATCCATTCTATTTTAACAGACCAAAATTTAGTTTTAATTATAAGATATTTTATGTTATTAATAATAATAAATTATCTATATTTTTTTCACAATATTAACATTTATCTCTAGTAAAATATTCAAAGATTATCTGATCTCTTGCGATATTCATCCATATTAATCACGGTTCCTTTTATTCGAGATTCATCAGCGGCAAAAGCCATTAAATGACTTTCAAGACAAGCTCTAGCATTTGTTAAAGGTTGAACAAAGTTTGGGTTATTCAATGATTCGATAAAAGCATCAATTAATTTAGGGTCTCCTCCACCATGTTCAGCTGTACTAAGTGTAAGTTTTTGATCTAAAATAATTCTTTTATCTCCAGAAAAATGATTATAGAGAGTTAACTTTTTATTGGAATCATGAAATTCTCCTATTAAAGTTGCTTCTGTACCATCAATTCTCAGAGTTCTACCTTCTCTCTCACTAAATCCATGCATAGTAAAATTAGCTGTAACACCATTTTCAAACTCTATATTGACTACTTGATGATCAACTACGTTGTTATCACTAAAATACACACACCTCCCATATTGACTTGTTTTAAGAATTTTTAATTTTGCCTGGTCTGAATAGTCTTCTTGTTGTCCAGAATATAAATAATAAACAGGCCATTCACTCCAGTATCTCAATCTCTTAAATGCAGGAATTATTTTAGCTAAGAACGTATATAATTTAATATAATTCTTACGTAAATTACTCAAAAATTTAAGTCCTCTGTTTTTTCCTTTTTGCATAATTTGAATTATTGGGATTATATCAATATAAGTCCTTGGAGCGTAGTATTTACATGTATTTTTTACAGGACATCCATCTAAACAAAATTTTGGAGCTCCTTGAGGTGCATTCTCTGCTTTGAAATGGAATAAGCTACCAAAAGAACTAATTTTTTTCGGAATGGACCCCACCATCCAATATAATAAATCTAAATCATGACAAGCTTTTGCTAAAATCATGGGTGAAGATTTTTCTCTAACTGCCCATGGTCCTCGGACAAAACTGTGTGCCATGTGATACCATGAAACATTTTCTCGATGTGAGATATTAACAATATCTCCAAGCAATCCTTTATTAATAATTTTTAAAATCGTTAAAAAAAATTCGGTGTATCTTAATACATGAGAAACTCCTAAAATTTTACCCGTTTCCTCTACTTTTTTCACTATTTTAATACAATCAGTTAATCTATGTGCCATGGGTTTTTCTAGTAATATATGATATCCTTTCTCTAATGCCAATAATGTAGGTGCTGTGTGCATTTGATCTTGAGTACACACAAAAGCAACTTCTGCTAGTTTCTCCTTAATAAGCAAATCCTCCCAGCTTTCAAAACATCTATTAGTAGGGATATTATGTAATTTGGCAAAGTTTTCACGTGTATTTTTGATAGGTTCTGCTACAGCTACAAATTTTATTTTTTCTTTATTTTTTAGAGCATAATTACCATAGACATGAAATCCTCTCCTACCTGCTCCTAATAAAACTGCTGTAATAGGTAATTCCATTTTAAATACCTAAGAAATTTATTTAATTTTTTAAAGAATTGAGTTTATAATTATAAATTATGCAATTTAATTAATAATTTCCTAATTTTAGATGAGATTAATCATACCCGGGTTCATTATTAAGATGTGGATTTTGTTCTCTATAATTAAAAACATACTTAGCAATCTCTCCTAAATAATTAAGGGGGTTCATGGTATTTCCACATTTGCTACATTTGAAATCAACCATCCCTTCAATTGATACCATTGTCCCATTTTCACAAAAAGCACACTGCTCAAAAGACCATCTATCTATTACTTTAATTACGTCTTTAATAAATTTTTCTTGTATAGACACTATTAACTCAATTTACTTCTTATTATACTCAATTTATAATTAATAATTTTTAATTTTTATTCTATCTTATGACAAATTATAATTAGGTTATTCTTTTAAGAATTTAAAATTCTAGGAATATAACCCTCAATTAATAAACAATCAAGTAAAACATTGGCGGTCATAGCTTCAATTACTGACACCACCCTTGGGACTATACATGGATCATGACGACCAGGAAATTCAACTTCTACATTTTTCATTGTTTCAATGTTAACAGTTCTCTGTCGAATAGCTATGGAAGCAGTTGGTTTAATTCCAACTGTAAATTCAATTGGCATTCCTGTAGAAATCCCCCCAATAATTCCCCCGGAGTCATTTTTAGTTGTTTGGATTTTTCCATCCTTAAAAACCCATGGATCGTTGTGCTCCGAGCCTTTCATTCTAGTTCCCTTAAAACCAGCTCCAAACTCTATACCCTTTATTCCCGGAATTGCAAAAATCGCGCTACTTATATTTGACTCAATACTGTTAAAAATAGGGTTCCCTTTTCCTTCTGGAAAATTTATTACTATACATCTAACTGTTCCTCCAATAGAATCATTTTGATTTTTCACATTTTTAACTAGTTCTTCCATTAATTTGGCCTTTTTGGAACTAATAGCTCTAACAGTATTTTCTTCTCTAATTTTATATAATTCTTTAAGCTCATTTGAAGAATAATTTTGTTCATCAATAATATTCCCGATACTCTTTGTATAGGCAAATATCAAGATATTATATTTTTTTAATATCTGTTTCGCTATGGCTCCAGCCATAACAAACCCTGCAGTTATTCTACCAGAAAACCTACCCGATCCTCGATAATCTGAATAACCACCATACTTTTTGAATGCAGAGTAATCTACATGTGATGGACGCAAGAAATTTTTATATGTTTTATATATTGATGAATCTACATCTTTATTCTCAATTATTAAACAAATGGGAGCTCCTGTTGTTTTATTATCAAAAACACCAGATAATAATTTAACGCGATCCTCCTCTAAACGGTTAGTACTAATTAGTGTTTGACCCGGTTTTCTTCTATCGAGTTCGTTTTGAATTATACTTAAATCAAAGTCTAATCCCGCTGGTACTCCATCTAATATAATTCCAACTAATTCTCCATGACTCTCTCCAAATGAAGTTATTCTAAAGATGGTACCCAATGAATTATGCATCTTTTTCACGTTCTCTAAGGAATTATTTAACAATAGTCTTATATGATTATTTAAATAATATTATATCTATAAGTTTCTATTTATTATTTAATGAATCTCAAAATTACTCCGATAAAAAACGGTTTAAATGGTGAAGTCATAGCACCTGGATCTAAAAGTTATTCCCATAGAGCTTTTATTGCTGCTAGTTTAGCTGATGGCATTTCAATAATTAAAAATCCCTTGACGAGTGGAGATGTAGCTGTTACAATGAATTTATTACAATTATTAGGAGTGAGAATTCTTAAAAAAGATGGTAACACTTACATCGTTAAACGAGTTAAAGATGCCTATAGATCTTATAAAAAAGCAATAGATTGCAGAAATTCAGGTACAACAGTCAGAATTTTCAGTGCTTTAGGTTTGCTTATTGAGGGAGGATTAACTTTAAAAGGAGATTTTTTTAACTTTAAACGACCTATTCTTCCACTTCTCAATGCACTTGAACAATTAGGAGGAGTTTTCAAATTAACAGATAAAAAACTTAAAATAAAACGTAAAAAAGTTGTTTGCAATAAAATTAAGATTCAAGGCGATATAAGCTCACAGTTTATAACTGCGTTGTTAATATTGTGTCCCTTAATAAAATGCAAAAACATAGACTATATTGAAATTGAATCATTAACTCCATTATCCTCTAAACCTTTTATTAATATTACCTTAGATATATTAGAGTCATTTGGAATTAATATTCAAGCTAATTTCAAAGATAGAAAGTTCTATATAACAAATGAACAGATTTATAGATCACAATCAATTACAATCCCGGGAGATTTTAGTTCTGCCGCATACATTTTAGCAGCTGCAGTTCTATCTAATAAACCATCATCTATAATTATTAAAAACCTTAATATTAATAATTACCAAGGAGACAAAATAATTCTTGAGATTTTTACACAAATGGGAGCAAAAATTAAAATTGACCAAGAAAACGACTGGGTACTCATAAACGGAGATAATAGAAACTCACCTTTAAATGGCATTGAGATTAATTGTATTGAAATTCCCGATTTATTTCCGATTTTGTCTGTCATTGGTGCTTTCGCAGAAGGAAAAACCGTTCTTTACAACGCTTCTAACCAAAGATTGAAAGAAACTGACAGAATTGCTGCAATGGCTCGAGAATTAACTAAAATGGGTGTTAAAGTTATTGAAGAGAAAGATAAATTGACGATCTTTCACTGTGATAAAATTTCGGGAATAAAAATTAATCATAATAATGATCATAGAATAGCTATGGCTTGTAGCATAGCAGCTTTATTTGCTGATTCAAGTTCATCTATTCATAACAGTAATATCGTAAAAGATTCATATCCTAGCTTTTATGAGGATTTGAAAGAATTAGGAGCAAATATCGAAATTCTTTGAGATTTTTAAAATTTTATCTGAAACTTTTTTGTCTTCGAGATCTAGCTTTTTTGCCTCCGAATTTCTTTGGTTCTGTTCGTCTCGAATCTCCACTTAATAAGGAGTCATCATATTCTCTAAAAATTCTTTCTATTGTTTTTGTACCTAAAAACTTAAATATTGATTTCGCAATAGCCATACGTACAGCATCAGTTTGTCCACTCTTTCCACCACCTTTCACATTAATATTAATGTCACATTTATCAACTTTTGGATGGTTTACTATTTCAACTACTTCTTGGATTCTTAATCGCTCTATTTCAGGTTCATATAATTGTAGAGGTGTATTATTTATTTTTATTTGACCTTTAGCAGGATGTCTCAAAACAGCTCTTGCAATAGCAGATTTTCTTTTTCCTGATGCTTGAATAACTTTCATTGACATATTTTAAACTTCAACCTCGGTTTTCTTCCAACCTATTCTTTGACATAAATTTTCTAAAGTGATATATCGATTGTAATATGAAAGTCTCTTCTTGTCTACATTATTAATTTCATTAGGTACTAAGGTTTGATATCTCTTCTTAAATCTTTCTGGAATATCCGATATATAAACGTGGACTCTCTTAAGAGCTTCCTTTCCTCGCAGTTTCTTTCTTGGTAACATTTGTTTTACAACTCTTCTCATAAAAGTATCTGGTCTCCTTTCATGAAATGGTCCCCTACGTGGATTAGTAGCTGTTGAAATTTTTAATTTAGCAAGATAATTCTCATGAATATTTCTTTTTGTTCCACTGACAATTGCATCTTTCGCATTAATAATTACTATATACTCACCCAATAAAGCTTTTTTTGCTATGTGACTACAAAAACGACCCAAAATTTTATTCGAAGCATCATATAATTGATATTCAACTACCATGTTTTATCACTTTTAAATAAGATATTTGTTATTTCAATATAAGATCTTTACACCACTACCTTTAGGGTTTTGTTCTAATAATTTTTCAATTGTCATTAACGTGCTTCCAGAGGATTCAATTTTTTTCTTCGCTGATTTTGAATAATCTAAGCATGCTATAGTAAGAGTATGATCTAATTCTCCTAGTCCTAAAATTTTTCCGGGAATTACAATTATATCGTTCTTCTTTGTCTTCTTATTAATACGATATAAATTTGCTTTTACTCTATTTCTTCTTGGACCACTTAATTTTTTTGATACAGTTTTCCATATATTTATCTTTGTCTTCCATAAATCTCTAATTAGCTTTCTAACGTAATAATTTGATGGACCAGTTACCTTGTGAGACATGTAAAACGACGCTCTAATTTATTAATTCTGATATCTTAAATTTATAATATTTAAATAATTTTTTGATAAATCACGATTCTATCTCTGCTTCTTCAAGTCTTTCTACAAATTCATCAATCTTTTCTAAAAAAATATCAAATGTTTTCTTAATAATTGTCTCAAATGGAAGAACTCCATCACTTTCAATTGAAAATATATAAGTATTTTCTTTCCAACCTACTTTAATAGCTTCTTCTGGACAATCATTCTGGCAAGAATTACATAATGTGCATTTTTTCCAATAATCTTCTATTAACACTGTAGTTTTTTTACTTGAGAAATCATATAAATCTTCAGGACACATTCTTGATACTATACATTTATCCGGGCATTTAGCACACTTACTATTATTAAAATCGATTTGGGGATAAAATCTGTAAAATATATTTGAAATTGCTTGCCATTTAACGTGATCTTTTGCTAAACCTAGTATAGCATAAGCCTCAATTATTACTTTATCATTTTTATCTATTTTTACTATTGGAATATTTGGATCAACAGGAATTATCTTAGGGTCATTTGATTTGAGGTCACCCGAGTAAATTTCTAGAGGAGCGGTTGATGTGTTAGTAACTTCACATGTTAAGGAAACTTGACAGAGAGGACAACCATATCCACCACACTCACATTCACGTGGTAATTTGTAAACCTCTAAATCTGTTGTCAAAGGGATTAATCCGAGCCTGTGTGATATTATTTCATCATATAATGGACTATCGTTTTTCAGAATGATAATTTCATCTACAGCCATAACAGGAATTTCAGAAATAATAATTCTACGAATTGCATTAGCCATCTCAATTGATATCCCCTCAACTACAAATATGAGTTTTCTATCACTTTTTTCAAGAACTTCGAGATTCATGACTTTCATTAATTCAAAATTATAATAAGTCTGAAATGAATCGTTTAAGATAAGTTTTATTATTTATTCTAAAGAAAAAACAAGAATAAAGAAGATTAATAAAATTTTAAATATTCATAAGCCTTATTTGAAGACTGAAAGCAATATTTAATTTCTTGGAAATCTTTTCTAAAATCCATTATTTCATCTTTAACTTCTTTAGGGTCTTTTTTTTCAATTAATAATTTCTTAAAAAATTCAGCAATATCGATCATTTCACTTTTACCCATACCAAGTCTAGTAATTTCAGATGTGCCTATTCTTAAACCACCTGGATTTTGATAATGTCTGCCTTGAGCAATGTCATAGGGCAATAGATTACGATTAAGTATGATATTTGCTTGTTCTAATAATTTCTCAATATCTCCACCTAACCCGATAGTTTTCTCAAATTCAGTAACATCAACTATTATCTGGTGAGATTCAGTAAAACCTTTATGTTCCATTAAAACTTTCAAACCATGCTCAGATAAAGCTTGACCAAGAGCCTTTGCATTTTGAATAACATTTTTATGGTAATCCTTTCCAAATTCTAGCATTTCTGCTAATGCGATCGCTAATCCAGCAACATTATGTAAATGATGATTAGATAAAAGAGCAGGAAAGGCACAAGATCTCAGAGTTTCAATTAAATCTTCTCTATTTGATACTAAAGTCCCATGTTGAGGTCCTGGAAGTGTCTTATGAGTGCTCATTGTCATGGTATCTGCCCCCTCCCTTAATGGATCTTGGAAATATCCTGAACCAATCAAGCCCGCCACATGAGCGGCATCATAACCAACATAAGCTCCAACTTCTCTTGCTACATCACCAAGCTCTTTAACGGGATGTGGGAATAAAAATACAGAACCTCCAAACAAAACTAATTCAGGTTCAAATTTTCTAATAATTTTTGCTGAAGCGTCAATATCAAGATTCATTTCATCATTATCAAACGCTAAATATTCAACATCTATTCCTCTTGTTGTTCCAGCAGTACCAAATATTTCTCTCCCACTTTTAGCAAATCTAGGACCATGTGAAATATGGCCCCCCCTAACGATAGACATGCAACACATTTTACCATTATTATCTGAAGTAAATGCATTATACATAACTAAATTTGCTACAACGCCGGAAACAGGTCTTACATCGGCATGTAAGCATTTAAAATACTCTTTTGTAAGTTCCATGCAAATATCTTCAACCTTATCAATATAGGTGCATCCGGCATAAACTCTTTGTCCACTCCATCCTTCTGCATATCGATGTGAGAAATCTGATGCACAAACTTCATCCACTGCTGGACTCGTAATATTTTCAGAAGCAATCAGAGGTATTGATCTTTGAAACCATTCATGATGTTCAAGTAATAGATTTCGGATTTCAGCTATTTTTTTCTTCAAATTTAATCAATCCTTTCCATTATTTTTAAACGTTAATTAAATAATAAATATACAATTTTTTTAAACCTTATTCAGCTCTCTTAATTTTTTGATAAGATATCTTTAAATAAATTACGAAATTAATTAAAATTGCTTTAAATTGGAGGAATATAAAAAATATCCAAATATAAAAAAAGTAATTATTCCTTAGACTTCTCAAGAATCAGCCTAGCTTCGAATAGATTTAATTTTTTTCCAGCTTTTTGCTTTTCTAATGCTGTTGCTAATTTATCTTGTTTAATCTTTTCTATCATTTCATTCTTTTTCGAAATTTGATCTAATTTTGGTGGAGGTTTTTTGATCGGTCTATAAGGTTTTTTACCTTTATATATTTTCTTTCTTTGATTCTTTACGAGTAAATATTGTTCATGATATCGATCAGCAGTTTTTTTATTTTCAATTAATTCTTCTTCCAGTTTTTTTTTGTCTTCCTTCAATTTATCAATGTTTTGGAACTCTTGTAGCATTTTTGCATGATTTTCTTGAGATTTATCTGACCATTTATTTAATTGTTCATAAATCTTATTCAGATTAATTTTAACTATTTCTATTTTTCTCTCGATTTTCAAAATTTCAGTGTTTTTTTGCTCTGACAAATATTCTTGTTTTATTGATGCTAATTCTCTTATTTTATCAATAATTGCATTTTCTTCAGTAATATCAAGCTTTTCTGTTTCAATTCTTCTCTCTAAATTATCTATTTTCCGTTCTATTTGTTTTATTGAGAGAACTTGAGTATTTTCTTGATCTTTAGCGTCTGATTTTTGTAAAATTTTCTTTTCCTCTACAAATTTATCCAATAGCGATTTATACTCAATCTTCTTTTCCTTTAATTGTTTAACTTTATTATTCCAGTAGTCTCTTTTTTTTTTGTGTTTTTCTTTGGCGATTTTCAGTGAATTTGCAATTTCAGTTTCAATGTTCTGGAGATCGTTGATAAATTGCTTTGTTTTCTTATTTAATTCATCCCTTTTTTGTCGTAAATCTTCAATCTGAGTCTGAAGGGATCTAACAGATGTTCGAGATGTTTGAGTATTATGCTGTCTCTCTCTACTCATAACTTATCTTATTAGAAAGTATTTATGAAAAAGCTTTTTTATATGTTTAATATATTTGAGAGTTATAGATTTTTTATATATTTTTTGTAAATAAATTAATAATAAAAGAAAGCCTTCTTATATCCAATTAAAGATTTAGATACTTTAGAAATAAAAAAAGATTGCATTTAAAATGGGCTCAGAAATTGTTAAAGAGAACGACTTAATCTTTTTAATTCTTGACGATAAAAGGCGATGGCTTGTTCAGGTGAAACCCGGTGAAAATTTTCATTCACATAAAGGAATTATTGAGTTCGATGACATAATTGGAAAGAATTTTGGATCAGTAGTCTTTTCAAAGCCTCTTGAAACTCAAGGGTATAAATTTTATGTACTAAAACCGTTACCGTCTGATTATATTCTTCATATGACTAGGAAAACTCAAATTATTTATCCTAAAGATGCTGGTATGATTTTACTTTATTCAGGAATCGGACCAGGAAGTGTTGTTATTGAAGCGGGATGTGGTTCTGGAGCTCTAACATGTATTTTGGGTAATTATGTTCGTCCAAATGGGCATATTTACTCATATGATATCAGTGAAAAATCACTTAAAAGAGCGAGTGCAAATGTAGTCAGAGTAAAGTTAGAAGATATAGTAACAATTAATTATGGAGATTTAGTAAAAGACAATCTAAAACACGAGAATGTGGATGCTATTGTTTTAGATTTAGCTACTCCTTGGCACGTGATCGAAAAAGTTAAGAGATATTTAAAATTTAGTGGTACCTTGGTATCTTTCTCACCCACAATTGAACAAGTTAAAAAGACTGTTTCATCAATGAAAAAAAATGATTTTATTGAGATAAATACCTATGAATTAATAAAAAGAAAGATACAAGTAAAAGAAAATGCAACAAGACCAGAAGTGAGAATGATTGGTCATACAGGGTATTTAACTTTTTGTAGAAAAATTAATGATATAAGAAATCCCTATAGAGAAAAAAAGCCAATAGGAAATCAAAAGATAGATATGAATGGAATGCCCTTAAGAAAGTGAAAATTTATGGAAATTGATTATAAAGATTTTTCAAAATTGGATATTCGAGTTGGATTAATTAAAAGCTGTGAAAAAGTACCAAAATCAAAAAAACTCTATAAATTAATGGTAGATTGTGGAGAAGAAAACTTTAGGCAAATTATTACTGGGATAGCACCATTTTATTCAATAGAAGAATTACTTAATAAAAAGATTATTGTGTTAACAAATTTAAAACCAAGAAAATTTATGAATTTTGATAGTCAAGGTATGCTCCTTGCTGTTGATCTTAATAACGAACCATTCTTATTAAAAATCGATGAGAGGAAACCAATTCCACCTGGATCTAAAATAAAGTAGTTAAAAGCCTTTTAACTGAGTCCCAGTTTTAAACTCTCTCTTTTTCTTAAACCTTTCAGTTCTAAAGAAATGCTTCTTTTTTTCAGGTAAAATTTCTACATATTTCCTTAATAAATCTTCAACGTATTCTTTAGTTATTTTATTACTTGTAATTCTGCTAGGTTCTGATAAATATTCTAATATTTCTTTATCTTTTGAATCCTCAGATAAACCTAAGTTTTTTAATGGAATGTGAACAGAATGTAGGAACCAACCAGTTTTTTTCTCTTCATGGCCAATCACTTTCAAGATATTAGCATCTTCTTTTCTAATTTTAAAGTCGATTAACTTTTTACCCGGGCGAATGATTATACTGGCATACTCAGGAATGGAATTTTTCGGGTTGTGTATTTTCTTATAAAATTCATCAAGTCTTTTACTCATAGTTGATTCAAAAAGTTGATATAGTTGAAAGCTAGATAGATAAATTAAAATTCATAAATAAATTTATTATTTAATAGATTTAGCTTAAATTCTTTATTAATTAGAAGATTGTAAAATGAGCTCATTAGAAACTCCACTTTTAAGTAATCCCCTCATTAAAAAAAAAATCTGCATCCTTGGAGGGATGGAAAATTATAAAGATGAGTTTCAAAAGAAATTAAGTTCAAATTCCTTACCTTTAGAAAATAAGGTAAACATTGGAGTAAATATTAGTAAAATTGATTATTTATTTAAAAAATATGAAAGATTTGAATTTCTTTTGTGGAATATTGATTGTAGACAACAGAGATCTTATTTGCGTACAGTATTTTACAATGGGGCTGAAGCTATAATAATATTCATATCTGAAACAAAAATAGATCAGATTCTACAATATTTTAATGAAATCCAGACCCGTTTACCATCAATTACTATAATATTTTGCATAATTCTTGAGCAATCCACAAAAGCTGAGATTAGTAATAGGTATTTTAATAACGAGAATTTTAACTCATTAATAAAATCAAACAATATTGAAATTAATGAAATATCTAAACCCTCAAACATATTATACCAAATTTGTTCATTTTTTTTTAAAAAATCTAAATGTAAAGAAATAGATAATGTTTACATAATCGACTTTATTCCCTTAAACCTTCTCTTCTCTCATTCTAATATAAGTGATGAATGTAATGATTATTATGAACCTGAATCTCACAATGCAAATCTCACTCAAACTATAAATACAGAACAATTAGTTAAGTTTATTTTAAATTTAAAGTTAGACGTTCAATTTGAATCTACTAATTGGCTTAGAGTTAATAACAAAGAATTTGGTCAATTTTCAATTTTCCTTAAAAATGGGAATGTGTATTATTATCCTAAAATATGTAAGAAATGTATGGACAGCAGATGCTTGAAATGCAAAAAAGCCCCATTTTTTATATGTATTGAAGCGGGAGAATCGACAGGATGGACTAATATTGATGGATTTGATCAAAATGAACTTCTTATCATAACTAAAATACTTGCGTTAAAAGAGGGAAATCAAAATACTTTACCTAAATCAGTATTAAAGCAAATTAAAAATTTAAACAAATGTGAGCGATTTAAGAAATAAAAAATGACAGTTGTATTAAAAACCTTTGATTTAAGGTCTAAAGCCTATTGCGATGTCATTAATATAACAGACCAAGTTCAGCAATGCATAAGCGATAGTCAAATAAACAGCGGAATTGTAAATTTGCATGTAGCTGGATCCACAGGAGCAATTTCTACTGTAGAATACGAACCAGGTCTTGTTAAGTATGACATCAAAAATCTTTTAGAAAAACTTATACCATATGATGATCGCTATAAGCATCATGAAACATGGCATGATTATAACGGAGCTGGACATTTACGTAGTTTCTTAATTAAAACATCTCAAGTATTTCCTTTTAGTAATCAAAAATTGATATTAGGTACGTGGCAGCAGATTATATTTATCGAATGCGATGAAAAAGCAAGATCAAGAAAAATCTATTGTATGATTGTTGGCGAGTAATATTTTAGGAATATAAAAAAAAATTTAAATTTATTTTAATTTAGCGCTTTTTATTAAATTATCCAATTCTGTTATGATTATCCGATATTTATCCCGAAGACGAATTCTATCAAATTTTTCTGTAAGGTCAATAACAGATTTATCTAACTGTTTCACCTGCTCAGAGAAAACTGGAATCTTTTTCATTGTTTTATAAGTATTTTCTTTTAGACTAATTTGATACTCTAAAAATTCTAAAAATTTATTTTCAACTTCTATCAAAAACACATCATCCTCTTTTATGAATTATATTCTTAAGTAAAATCAATAGATCTGGTTTAAAAAATATAAATATCATATAAATGTCATCGAAATGACTCTAAAATCATTATTCTTTTAGTAATTTCCATCAAGAAATTGAAATTATAAACATAAGAGTAATATTTGAATGTTTCCTTGATATTATAGCAAACAATATCTTAAGTCATCTCAAGGTTAAATTTGAAAAACTCTTTTTGCTATTCCCAGAACTTTAAATTTAAATGAATCTATTATTTTATTAAATTCAACTATTTGCTAAAATAAATAAGAGCTGAAAACAATTGGAAGGTCTATTAAAGTGTATAATTTCAGGACTTGATAACGCCGGAAAGACTTCAATCTTAACAGCCTTAGATAAAAAATATGATTTTGAAAAGGATATTGTCCAACTTAAACCTACTATTAGAGTAGAATACCATAAGATGAATTTTTTAAAAAGTAATACTGTATTCTGGGATATGGGAGGACAAGAAACTTATAGAGAGATTTACGTCAATTATCAAGATGTGTATTTTGATGCTACTGATTTACTTATCTATGTTATCGATATTCAAGATCCAGATCGATTTGATGACTCACTTGAATATTTAAATGCAATTCTAAGTTTTTTTGAAAAAAGCGAAATGAATGTCCCCATTATTATCACTTTTCATAAATATGATCCAGATTTAAAAGCTGATGTTAAAATTTTAGCTAATATTGAAAAATTAAGAAAAAAAATTTTGAATGATTATCCGAATTTCAATATTTTATTTCAACAATCATCAATTTATGATATCATTTCGATCGTTCAGTTAGTCTCATATGGCTTATCTGTTTTTGATAAAAAATTCTTTGAGCTTTCAGAATTATTAGAATATTATTTAGAAATATTTCAAAGTCAAGCTCTTATTTTATTCGATCGGAATGGAATTATTGTTTCTGAATATTACAGCGATATAGAAGCCGAAGTATATGTTGAGTTGTTAGAATCCATTAAAGAGCATCTCTTTTTACTTAAACGGATGGAAGAGGAAAAATATGAAGGAAATTTTGATTTTACCTCAACTGAAGGTAAGCTCTTTTCATATCTACTAAAAAAGAAAATTAAAAATGACACGTTTTTCATTTCAGCAGTACTTAAAGACCAATATAAAGAAAAATTCTTTGAAAAGTTCCCAGTTTTTCTTGATAGTTTGGTTAAGATTTTAGAACAATTAATATAAGATTTAGAAGTTATTAATCAATATTTAAAATTTCTTTTGCCTTATCTATTAGTTTTTCTTTTTTCATTCTATGGTTTTCTATGAATTTCAGAACTTTCTCAACGCATTCTTGTTTATGCTCTCCGCACATCAATTCTCCTTTCACACACATTTCAAAATCTCTCGATAATTTTTCATCATCTTCCTCAAAATGATACATTAACATTTTATAGACCATGCATTTTTGAGGTTCACCGCCTAATTCACGTTGCTCTTTTAAGTTTCGTCTACCTCCAGTTAAAGCACCCTTAACTTTTCTCTCAATTGACTCAAGCGATTCATTGAATGTAAAATAACTGTTAGGGCTTCTCTTAGCCATCTTTTCTGAACCATCAATTCCTGCTAATAAATAATGATATGTTGCCCCTGGTAAAAAAAAATTCTTGTAATTTCTACGAGTTAAATCTCTAGTTAGACGAATATGAGGATCTTGATCTATTCCTACAGGTACTATAGTTGGTTGAGGTCCTTCTACTACTTGGGGGAGTACGATATCTCCTACTTGTATTAAAGAAGATATGTAAAGTCCAAATGTCCGCTCGCCATAAATAGCGGTCAACATATTTTGGGTAACTAGTCTACTAACCTTAAAACAAATGTCTTTTACTTTTGGCTCTTTTGATTGTCTCCAAATATATGCTTTTTCTGGAGACGGATCCAAACCTAGAGCCAATATATCAGCAATATTATCTACCGCGGTTTCTTCTGCTTCTTCCCATGGTATTCCATTATCTTCCCAACTTTCAATATCTGCGATTCCATAATAAGCTTTACCTCCCATTTTCTGAAATTCAACAATCTCTAAGGCTGTAGTTGCTGTACCTAAGTGAAATGGCCCAGAAGGTTTAATGCCACTCATTACTGCCCAGGGTTGGCCTTTTTCTATAGCTTTATAAATAAGACCTAAATCACGATGGCCGAAGATGATCTTCCTCCTTACAAATCTATTTTTGATCATTTTCTGTCTAAGAGATTCTGTTATTTCATTGATACCAAATTCTTTTATTAATCTAGAGTAATCTTCCTCCTCAAGTGAAGTAGCCCCCCACGGATCTATTTTGAAATCCTCAGTCATGCTTTTCTCCTACAGTTAATGTTTGATAATAATAGAAATATATCTAGCATAATAAATTTTGATTTCATTTCAAAATAAAAAGTATAAAAACTGATAATCTTAGAAATAATCAAGAAAATAATATCTAAAAAATTTTCAATGTTAAAATTTTTTTAGAATGACTAAATTTGCACAAAAGAAGCGTTTTTATACTCTTTAAGGATCATATTGGAATTTGTTCTCGTAATATATTCTTTTTGGTTTAATTCTCTAATGAAACTATGTACATCTGCTGATTCTTTAAACCTGCAAATTAAAGCAGCAGATTGATCTCCAGTTGTATGGAAAACGCTACATACCTCAGGTATTTCAGCAATTTCATTAAGTATCTCTTCAGTAAATTTGCCATCGCAGTTAATTCTTATCAAAAAAGAAAGTTTATAACCAAGTTTCTCATTATTAAGCTTTAAAGTGTATCCCTCGATGATTCCTCTTTTTTTGAGCTTTGAAATCCTATTATGTATTGTACCGATTGATATACCTAATTGATCTTGAACTTCCCTATAGCTTGTACGAGCATCGTTTTGTAATATTCTAAGGATATTTCTATCGATTTCGTCAAGAACTTTCTCCTTTTTCATGAAGAATCAACTCTGAAAAAATTATAATGAACTACTAAGATCAATATATTTTATTTTGAGAACTATATAAAAGTTTAGAAAAATTTCAATTAGAATTCCTGATTAATAGGTTTCGTATTTAAAGTTGTTCAAAATTTCAAAGAAATTTGATAAAATTTTTATGACATAGAGATCTATTTAAAGTAATTTTTAGATCTTAAATCAAATTTATAGGTGAAAAAAAAAATTGAGTAATGTTCCAATAATTATTTTAAAAGAAGGAACAGAGGAAGTTCGTGAGAGAGAAGCTCGAAAGCAGAATATTACAGCAATGGTTGCAATTGCGGAGACTGTTCGGTCTACTCTTGGCCCAAAAGGCATGTCAAAGATGCTCGTTGATTCTATGGGAGATGTTACCATTACTAATGACGGAGCAGAAATCTTGAAGAATCTTGACATTGAAAATATAGCTGCGAATATGATGGTTAATGTAGCAAAGTCAATTGATGAAGATATTGGTGATGGTACTACTTCTGCCGTAATTTTTTCTGCTGCTTTACTAAATAATGCTTTAGAATTGATTGAACAAGATATTCATCCTAAACCTATTACTCATGGATATAAATTAGCAGGAGATAAAGCCCTTTCAATTATTAAAGAAATTGCGGCAAAAATATCGAGTGATGATGATAATCTTCTTAAAAATGCTGCCAAAACTGCAATGAATGCCAAAGATATTGCTCCATTAAAAGATTTCTTTGCCAATCTTGCTTTAAAAGCAATTAAACATATAGCTGATGATAAGGGAAATACATTTGCAAAAGTTAGCAATGTAAAAATCGTAAAAGCTCCAGGTAAATCCCTTAGAGAAACAGAATTGATTAATGGAGTATATACTCAAAAAGAAAAAGTAAATTCGATGATGCCAGATACTATAAAAAACGCAAAAATCGCTGTTATTCGACGCAAGTTAGATGTTAAAAAAACAGAATTCGATGCTCAGGTTCGAATTTCTAGTCCCTCTGAAATTCAAAAATTTCTCGATCAAGAAGACAAAATACTAATGGATTATTTGAAGATCTTTAAGAATCTTGGGGTCAATATGGTTGTTAATAGTAGTGATATCTCAGATAAATTTGGTGCTTATTTAGCAAGAGAAGGTATTGCTGGTATTAAAAATGTTGGTGAAAGTGATTATAAATCGATACTAAAAGCTGTTGGAGCAAAACTTGTAGATGATTTAACTTCGCTTTCAGAAGATGATTTAGGATTTGCTGCAAAAATCCATTTTGAAAAATTAGGAGATGATGAATATACATTATTTTCAGAATGTAAAAATCCTAAATCTGTTTCAATTTTACTCAAAGGTGGTCTTGATAAGATTCTAAGTACAGCTGAAGTTTCTCTGAACGATGTGTTGTCAGTTATCGCTAAAATAATTGATACAAAAACTGTTGTTGCTGGAGGAGGAGCAATATATATTGAACTTGCCAAAAGAATAAGAGAATATGCGAATGAAATTAGTGGTAAAGAACAACTTGCTGTAAATGCTTTTGCCTTAGCACTTGAAGAAATACCTAAAACTTTAATCAAAAATGCTGGATTAGAAGAAATAGAAATGTTAACAGAATTAAGAGCATCGCATAAAACAATAGATGATAAATGGATTGGCATTGATACTATTACTAACACGATAGGAGATAACTTTCAAAGAGGAATTGTTGAACCAGCGGAATTAATAAATCACATTATTAAATCTGGGAGCGAGCTGGCCAATTTAATCTTAAGAGTTGATAGAATAATAAGTGCTAAAGGTAGTAAACCTGCAGGCTTAGATTAATAACTACTAAATCTTTTTTATTTCTTTTTTGTTTTATTATCAATTTAATATCTATTGAATGAACTAAATTCAAATTTAGCACGATTTCGAGATTTATATCTTCCCAATTCTTTAACTGAAGCTAACAACCATAACAGAATAAAAAACAAAAATTAAAAAAGTTCAAAACTTTTCTTGTAACACCTCTAGAGTCATAATGAATTGATTCAACAATATAATGAGCAAAAAAAGATAAAATGGAAGTTATTGATAACAATAATCTTGAAAAGATTAAGACTTTAAATAATAAACATATCTTAAAAATCGTAAACGAATTTGTATCTTTATGTAAACCATCTAAAGTGACAGTTATAACGGATTCTAAAGACGATATTGATTACTGCAGACAAAAAGCAATTAATCTCGGGGAAGAGCTAATATTAGCAATTGAGGGGCACACAAACCATTTTGATGGATTTTTTACAATGTCAAATCATGATCAAGCAAGAGATAAAGATAATACTCAAGTTTTAGTGCCTAAAGATGAAATAGATGCATACCCTTGGATAAATACGATGGAAAGAGAAAAAGGATTAAAAGAAATCTTAGAAATCATGGATGGGTGTATGAAAGACCATGAGTGTGTAGTACGATTTTTTTGTTTAGGTCCAAAAAATTCAGAATTCTCAATACTTGCTCTTCAATTAACCGATTCTTTTTATGTTGCTCATTCAGAAGATCTTCTATATAGAGCAGGGTATGAGGAATTCAAAAGATTAAATGGGTCTAATAATTTCTTCTATTTCATTCACTCTTCGGGTGAACTAACTGGAGATCCTCCAGTAACTAAAAATCTTGATAAAAGAAGAGTTTATATAGATTTAAAAGAAGGATGTGTGCTTTCAGTAAATAATCAATATGCTGGAAATTCGCTCGGATTAAAAAAGCTCGCCTTACGTTTAGCAATTTACAAGGCTAACAATGAAGATTGGTTATCAGAACATTACTTCTTAATGGGTGTTCATCCAAAAGGAACATCTAGAGTTTCATATTTCTGTGGTGCTTTTCCTTCTGCATGTGGTAAAACTAGTACTGCTATGTTACCGGGGCAAAGTATAATAGGAGATGATATTGCATATCTTAGAGTTTGGAATGACGGTTATGCACATGCAGTAAATATTGAGAAGGGTATCTTTGGAATCATTAAAGATGTAAATGCAAAAGATGATCCAGTAATTTTTGAAGCCCTTACAACACCTCGGGAAACTATCTTTTCAAATGTTTTATTAAAAGATGGAACTCCTTATTGGATTGGAGATGGAAGGTCAACCCCAGATGATGGATTCAATTTTTCAGGAAATTGGTTTAAAGGAAAAAAAGATAGAGATGGTAAAGAAATTCCTCATGCACACCCAAACGCTCGTTACACAATTGGTATTGAACAATTAAATAACGCAGATCCCAATTTACATAACCCAGATGGAGTACCAGTACATGGTATTCTTTATGGAGGGCGAGATAGCGATACTATGCCACCTGTACTAGAAAGTAAAAATTGGGAGCATGGAGTTTTTCTAGGGGCTTCAATTGAATCTGAAACAACCTCTGCAACTCTAGGTGCTGAAGGGGTGAGGATGCAACAACCCATGGCCAATCTTGACTTCATGGTTGTTAGTTTGGGAAAATACCTCAAAAATCATCAAAAATTTGGCAATAGATTAGAACATCCCCCAAAAGTATTTGCTACTAATTATTTTCTTAAAAATAAAGAAGGAAAATATTTAAACGGGATTTTAGATAAATTATGTTGGGTAATCTGGGCTGAAGGGCGAATTCATAATGATTTTAAAGCTATAACAACACCCATTGGTTATATTCCAGAGTATATGGATTTAAGAACATTGTTTAAACAATATCTTAATGAAGATTATCAAGAAGAGCATTATATTGAACAATTTTCTATAAAACCCAAAAAAGTTTTAGAAAAATTTGATCGCATTGAAGCGATTTATAAAAAAGAAGAGGGAGTACCAGAATTTTTTTGGGATATTCTTAATAACCACAGGATAGAATTAGCGAACTTAATAAAAGACTATGGCAGAGAAGAAATTTCCCCGTTGTTATTTAGAAAAAGAGCTAATTAAAAAGAGCTAATTATACTAAATATTTTAATCCTTGTCGTACCTTATATGTTTTAGAAATCCTATCTATTTCAATAAATCGTTTAATTTCTAAATTATTTAAGAAATCTCGCATTTGAATTGTATCTTTTTTTAATTCTTCAGCTAAACCTTCAATATCATTCTCATACACACGAAGAGTTTGTAGTAATGATGAATATTTTTCATATATATGATTAACTAAGTGTGTAATAGATTCTCTTATGTTTAATCCTGTTTTTGAACTTGTTGGAAAGATTCTACTATCTTCGGGTAAATAATTCTGTGATCGGATAACTTCTGGGGTTCGAGCACCTTCAACATCTTGTTTGTTTGCCAAAAAAACAGTTGGGATATTGGTCGGTAATATTTTTCTAATAGAATTTAATATCATAATTGCACTATCATCTTTTTCAGGAGCAGCAGCATCGAATATAAAAACTAATCCATCACTACCATTAGTAACGATATTTCTCATTACAGAAAACCGCAAAAGACCCGGTGTACCAAATAAGTAACATTCAAATCCATTTAATTTAACGCATCCTAAATCCATCGCAACTGTATAAAACTTCTGGTCTTTACCTTGTGCTTCAACATTCAATGCATTATCGTCTAAAGCTTTAATATAACTTGACTTTCCTGATTGAAGTGGCCCAGAAACAAGAATTTTAATACTTTTTCACCAAAATTTTAATAATGCAATGAACATTTAGATTTTACTTTAAATATTTATATAGTAGAATATTACCAAGATATTAATTAATTTTTTATTAATAAGTTATTTTATGCTTTAAATATTAAAATCTTAAGTATTTTTTCAAGTTTTCGTATATAAATAAGGAAATTAATGAACAATTAGATTAACAGATTTTTACGTTATTCTTCTGATGCTTAACGTATATTGCTAATTTTTCAAAAAAAAAAAAATTATCACAAAAAAGTATTCTTATTTACGAAAATTGTCATTTATTTAACTTTCAAGTTTTATACAAAAGGTTCCTATATTCGATAACTTTTTTAGAAAGCTTGATCTATGAGTAACTTTTTCTAAAAAGTATAAACCTTGAATTTTTGAAATTAGTTATAAATAGAAAGCCTTATTAATATTTTTGTCGTAGATAGTCATTAAAAAATATATAAATGTCTTATCAAAATTAAAAACAATTTTCAAATTTGATTGAATATTTCTAACAAATTAATAAATTACAATAAAATCTAAAGAAAAATTGAAATAGAATAATTATGAATAGTAAAATATTAATTATCGGTGCAGGTATTAGTGGAATCGAAGCAGCATTAACTTTAGCTGAACAAGGATATAAAGTAATTCTTGTTGAAAAAACTCCTTCTGTTGGAGGCCGAATGGCACAACTCGATAAAACCTTTCCAACATTAGACTGCAGTATATGTATTCTGGCTCCTAAAATGGTAGAAGTGTCTAGGCATCCTAATGTAGAACTCATAGCATATTCAGAAATACAGGAAATTTCAGGTGAAGCTGGAAATTTTAACATAAAAGTACTTAAAAAGTCTAGATATGTTGATTGGGATGTGTGCACTGGTTGTGGACAATGTATGGAGAAATGTCCTATGAAAAAAATACCTTCAGAATTTGAAGAAGGTATGGGTTATCGTACAGCTATTTATATTCCATTTCCGCAAGCAGTACCAAGAAAAGCAGTCATTGATGCAGAAAGATGCTTATTTTTTACGAAAAACGCTTGCAAACTCTGTGAAAAAGAATGTGAGGCAGGAGCTATTAATTGGGATATGAAAGATGAAATTGTTGAGTATAACGTAGCATCTATCATTTGTGCTACTGGATATGATCAACTAGACCCTAGTGTTCTTGATCGTTATCATTATGGGGAATATCCAAATGTTATTACTGCGATGCAGTATGAACGATTACTAAGTGCATCTGGTCCTACTGAAGGTGAAATATTAAGACCCTCAGATAAGGAGCATGCGTATAATATAGGTTTTATTAGTTGTGTAGGTTCGAGAAACATAGATTTATGTCCTTATTGCTCTAAATTTTGTTGTATGTATCAAACTAAAGAAGGAGTAGTTACGAGAGAGCATGCTCCCGATACAAATGTAACGATCTTCTTCAACGATACTAGAGTTATAGGAAAAAATCAAGAGGAGTTTATTGAAAGAGCTAAAGAGGAGTATAATATATTGTATTATAGAGGAATTCCTGGAGATATCCGTGAAAATCCAGAAAATCATAATCTATATGTTAAGCATGCAAACCTTGATACCGGTGAGGTTGAAGTTAGTGAATTTGACCTAGTTGTCCTTGCAAATGCTGTTACTCCCCGAAAAGACACTGAACAATTAGCGAAGATACTAGGAATTGAACAAAATGATTTCGGGTTTTTCAAAACCAAAGATTCTATAGAAGATCTATGTTCTACAAGAGAAGGAATATATGTGACTGGTTCATGCCAATCTCCTGATGATATTGCAAATTCGGTGGCAAAGGCGGGTGGAGCAGCAGCTTTAGCAGCAACTCATGCTGTTCCATTAAGTGCCGAAGAAACGAAAGTAGATCTTCCTCCTCTTAAACCCATAAATCCAAAGGATCAACCTCGAATTGGTGTATTCATATGTCGCTGTGGTGTTAATATTGCAGGATATATGGATGTTCCTAAATTAGTTGATTATACAAAAACACTTCCAAATGTAGTTTATTCAATGGAAAATAAGTATAGCTGCTCACAATTAACCCAAGACATTATAAAAGAAAAGATAGAAGAATTAAACTTAAATAGGGTTGTAGTTGCAGCATGTACACCAAGAACTCACGAACCATTATTCCAAAAGACCATTAGGGAAGCAGGTTTAAATGAATATTTGTTTAATTTCGTAAGTATTAGAGAGTTAGATTCATGGGTACATATGAATGATAACCCTAAAGCAACCGATAAAGCAAAGGACCTTATCAGAATGGGTGTTGCTCGTGTAGCAGCACAAAAAGCAGAGTTAAAAATTAAAGGTAATGTTATTCCCGAAGCAATGGTAATAGGTGGAGGGATAGCTGGAATGAGTGCAGCTCTGGAAATCGCCAATAAGGGCTTTAAAGTGCATTTAATAGAAAAAGATGATAAACTAGGAGGGCAATTAAACTCAATCTATAAAATCAATTTCGATAGAATTGACTCAAAGGAGTTTATAGAAGCAGAGTTAAAAGAATTCAATGAACATAAGAATGTTACTATTTATTTAAATTCTGAAGTTACTGATGTGAAAGGATCTATTGGAGATTTTAAAGTCAGAGTTACAAACAATTTTGAAGGGAAAGATATTAGTTTGAATATTGGTACAATTATAGCTGCTACTGGTGCTTATGAGTATAAACCCATTGGATGGTTTCATTATGGTGAAAATAATAATGTTATGACACAACTTGAATTATCTGAAAAACTTAGGAATAATGAACTAAAAGATGGAGAAACTCTTGTTTTTATCCATTGTGTGGGTTCTAGACAACCAGAAGGTGGAAATGGGGTCACATATTGTTCATTAATTTGTTGTTCAGAGTCAATCAGACATGCTTTATACGTAAGAGAAACATATCCACACTCAACTATTTATGTTTTATATAGAGATATCCGAGTAGGGACCAATGAAGAACCTTTTTACTGGGAAGCACGTGAGAATGTAAACTATATACGTTTTAACGAATATCCTACTGTTGATGTTAAAAATGGTAAATTGAATGTAATGGTTAAAGATATTCTAACTCAAACTAACCTTACTATTGAGACTGACAAAGTAGTTTTATCTACACCCTTAATACCTCATGATACTCAAAAATTAGGTGAGATGATAAAATGTGCTCGAGATCAAAATGGTTTTTTCTTAGAAGCTCATATTAAATTAAGACCAGTAGATTTTGCAACTGATGGTATATACCTAGCAGGAACTTGCCATGGTCCCAAAGGAATTGCAGATTCAATCTCACAAGGTAGAGGTGCGGCAGCTCATGCTTTAATTCCATTAATCTCAGGAGAAGTGGAAAATGAACCGCTCGTATCGCTTGTTGATCCAGCACTATGTATTGCATGTCAAAAATGTGAAGAAGTTTGCAACTTTGGAGCTATAGGAGTTAACTTTGATAAAAATGTTTTAGTTTCAGAAACTAATCCTCTTTTATGTAAAGGTTGTGGCGATTGTTCGGCTGCATGTCCCGCAGGAGCGATAACAATGAGTCATTTCGCAGATAATCAAATTTATCCTATGATCCGTGAAGCTGTCAAGGGTGAATATTTAGATGAAAGGCCTAGAATCGTAACTTTCTTATGTAATTGGTGTAGTTATGCTGGTGCTGACACATGTGGTGTAAGCCGCTTTCAATATCCAACTAATATTCGACCAATACGAGTGATGTGTACTGGCAGAATACCCAAAAGCTTTATTTTACAAGCATTTTTGGAAGGTGCTGACGGTGTGTTTGTTGGAGGATGTCATATCGGTGACTGTCACTATTTAGAAGGAAATTATGACATGTTACAACGTTACAATGAGCTTAAAGATATACTTGAAAGTGTTGGCATCAATTCCGATAGATATCATCTTGAATGGATAAGCGCTTCAGAAGGAAAACGATTTTCTCAAGTTATCACTGAGTTTGTTAATCAAATTAAAGAATTAGGACCACTTCCTAAAACAGGTGATAAAATTGAAAAAAAACAAAAAGCTAAGGAGGCTGCTTAAAAATGTCAGAAATGATGAAAAAAGATGCTAAAAATTTAGATCATAATTTTCGTTATGAAATTAGTCAAAAAGTTGGTGCAAAATCACTTCTAAACTGTATCCAATGTGGTGTATGTAGCTCAGGCTGTACTGTAACGGAATATGTTGATATGCAACCACATAGAGTTGTTGCATCCTGTCTTTTAGGTTTAAAAGATGAAGTTCTTTCAAGTCAAGCAATTTGGACGTGTTCTTTATGCCATAGATGCACTGAAAGATGTCCAAAGAATGTAGATTACTCTTTTATTCTTGCTCTTCTTCGTAACATGGCAGTTAAATTGGGAAAAATTCCCAAAGAATATTCAGGAACTGTTGTTACAATCTATGATAATGGATATGTAGTACCTTATACTGGTGGCTTAAAAGATAATATTGATAGAAGAAGAAGTAGGATGGGGTTACCCCAACTTATACCCCCTAATCTAGATGAAATTAGATATATAATAGAAGAAACGGGATTAGGAGATCTCGCAAAAAAAAAGGAGGATGATTAAAAATGGAACTTGCATTATATTTAGGATGTACAATACCTTTAAAGATGCCTCATTTAGAGAAAGCATTTCGAGATGTCGCAAGCATTTTAGATATGAAATTGAAAGAAATGGAAGGAGTAAGTTGTTGCCCTGAACCTGTATCTCTTCAATCATTAAATATTGATACATGGGTCACTTTAGGAGCACGAAATCTAGCCATTGCTGAAAAAATGGGTTTGGATATCCTTACCATCTGTTCAGGTTGCTATGAAACATTAAAAACGGTAAGTGTGTTATTAGAAGAAGATGAAGAATATTTGGAAAAAATAGATAGGATATTAAAGAAGATTAACTATCACTATACTGGAAAAACTAAAGTGTATCATTTTGTAGAACTGTTTAGTCAGCCAGAATGGATAGAAAAACTTAAAGATTTAACAGTTAAACCCCTTGACGACTTAACTCTCGCTGTGCATTATGGCTGCCATCTTGTTAGACCAAGTAAAATTATGCAGTTTGATCATCCCGAGAAACCTGAAAAAATCGATAATATTCTTCAAGCACTTGGTGCTAAAACGATTGAGTTTGCAAATAAATTAGAATGCTGCGGTTTTTGCGCCCGATTACAAGAAGAAATAGGCGAAAAACTTGTTGAGGATAAGATGACGGAATTATGTGAACTTGAGCAAGATGTTGATGCCCTAATTGCGGTATGCCCCGCTTGTGTGACTCAATATGATAGGAAGGAAAAATTAATTTCTCGAAAGACGGGAAAGGAACTTGATATTCCTATCCTATATTTACCCGAAATTATTGCGGTCGCTTTAGGAGTTGATCTTCAAGATCTCAGTTTGAAGAACAGAAGTGTTAAACCGAATAAGTTAATTCAGAAATTAACAACCTAAGATGTGTGAATTTTTTAAACACTAATAAAGCTATTAATAAATTAAATTTAAAAGTAAAAATTAATACAAAAATGTAAAAAAAGGAGTTTAGTAATATGATAATTACGCAACAAAAAGATATAAGCGAAATATATGAGCTAATAAAGCCATACAATAAGATTTTAATTACTGGTTGCGACGGTTGTTGCCAACCTCCTCGATCGCTTAATGAAGCAAAGGTGCTAGGACAACTTTTAGAATTAAAAGCTAGAACTGAAGGTAAAGAATTAAAATGGAAAGCAATAACAGTTCTACGACAATGCGATGATAGGATTGCTGCCACGACATGTCGTCCTTATGAAGAGGATTTTGATGCTATAGTTACTCTAGCGTGCGGTCTTGGTGTTGTTATGATGAACAGAGTTCTTCCGAAGATTTTAACATACCCTGCTCAAAACAGTATGTTCGGTGGAGCTCAAGACAACAGTCAAAATAATTATATCGAATTCTGTGAATCTTGTGGAGATTGTATAATTGGTGAGACTGGTGGGATATGTCCTCGAGCAGGATGTGCTAAACATTTGAGTAACGGTCCTTGTGGAGGAATGGTTGAAGGAATGTGTGAAGTTGGTGGATATACAATTCCTTGTGCATGGGTAAGTATTTGGCAACGGTTAAAAGAATTTGGTAGAATCGATCTTTTCAAAAAATATAGAGGTCCAAGAGATTTTAGAACCTCAACAAGCCCAGGATATAACAATATTTACAAAGATTATACTAATATTGAAGAAAAAAAGGAGGAGAGCAAATAAATGGCAAAAAGAACAGCATATAGCAATTTATGTAAAGCAATTGAGGCCGGCCATTTTGTGTTTACTGGAGAACTTGAGCCTAAAAAAATCTTAAGCCTTGATGAAATTATTCATTCTGCTAAAGAGATGAAAAAAACAGGTAGGATAGTAGCTGCCAACGTAACAGATGGTCCCCAAGGTGATGCCTATATGTCTTCAATGGTACCAAGTTATCTTGTTCAAGAAAAAGCAAACATTGAAGCTGTGTGGCAAGTAACCGTAAGAGACAGAAACCGCGTTGCTCTCTTTGGTGATGTCATCGCGGGAGCCGTTCTTGGATTAAAAAATATTCTTACACTTACAGGAGACCATACAGCACTTGGAGATCATAAAAAAGGCCGTCCAGTATATGATATCGATAGTACTCAGTTTGCTGAAATGCTCTCTATAATGATTGATGAAGGTACTGATTATGAAGGTAATGAACTTGAAGGTGGTAAAATAGAGATGAATTTTGGATGTGTCGCAAACCCTAATAGTAACCCACGCGAACCCGAGATCCTCAAAGTAGGCCGTAAAGTAGAAAAAGGTGTTGATTTCATCCAAACACAGACTGCATTTGATATAGACCAAGCAAAAGAATTTCTCAAAGAACTTGAGCAATTTAATGTTCCTGTTTTGTTGGGCGTCTTTCCCTTAAAATCGCATGGGATTGCATGGTATTTCGATAATTTTATTCCAGGAGTCTCGGTACCAAAGGAACTTCTTAAATCCCTTAAGAAAGCAGAGAAAGATAACAAAGGAAACAAACCGGCTAAATATGCGGCTATCGATAAAATTAATATCGAATATTTCAAACCATTTATAGATGAAATCAAAAAAACTACTAAAGCTGCGGGTATTCATTGTATGGCAGTAGAATACGAAAGACTTTTCGCACCCCTTCTGGGAGATTATCCAGAATATGTAAAATAAGTAACAGATAATAAAAATTTTTTTATCAAATTTTATATTTTTTTAATTTTAAATAATAAGCATGAGGAAGAATTATGAAAAATCTTGATGATAAAGATAAAAGAATACTTGAAATGCTCCTTGAGGATTCTAGGAGACCATACCACGAAATCGCAGCAGATCCAAATGTTCAATTATCTGAATCAACCGTGAGAAAAAGGGTTATTAAGCTTCAAGAGGAAGGTGTAATTGAAAAATTTACAATAAAGATCTGCCGTGAAGATGAAAGATGTATTATTGCATTCCTTACACTTATTCCAAAAACTCAAGCCGAGACTAAAGAGTTATTGAGAGAAGCACAGATTCTTCCTCAATGTGAAGAAGTCTATTTTCTTGCGGGGGAATGTGGGGTTTTAGTGAAAGTGAATGTACCTGAAATTGTTGAACTAGATGCATTAATAGAATCATTTCGTGCCCGTGCTGATGTGAAAAGTGTTGAACGGGTATGTGTAGTTCTTCGTCCTATCAAAGTGTCACAATCTGAAGGTCGAATAATATAAACATCTTTTCAATATTTTATTTTTCTAATTCCTGTAAGGAAATAAGTTCCTAGACTAACAGAAATCCCTAAAAAAGAGAGTAAAACAAAGAAATTGACAATTCCCATCAAATTAGCTAATGGACCTGCTACTAACATTCCAAAAGGCATTATAGCAAAAGATAATGTTGCATCAATTGAAAATATTCTACCTTGTTTATCAGGAGGAACAGCTGTTTGTAAAATGGTAAAATATACAGGGAGTCCAGTAGCTAAAGTGAACCCTATAATAAATTCCCCTATTCCCATCATTAGAAATAATCCTGTTGGTGCTAACGACACAAAAAAGTAACCTATAAATGTTATAGTACTCCCCCCCATTATAATTAATATTTTCTTACTCCAGTCTTTTTTAATAGAAATAACTAAAGCCCCCACTATTGAACCTGCTTGTAGAAACACCAATAGCATAGCAAAATGAGATTCTGTTCCGAAATGTGTGACCTTTACAAAATATGGCAATAAAGTAACGAAAGGAACTGAAAGAAAATTCATTAAGAGCGACCAGAGTGCTAGTATAAGAAAACCAGGTGTAGTTTTTAATAAACCAATACCCTCTTTAAATTCCTTTATGAATGAATAATCTTCTTCCTTTTCTTGGTGTTTTTCAACAGAGGGTATTGATATAAATAACAAAGGAATTACTGCTATGATAAATGTTATTACATCAATCCAAAGAATTTTATCTAATGACCAAAAAGCGGTTACAATCGCACCAATAATAGGACCAATAAATCTAATTAAACCAGTAAAAAGATTATTAAAACTATTTATCCGAGTCAATTTTTCTTTTGGAACCATAGCTGGGACAATAGCGTCAACCGTGGGCATGTGGAATGCTTGAAAAATACTACGAATACAATTGAATAAAACAACTATCCACACTGTCCCACCTCCTCCAAGAAATATTAAGAGTAAGATAAATGTGAAGAATGCTTGTGAAAAGTCTATTGCAATGAGAGCTAATCTCCGATTCCATTTATCAGCAAATACCCCAGCAATAGGAATGATAATAACTTGTGGGAGAAATGTAATAACTGCGGCAATCGATAGAAAAACTGCACTTTCTGTTTCAAGAGTAATCCACCAAATTATCGCAAATTGCACTATTGATGAGCCTAACAATGAAATTAACTGGCCAACCCAAAAAAGAATATAACTTGTGAACTTTTGATTACTAGCAATAATTTCTATTGATTCAGTTTTCTCTAATTCTTTTTTTAGCATTATCTTTCAATCTATTATTTTCCTTTTAGTGGGAAAATTTATATTATTCCAAACGATCGTTTTATTATAAATAAACCGATCATTTAAATGTTCGTTTTTTTCTAACGAAACCAATCATTTAATAATTTCTCATAAGGTGGTTATTTGACAAAAAAAGTAAAACAAAAATCTGAGAAACTATCTATAACCGATATCTTACGCTCTAAAACGCGATTTCAAATATGCAATTTTTTAATTATATACAGAGAATTAAGTATATTAGATTTAAGTAAAAGAATGGGTAAATCTAAAAGTACAATTTATGAGCATCTAAAAAAAATGATGGATGCAGGATTTGTAAAAGTATCTCGTGAAGAAAAATCTCGTAGCAATATTTATAGAAAGTATTATTCTTGGATTGAAAAAGACTCGGAAATAATAAAACCAGAGAAATTCAGTGAAGAATATTGCAGATCTAAAATTGAAACTCTAAGATCTTTTGCTGTTTTAAACCAAAGTATTCTAAAAAACTGGATTGATTTCCTAGGATCCTTGGAAAAAGAGATTGATATGGGAAATTTGGAGAACGTAATTAGCATTTTTAAAAAGATGTTTAAAGAAAATAGAACTTCTTATCATTCAATTGCATTTTATACTCCTGAAAATGCAACCTTGTTTTATAAAAAGACACGTGCATTATATAAAGAAATTCCTGATGAAGTAGAGAGTAAAAGCGATGAAAATCCATATTATGGAGGAATGATGTTGTTACCTATTAGATTAATCTTAGATTATTTGTATCCTATTGAAAAAACTGAATGGAAAAAATAAACAAGACATCTATAAGTGTTGGATTTTTCCATTCTTGATTATTACTTTATCTTTAAGTAGATTTGGGTTTTCCTTTATTGTTTTTGTAAGAAGTTTTTTATAGTTTTCCCTTAATTCAATCGTTCTATGAGCTGGTTTTTCACCGATTGCCATTTGAGCTAATTCTAACATATGATATGTTTCTATATTCCTTTCTCGTGCCGGTTTTGCTAAGGATAAGCATCCAGTACAACTAACAACCATCCTTTTAGCATCAATCTCTTCAGCTTCTGCAATTCTCATTCCTGAAATTTCGTTATATAGCTCTTTATTTGAATCTGAAACTGAAGCTGCGCAACATAAAGTCATTTTTCTATTATGTTTCATTTCTACTACCTCATAACCTAGTATTTCCAGTAATTCACGTGGAGCGTTAAAGACCTCTTCATCTAAACCAACCCAAGCACAAGGATCATGAAATGTTATCCTTTCATTAATTTTAGTGGTAAATCGAATTTCATCCTTATGATACTTCTCTATAAGATATTGACTAAACGTCTGAAATTCGATACTATTCCTAAACTCCGGTAAAAGATTTGAATAAACTCCTTTCATCATTCCTAAACATCCAGGACAGAACATTATTAATTTTTTAACGCCAAGTCGAGTGAATTCCTCTAATAATGCTTTACCTTTTATTTTAACTTCTTCATCACCAAAATAAGTTACAATGCCCCCACAACAATATTTTGCTCCCCCTATTTTTGGTAATCCTTCTAATAATCTGGTGTTTAGTAAATCTGTTTGGATATAAGAAAGACTACATCCGAGATAAAACATTTCTTCACTTTTGGGTGGATTTAGGTATTCTCTAAGTTTTTTTTCTTTTGTTTTAGTTTCGATTTGCATAGCAATTGTAGCTGAATTAAAAGGAATTTCTTCAGAAATAAAATAGAAACGTGGTAAGCCTCGATTACTAATCTCTTTTACATTTATTTCTTTTATAAGTTCACTAGGGTTTGAATTTGTAGGGCAGACATTATCGCAATATCCACATCCTATACAGTTCTTTAGTGATTCATTCTTCATTCTTTTATCAATCATATGGATTATCGCTTCCTTAGCACTCTCTCGTGATAATTTTAAAAATGGACACTCAAAAAGACAATTTCCACATTGTTCGCAAGTTTCTTCAATAAACTTCACAAAAACCGCCCTTAAACTAATTTTTATTAGTTTTGCTATTTCAAAATTAATACTAAGAAAGATTTATTCTACTTAAAATTTTGAAAAAATCAGAATATTAGGCTCAATATCTCCACAAAAAATCAGTATTATCCAAAGTCTTTTAAAATAAAATAAATATTTAACTTCACTTTAAATCAAAGATGAATTAATGGTGAAAATGAAAACCATCGTAGATAATGTGTATATTGTTAAACCATATGACCCTAATGTTCGAGGGTGTTGTGTTTACATGGTCGATACTAAAAGTGATGATGGGTTAGTATTGATAGACGCGGGATTGGATATTGAACCGATACAAGTTATAGAGAAAGAAGGGTTTGATTTGAAAGATATTAAGCACTGTCTTATTACACATGGTCATATAGACCATTATGGTATATGTTATAAACTTAAAGAATTTAATACGAATATCAAATTTTATGCCCATGAGCTAGATGCTGAAGATAATGAGCTAAAGATAAGAAATCCTAATATTGAACAAATATTTCCAGATTATAAATATGAACCCGTTAAAATTAATAGAATACTGAAAAATGATAATGAGATTTTAAGATTTGGAAATTATGAGTTTAAATGTATTCACATTCCAGGACATACTCCGGGATCTGTAGCATATCTTTTAGAAACGGATGATAAAAGGATCCTTTTTGCTGGAGACCTACCAGGGATAGCTATTAATTTTCAAGGAGGGAATTTAGAAATTTATATTAACTCAATGAAGAAATTATTAAACCGTAACCTTGCAATTGATATTCTTTGCGAAGGTCACGAGAAAATTATCGAACCAGCAGAAAAGGTACTGAAGTATATTGAAGCGTATATGGAAATTAATAAAAATCTTAATATAGTTGTATTAGAAAACCCATCCGATGTAAATGCTTTATTTAATTTGGCATCAATCTCTTATGAACTTGAGTTCTATGAAATGGCATTGGATTTTTGTAATTACTTGTTAGAAATTGAACCCAATAATGATAAAGCTCAAGAGCTACTTAGAGAAACCATGAAACACAATCCTGCAAAATTTACATGGATAAAAGACCTCATTAACCGAGCAGCTGAATCAGAAAATTAAGTATCAGTTTATAGTTGAAATTAATCGATGTTTGCAAAACTTCCTTAATACCAATCTTAATATATCCTCAAAACAATCAAGTATTCCCTCTCCACTAACTGCAATAGTATATCGTGAATCCATATTCTTATATTTATCAAAATCAATCTCTGTTAAGAAATTTCTTGGATTAAATTTATCTGGTAAATCCTGTTTGTTAAATGCAATTATTATAGGAATATCTTCGATACAATCTCTAAAATATGATAGAAGTTCATTCCATGATGTAAGGTTACGTTCATATACATCCTCTTGAGAGTCCAGCACAAGTATAATGCCATCAACTGCTCGTAAAGTAATTGGTCTGGTTATTAAATAGAAATCCTGACCAGTTGTAGTATAAATGTGAAGCTTCAACCTCCATTCTTCATTTTGGAAAGTAATTGTACCATAATCAAAAAATAAGGTTCTTTTAACTGTACTTTCGATGCTTTGCAGCGCATCACCCTTTCCAAAATGGGAGAATAATGATTTAATGGAAGTAGTCTTACCCGAATATGCGGGTCCAAAATACACTATTTTTATGCTGAGTGTTTTATCACAGTGATCTATAATCATGAATATACTTCTAAAAGTACATTTTTAAAAACCAATTTTTTAATGAGATTACAGGAGTTGAAAAAAGATTTGTTTATCCGAAGATACATCATATAAAAATGGTAAAACAAGCCCTTATTCTATAAAATTGGAATTTTTATAATAAAAAACTACTTGATAATATCAAGTATTTAGTTGATTTTGTCAAGATTTAAATTCAAAAATCATTTTATTAGATATAGAATGATGAAAACTAATTTAGAAAGAATTGCAAAAATACGAAGTTTTAATCGGTTCTATACTAATTTGCTAGGGCTCCTAGATAGAACCCTATTAAAGAGTGCGCATTCTTTAACTGAGGTGAGAATTATGTTCGAACTTAATCGTTTATCAACCTCAACTGCGACTGAACTTGTCAAACTGCTTAATCTAGATCCAGCTTATCTTAGTCGAATATTAAGTAGTTTTGAAAAGAAAGATTTAATTCGAAAAGAGCAATCAACCAACGATATGCGTAAACAATTGCTTTCATTAACTTCTAAAGGGCAAGAACTTATTTCAGAACTACAAGAAAAAGCAAATGAACAAATTAAAACGCTGCTTGATAATATAACAGATGAGGATAAGAATCGACTTGTTGCTGCTATGGGAACTATTGAAAGAATTTTAAAGCCTGAGACAGAGAAATCAAAATTTTATAGTATACGTTCTCACAAACCTGGTGATATTGGATATATTACGTATCGACATGGAGTGATTTATGCTAATGAATATCAGCTTGATGAAACATTTGAAGCTTATGTGGCTAAATACATGGCAAAATTTATTGAAAACTATGATCCCTTTAAAGAATCTTTGTGGATTGTAGAGAAGGGAACTGAGATTATCGGTTCGATTGCCATTGTGAAATTTGAAGAGAAAATCGCACAATTACGTTGGCTACTTGTTGAACCTCATGAACGTAATAAAGGAATCGGCAATAAATTAGTGCTTGAAGCTCTAAGTTTTTGTAAAAATCGAGGTTATCAAAAAGTTATTTTAGGGACATTTAGTTATCTTATAATAGCGCGGAAATTATATGAAAAGTATGGATTTCAATTAGTAGAATCAAAAACTCATTGTATATGGGGGCAAGATTTAACCGAAGAACAATGGGAGTTAAAATTATAATAGTTGTTAAATAATTTGAATATCGTTAAAGATAAAAGAATAAGATTTAATGTGATATTAAGTTTCTAATAAGTCGATACCGCACAATTCACAGAATCTTTGATTTTCATAAAGAATATCCTTACCACAATTACTACATTTACTTATTTCTTTTTTTAGGTACATTTGTTTATAAAATTGTAATTTTAAACTATTCATTAACCTTGCAAATATTATTAGATATTTCTTATTTAACCCTAACGGAGGTATTCCAATGTACCCTTTTTTCATAAGAATACTCAATTCTGTAGCGTTCTCCTTATCTTGTAAATTAATCGTAATCTTTACAGGTAAAATTGACGAATCAGCTCGAATGCCTCTTGTGTGAGCTTTTAATCTAGAACCATACATACCAATCACACTTTTTTTATTCAATTGTTTTATTTTAATTTGGTTTTGACTAAAAAACTCCATGATTCTATCAAAGATTTCATTTTCAGGAAGGGTTGTATCAATTACATCTTTCAATTCTAATTTTTTCATTTTGCAAATCCTTATTTGTCTTATATCCTCTTTAAAGAAGAGTAATAAATTAACATAAATTAATAAAATGGAGTCCAGTAATTAACATAAAATCTCTATTATATTTTATTCAATTCTATGTTTTTTGAAATACCTTATAAGACGTTTAGAGCCAAAAATACTTGCAGTAACTGCACCAACTGTTAGACTGCCTATTCCAAAAATGAATGGAATTAAAAGCCAAGGATTTAGTGAGACATTTTCTGGATCTGGAGTTTCAGGAAACCAAGGATATTGAGATGGAAAAAGATCTCCAATTCGAATCGCATTTGAAGTAAGATTCCCTAAAATCCAGGTATTATAACCAAGTGTAGTAGGTTCTCCATTCATTCCAGTAGTTAAATTTTCTAATTCTTCATCAAGATTTAGTTTCTCAACTCTATTAAAACTACTTTCATAATATACATAAATATCGCGCCGAGGAAGGTCAAAAATGTTGCTATATGAGGTTTGAGAAGTAGATACAACATCCAATATATGCTCACAGTAACTAACAGTGAGATCTTCTTCAGAAGAAAGGCTTTCAAGATAAAAATCTACCGCAGAATATCGTGTACAAGGATACCATCCATTTGAATAATCTGCTAAATTAAAATTAGTAGAAATTAAATGGGTTGAGTTACTTATTCGTGTAAAAGCCAACTCACCATCAAGTCCTCTGCTAATAACTACGGCATCCCCTGTGGCGTCAGCAAAATGCATCTGACATGCAATAGCATCACCGAGATAATGAGATTCATACCATTCAATTGTTTCATTAACAGTACTACATTCCCATAAAATTTCCATGAAAAAATGAAAATATTGATGTGTGTCTTCTCGTTCTGGGTGTGGAATCATGGGAAGAACTGGTAATCCATTCCCATCCCAACATAAACCCTTATCGTTCATCCCTCCTTGTACATATCCATCAGCAGGATGATCATTATTATCAAAACCAAAAAATACTGCTCCATATGTTTGCATTATTCCATTGGAAGTCTCAAGCTTCTGACTTGGAAAAAACCACATATATGTTCCATCAAGAAGGTAATCCTCATTATTACCAAAAAGTACTGTATCTCCAATTGCAGCGGTAAAAATACTACAGGATCCATGTATATTATCGAAATGGGTCATACTTACTCCTATTGGAATGCTAATATTAGTAAATAGAAAACCAAAACTAAATATTAATATAAAAATAGGTAACTTCGTGATCTTCATAAAAATTACTTATTATAGACTGCTTTGATTTAAAAGTTTAATTCTAATGTCCTTATAAAATATAAGTTCAAATAATCATAGTGACAAAATATTTAGGAAAGTTCTTAATCTGTTTTAAATTGTAATCTTACAATTAAACAAAACCAGATAAAAAACCATAAAATCTCTATATTAATAGGTAATGTACAATGATACTCTATATAGATTTTTTACTCTTTTATACTACATCTCTTAAAAATTTTTACGATTATTATGATTGAAGAAGCCCGCATTAAAAAGAATCTTAAAAAATTCTCTTTTCCTCGATTATCTGGCACGGAATTCGAACTTAAGGCGTTTAATAAGGTAAAAGAAGAAGTAGAGAATTTAAATTTGGAATTTGAAATGCAAAAATTTACATATAGTTCATTTTATTCAAGAATATATCCCAAAATATCATTTTTATCTACTTCATTAATATTATTTTTACTTTATATGAAGGTAGATCTGATTGCGTCTATGATTTTAATATTTATTTTACTTAGTATATTGATTACATCTATTATATTGACGAGGAAACCCGAAAAAATTCAGTTTAGACCAAAATTCAATTCACAAAACCTTTTAGTAAAAGTTAAATCCTTAACTAATAAAATAAAGAATAATAACAGAATTTTATTGTTTATAAGTCATCTGGATTCTAAAGGACAAAGATTCAAGATTAGAATACGTATAAGAATTATAAGACTTTGGATCGCTACCTCAATTATTTTAGCTATTAATGTAGTCTTTAAAAATTTGATATTTATAGGATTTGAAATCATATTTTATGTTATCGGGTTGGTTCCTTTAACATTTAACATATTTACCTCAATAATACTGCTTATTAACACTACGGATAATAGTTCTGATGGCGCTATTGATAATGCGTCAGGTATCGCGTGCAATTTAGAGCTATTAAACTATTATAGCATCCCTGAAAACAGATTACAAAATTATAACATGTGGTTTCTTTTTACTGGAGCTGAGGAATGCGGAACAATGGGTATAAGACAATTTTATAATAATTTAAAGGATTTTGATCCCAAAAAATCAATAATCTTTAATTTTGAATCTATAGCTAAACAAGTATTTCTATTTCCTGGAGAAAATGAAGGAGATCACGCTAGACATATTAATCATTTACTATTGAATAATAAAAGAAATCTTCCAATCAGACACTACTTTACGGAAAGAGTCCTCGGTACACATTCCGATGGAGGCTTTTTAGGAGATAGGGGGCTTCAGGGATTTGAAATAGGTGGTGTAGAATCATATGCTTTTATGCATACTCCTAATGATACCATCGACAAAATTGATTCAAAAATTTTAGAGAAAGTCTGTTTGGTTCTTACAGATACTTTAAAAGAGCATGATTCCAATTTAGTGTACTAAACTCTTTTAAAATTAATCTAAAGTATTTACAATTATTTTTTGTCCTCTAGCAAAATATTTATTAATTCCTATCTTTAAAATTCTTTATGATTCTTTTATGTTAATAAGTAAATTTTAAAACTTAATGTTAGGAAGCTAAGGAATTATGTTAAGAAAATTAATTTCAGAAAATCCTTTAATCCTTGCTGAAGGAGCTGTTATCGAAAGAGTAAAAACAGAATTCAAATTTGAGTTGGACGAATACATCGCGAATGCTGGTATGATTTATGATACTATTGGAAAAAAAATACTTGATAAAATCTATAATCAGTATATCTCTGTAGCCTATAAATTTAACTTACCAATTCTAATTCTTACTCCTACTTGGCGAGCAAATCAGGAGCGTATAGAATTAGCTGGATTAAAAAATAAAAACGTTAATGCTGATTGTGTTAAATTTTTATTTGACATTCGTGAGAAATACGGGGAATTTGCTAATAAAATATCAATAGGAGGACCAATGGCTTGTAAAGGGGATGCCTATAATCCAGAAGAAGCTCTTCCAACTGATAAGGCACACGATTTTCATAAATTTCAAGTAAAAGAGCTAACTGAAGCAGGTGTGGACTTCTTACTTGGGTCCACTTTACCAGCTTCTTCAGAGGCTCTAGGTATGGCTAAAGCTATGGCAGAATCAAATATTGATTATGTTTTGAGTTTTGTTATTCGCCCAAATGGGACTTTGTTAGATGGAACATCCCTTAATGAAGCAATTTCAGTAATTGATAATTCTGTTTCACCAAAACCGTTCTATTATATGCTAAATTGCATTCATCCAAATCATTGTATAAGTACAATAAATAATGACCCTAATAATACGGAACTAGTAAGAACTCGACTTATGGGATTACAAGCGAATGGTTCTGCTAAGAGTCCTGAAGAATTAGAATTACTTAACAAAACGGTTTCTGAAAACCCACGCACTTGGGCGAAAAGGATGATAGATTTATATTTAAACTCAAATGTCAGAATCCTAGGGGGATGCTGTGGCACAAATCATCGTCACATAAAGAATATAGCTAAAATTTTTAAAAAATTTAATTTCTCTTAAAAAAAAAGAAAATATTTTGAAATAATTTTATTTGATTTTATGTGAAATTTTATGGACGATCCACCATTTATCGTTAATTTTCATTAGGTTAAAGTAATCAATATATCCAACTTCCTCACATTCTATTCTTAATTTTACAGCAGCATTATTCCCAGTTACATCAATATTATAAAACTCAGTAGTCCAAGTTAAGTCTTTATTCACTTTTTCTGGATCATACCAAGATAAATACTCTTCTTTATCAACTATTCTTAATTGATTATTCTCATTGAATAGAAAAAACTTCCATTCATCATGCAAGATTTTTTTATAGAGTTCTGGATCGCTCTTAACATGCCCTTCATGGTAATAATCCATAATAGCCTTTTTTATAGATTTAATTTCAATATCTTCAATATTTTCAGATTGATTGCTCGACATTATTTTTCATTTAATTTTGGGATTTATCAATATAAACAAGATTGATGATAAATTATTCTTTAGTTATAATCTTTTTTTAATCTTCTCTTGATTTTGTTGACTAATTCCAATATTTAAATATTTGAATAACTTATCGAAATATTGAAAACAAAGAGTAGATGCAAAAAAGACTATTTCAGAAGTAAATCATTATTTCAAGAGAAAATGTGATATATGACGAAAGAAAATTCAAAGTATAATTATAATCATAAAAGAGAATACACAAATGGGTTTAGCAAAAATTATTAGAGATATCCAAGTAAAATTTGAAGCAATCCCTACCCCTGGTGCAATTCTTTATAATGCTCTTGTAAAAATAATTTTGAGTAAACCGGAATTAAGAATTGCCCAAGATATTGTTCAAAAAATAGATAAAGGAATTCTTATTGATGTAGGGTCAGGTACCGGTTTCTTATCAATAGAAATCGCAAAAAGAGCACCTAAGTTAAATATTTATGGGATTGATTTGAGTAGAAAAATGGTTGAAATTGCTACGAGTAATGCAAAAGGTTTTAAAAATGTAAATTTTAAATTAGCAAATGCTATAAATATTCCTTTTGAAAACAATTCTGTCGATTTTATCGCTAGCACGGGTTCATTTCATCACTGGAAGCACCCTCTCAAGGTTTTCAATGAGTGTTATCGTGTGTTAAAACATGGTAGCGAAGCTTGGATTTATGATGGATGCTCAAATCCCCCTAAGGATGAAATTCTTAAATTAAAACGTCAATATGGATCTTTTAAATATCATATTGTTAGCCAAATCCAGAAAGCACATGGCTTTCCATGGAAATTATACAATACCAAAATTAAAAGGCTTCTTGAACACACAAAATTTAATAAAAAATTCCAATTGATATTGACTGATGGTTGGATGAAAATAATTCTTAAGAAATAAATGAATTAATTTGAAAAAGATGCTCAGAACTATAAAAAATATATTTAACTTTTTTCAAAATTAGTAGAAAAGATTGAAAAAAACCTTATACTATAAAATATTCCTAATTTTCTTGGCTAATTCCCGAGAATCTGCATCAGCACTCTTTAAGTAATCTTAATCACTACTCGCTTCATTCTTAAAATAATATATATTATTTTAACACACAACTAAAAGAATTAAAATAGCAAATTACTTATTTATTTTTAAAAGTGTACAGTAAAAATTATAGCTAATTACATGATACCTAACGGCTTTAACTCAAAAGAAATAGAAGAAATGAAATTAATTAAGATAGGTAAATGGGATATAATCTCCGAATATCATCGTATTGATTGGCTTAAAGCTGGACATAATGAAGAAGAGGCAAAGATCCATGGAATTGTGATTGCTATTGTTGGATATCAAGCGCGGCTAGGAAAAGAACCCCAGAAATATAAATTAGAACAAAAAGGAAAGGAGAAAGGGGTATCAATTACTCATAGAAAACAAGAGAAATGGATAGCAACCAAGGAATTCGATAAAATTATTAATAAAATTGGAGATAAATATTATAAAAAGGTTTTCTCTCCAGTAATAGAAAATTTATATAATAAGGGTTATTCTTATAATGATGTAAAGAAAGCAGTTGAAATTCCATCGAAAATAGGGGCAAAAATAACTCTAGATAAATTTTTACCTTATCTATAATAAAAAAAAAATTGCAATTATAACTAAAGAACATAATCAGATATGGAAATGCTCAAAAAAAAGTACATTAACTTCAATTTAAATCGAAGTATTTATGAGCTAAATTCTGTTTGCAATTTAATTCATAAATTATTAACCTAATGAAATATTTAGACATTATTTAAATTGTTCGATAGAAGTTATATACATCTAAATATATATCTAAAGACCATCTAGTTAATAATAGAAAGTAAAAAGGTGGAAAGTAATTTAAAATGAAAAAACTCAGAAAATTTCTTCCTAATATAATCCCGATCATAATCTTTTTATGTATTTTCAGCAATATTGGAAATATTCGATCATATGAAGACACTTTTTCTCGATTAAGAACAGCGGATTATAAAGGGATATCAATAGGGTTTAAGTGGACAGTTAGAATTGATAGTAAAGATTATTATAGCTTTAATGTAACAAGCATCTCAACAACAGAAGTTCGAGCAGATAATTACGTAAATGGAGCCTTTAATTCAAATCAGATAATTTCTAATGATTTTATTCATGATGACACTTGGACAGCAACAATGAGTTCTATATATGGAACATACAACCATACTTACGCATTGAGATTGATAACAGTCTGTAAAACCTTTATGATCAATCCCGAAGAATATGAAATTATTGACATAGCCACGGGAATCATAGTAGAAGCTGACCATCCTCAACGTACCTTAATACTTACTTCATGGGATTTATATCAACCAAATGATATTCCAGGTTATTCTCATATAATTATATTCTTGTCTATTATTGGGATCTCAGCTTATATGACGCGAAAAAGGATAACTAAAATATTTAAAAAACCATTTTAAAAAATAACGTATATGTACATTTTTCGGTAAAAACGATAAAACTTAATTTAGTTCATGTTTTTTTTTAATCCTATGAGATTTGGGTATGTTGTGAGAGATCCTTCAAATCAAAAATATTCTGAAATTAGAGACTTAACAGTAAAAGCTGAAAGATTAGGATTTGAATCTGTTCACGTTACAGATCATTTCTTTAGTTTAGGAGATGTACAAAAGAAAAAAATACCATTTTTAGAATCTAATACAATATTGGCTGCTTTAGCAACGGAAACAAATAGGATAAAATTAGGCCATATCGTTATGTGTAATTCATTTCGCAATCCAGCTTATTTAGCTAAAGTAATATTGACATTGGATCATATTTCTAATGGCCGTATTTTACTGTGGGTAGGAGCAGGGTGGCTTAAAGATGAATTTGAGGCCTATGGTTATCCATTTTATTCCCCAAAAAGGAGAGTTGATGAGTTAGAAGAATCCCTTATTATTTACAAGAAGATATTTACAGAAGATGAAACTACATTTGATGGAAAATTTTGGAAACTAGAAACCCATATAAATTTTCCAAAGTCTATTCAGAAACCTTACCCGCAGATTGTTGTTGGAACTAACAATGGGAAGAGAATGATCGATCTTGCGTGTAGAGAAGCAGATGGAGTAAATCTAGCATATCAAATTCCTCGAGATCAAAAAAAATTCAGAGAGAGTATTTCTACGATTAATGAAAAATTAAAGGAATACGGTCGAGATCCAATGGAGTTTGAGACCTCTATTTATACTAATATTACAATTGTAGACAACCAAAAAACGCTTGAAAGAATAAGAAAAGAGAAGGGAATCTTTAAATCCAATATAAAATACCATTTCATGGGTACTATTAAAGATATTCAAGAAAAAATACAGGAATTTGAAAATTTAGGAGTAAATAAAATGGTTATAATCATAGAAAGTCCTGTTATTGAAGATCCGATTACTGTTTTTAGCAAAGAAATAATGTGATTAAAAATTTTCCTTCATTTTATTATTCTTTTCAAATTTAGCTTTGTATAAATTAATTCAAATAAAAGCGGTGCCCCCTACTTCTAGAGATTTTTTTAATTTATTGTAATATTTAAATGATCAAATTTCTTATAAATTAATATTTAAAGATAACCGCCAATAATTAATTAGACAAGGAAAAAATAAGACTGGAGCATCTATATTGGGACAAACTCGAATTAAAGCATATTTATACACTTTTTTGATAATATTCTTAATTTCTCCAAACTATATAAGTAGTGCTAAAGCTGATATTATACCTATTGATTATAGAGGAACCGCTGGATTTGTTCCCGTAGAAAATGATCATTTAATTTTAACAAACGCTAATGTTGTTTTTGATATTAATTATCGGGAATCTGCTAATAAGATATATCTTCATATAGAAGCGAATTATACAATCTATAATCCCAATGAGTCCAAATACATAACACTTGGAGCTCCTTTTTCTTCAGCTTTTAATAATATAAAAGACTCTTGCTTAATAAAAGTAAATGAAAGTTCAATTCCTTTTAATGTTATTCAGCAAGATATTTGGGATGCTCCTTGGGATAAATATCATGATTTCTATTATCAAGGCCAATTCAATAGAAAATTTATAGTTGTCAATCTATCTATTCCTGGGAGTAATTCTCTTAATATTAGATATATTTTTGATTCATATATCTCTAATCCAAACTTTAGAAGTGATTATATATACATCTATTATGATATAGGAACTTCCCGTGCTTGGAATGGGCCAATAACAGAAAAAGTTGAATTTAGGGTAATTGGAAAGCAACCTAAATCATACTCAGATTATAACTGTACGATAACCAATATTGTGAACGGTAAAAGTTATGTGTGGGAATGGAAAAATGAAATTATTAATATAAATGGTGTGTTTATCTCATATAGCAATTACTGGATAATGGTACTTACCAGATTATCTCCCTTTATCATTTTTGGGTCTTTTATTGGAGTGTCTATAATATTAATACTACTATATAAAAGAAAACAGAGGAAAAAGAATATTCACGGTTGTAAAATTCTTTAAGTCTCGTGAATTCTCATTTAATCAGAAATTTCTAATATCTTAAGAGTTCCAAATGGATATAGGAATTTTATAATATTATTATCATTTCATTCTAAGCTTTTTAAAATATCTAATTAAGTGCTTAGAGCCATAAATCACACCCACCACTGAACCTATTGCTAAACCCGTAATACCAAGAATTAATGGAATTAAAAGCCAGAGATTTAAAGAAGATGGTTCTGGAGTATCAGGGTAATAATTCCAGGAATAATCAGTTTGAAATAGATCTGCAATGCGAATCGCTTTTAAAGTAAATTCTCCCCAATACGACAGCATATCACCAAGTGTGGTTGGTTCTCCATTAATTCCTGTCGTGATATTTGCCAGTTCTTCTTCTAAATTCAGTTTAATAACTTTACTATATCTATGTTCATAGTACACATAAATATCAAATTGAATAGGATCAAAAATATTGCTATATGAGGTCTCAGACGTAGATACAGCATCTAATATGTCCCGGCAGTAGTCAACAGTAAGGCTTTCTTCGTCAGAGAGGGCTTCGAGATAGGATTTCGCCGTATCATAACGCCAACATTCATGTGGCCAACTAGAAAAATTTGCGACATTAAAATTAGTTGAAATTAAGTAAGTTGAATTTCCTTTTCTAGTATATACGAGCTCTCCATCGTCTCCTCCACTGATAACTACAGCATCCCCTGTAGCATCAGCGAAATGTATCTGCCATGCAATATAACTATAGGGATGATGAGATTCAAACCATTCAATTGTATCATTAACAGTACTACATTCCCACAACACTTGGAGACCTTCGTTCCCTAAAGCCCACGAGTAAATTTCTTCTCGCTCAGGGTATAAGTTTAACTTAATAATATCAGATAGTCCATTTATATCAAAACATAAGCCTTGATCATTCATCCCTCCCATGACCCGTCCATCAGCGGGATGATTATAATTATTATCAAATCCGAAAAATATCGACCCATGCGTCAGTAATGTTCCATTAGGGATTTCAATCTCTTGACTCGGAAAAAACCACATATATGTTCCATCAAGAAGGAAGTCCTCATTGTTACCAAAAAACACTTTATCTCCAATTGCAGCAGTAAAAATTGTACAGGATTCAGGAATTTTACCGAGATTGGCGATACTTAACCCTTGTGGGATGGAAATATTCGTAAATAAAAAACCGATGCTAAATATTAATATAAATACAGATAGTTTTGTATTCTTCATAAAAAATTCATTTTTTAGAATCTTTATAGATTTTAAAGATTAATTCTACTTTCCTTTTAAAATATTGGATCTAATACCAGCTAGTGACAACATTTTTCGAAAAGGGGAGTTTTGAAGATTGTTTAAACTTTATAGATTCAAACTTCTTCTAGCATTGTTCAAAAACATTTATTTTCTCTATTCATCCTGAAATGAAAAAATAGAATAAAGTTACGACTGAAATTTGATCGAGCCTTAATTACTCTTTTCGCTTATTCATAAATTTGGGTTCTGGAATATCTGTGAGCACCATAATACTAATAACTAAGCTTGAAGATTAACTTTAAAAATAAAGAGTTTTTATGGTAATCAAGATGATATTCCAAACAATAATACTCGGTTTTGAAAGAGATATTATTCTTCTACTTCATTCTTTAGCTGCAATTGGAATATTTTATTTAGCACTTCAATCAATTAGAAGAATTCGAGAAGGTAAAATAGCTTCCTCAACAACGGGATTTACTCTCTATCTTTTATGCTTTGCACTTAATTTGTTTTTTTCATCATTACCACGATTCTATCCAGATCTTGAATATGATCCCATTTTTGCCCTTTTTATCAACCTTTCCATGGCAATAGGAATTTTTCTTTTTGTATTCATGAACGAATTGGATAGTTACTTACATAGTCCCATTCAAGAGAAAAAAAGATTTTCATTTACACTCTCTATTTTTTCTGGAGGTGGCATTATTACTATAATAATCCTTGGCATTTTTGGATTGGAAAGTTTAATAATAGATATTATCGTCATAGTTGTACCTCTAGCGATTTCATGTGGTAAATTTATGGATAAATTTATGAAGCTCGAGGTTGTAAAACAATCTAACCCAATCGTATGGTTTATAATTGGTTTTGCACTTTCTGGATTTTCAACTTACTTTATACTCCTTACACCTATTTTTGGAAATTGGATGTTTGTTTTGATGTATATATGTATATTAACTGGTGCTCTTTTAATGACACATGTGTGGAATCGCTTACCAAGGTTATCAGAACTAAACTGGATGTTAAAAATGGAAAGATTGTTTGTAATAGATAGTGCCTCATCTGGAGTTTTGTATGAGTATAATTTTCAGTCAGGGGTAAACAAAAATAAGGTGAAACAAGTAGAAAGTGATATAGCAGGATCAGCAATGGGAGGAGTAGATATACTTCTTGGTGAAATATTATCAGATAAAGGTCATATAAAAGAAATTGATCACGGAGATAAAAAAGTATTTTTCACTCATGGTATCAAAACAAAAAGTATTTTAATTACAGCAGGACATGCTGAGGAATTTAGATATCGCCTTGAAATGTTTCATTTATCATTTGAAAACCAATTTAGTGATGTACTCCTAAATTGGAAAGGAAATACAACTCCTTTTAGTAAAGCAGATGACTTAATAAGGAGATTTTTTATCAAATGAGGATCAATATTATAGCATTTAAAGAAAAAAATCTTTATCTTATTGATCTAATCCTGGAGAAGCATTTTTCCCTACTGCCGAGATCTATATGACTAAAATATAGTAAAGATATTTCATAAGTGACTAAAAATTGTATTATGAGCGTTTTTTTCTTCCTAATATTTATATAAAAATTAATAATATAGATGAGTATAATGGAAAAGAAATACATTTGGGCGATAACAGTAATCATTGGTGCATCATTAATAACAGTCTTAGGTATCAGTATCCCAATAATGATGTTAACATTTCAATGCAGAGGAATGTATTGGCCAACGGACTATTGGTGTACGGTCAATCCAGAAGATCAAGGTTTGAACTCAAGTAAATTTGAGGATATGTATGATTACATTCAAAATAACTCAATAAACTTACATAGTGTATTAATCGTACGTAACAACTATATTGTTGATGAAAATTTCTTAGAAAACTATGTTCGCCGTGAGGAAAAAAGCTTTGCTCCACATTGGATGGTGCCTACGGAAGCTGATCATATGCATCAAGTGTATTCTTGTACAAAAAGTATAGTATCCCTACTAATTGGTATAGCAATGGAAATGGGATATATTGACAACCTCAATCAAACAATTTATGAATTTTTTGAGGATTATTGGAGCCCTAGCTATGATGAACGGAAAAAAAACATAACTATTTGGCATCTATTAACTCAAACTTCAGGATTTCCTTATGGAGGTTACAGTATTTATCAATCTTATATTCAAGAATCTCTTAGCGAACCTCTCTTATTTGATCCTGGAGAAGGTTGGCTATATAGTAATACAGGTTGTTTCCTTTTATCTGCAATAATCAATATAACAACAGGTATGAAAACTTCAGAATTTGCTAGAGATTACCTATTTGAACCAATTGGGATTTCTCAGAAAGATTGGTCTTGGATAGAGGATTATCAAGGAATTACTAATGGAGCATATGGCATTTGTTTCACACCTAGGGTGATGGCTAAAATTGGAATTCTATGTTTAAATAATGGATCTTGGAATGGTAACCAAATAGTTCCTAAAGAATGGACAATTGAATCAACATCACCTAATCCTGGCAGTAATGGTGATTATGGATATCTATGGTGGGTAAATCCTTTGTATTATCTTGCAGCAGGATACAGCGGTCAATGGATAACAGTGATTCCAGATTATGATTTTATCGTAATTTTTACAGCAGAAATCCCCGATTATACCTATATCGCACCATATGACTATATTATAAGAACCTTTATCATAGGGAGCATTATCTAATCCTCATGGAACACAATTGAAGCTATTCTACAGTTTTTAAATAAATACAAGAATGTAATGGTAAATTTAAGAAGAAATTTACAATCAAAACACTATATTGATGAATTAAATAGACATATAAAGAGATTGCAATATAAATTTTCTCCCGAAATATTTGAATATTTCGAATGTGGAATCAGGACTATAAAGATCAAGTATTAATAACCTCTAGTTTTCAAGCAAAGTTCATGATAATAGTGTTAAATATTCGCAATTAATCTGAATATTTGATAAGTAAATTTAAAAGAAAATGTGGTTTTAATAGCATTAATCCAAAATTTAATGTGAACTAGGTATTACTACGATAAATAAAAGTAAAATAATGAGAGCGAAATGATTCAGAAAGAAAAAACCATTACAGATAAGATCATTAAAAAATTTAAAAGATTAGCTGGTAGAGCTTTATTGATCAATGCTACAGGAAAACTGAAGGAATCAATGGAGCTAATTGAAATAGGGAATGAGTTAATTAGACCTTTTCAAGAAAACTTGCCTAAAGAACTTGAAGAACCTTGGTGTGAATTATTATATATAAGAACAATCACTTATGTAAAGAAGGGATACTTAGAACTTTTTCTTAAACTGAATAACGAATACTTAAAAGCAGCAAAAAAATACGACATTAAAAAGCATATTGCTCTTTCTACTTATCTTTTTGGAAATTATTATTGGCGTTCTGGAGATTTAGATAAAGCTATCGTATATATCGAAAGTGCAATCGAATTAATAGAAGAATACTTCAATAACGACGAAGATTTGCAACTTTATTGGCTAACAGAAATATATTATCATGCTATTGAAATAGCAATTGAAAGGAAAGAGTTTGAAAAAGCAAGAAAATACATACAACGCTTAAAAGAAATTAAAGAACTTAAACCAAATGATCCTATATTGCACAAAATGTATATGTTGTGTAAAGCTATCTATCTAACATTAAGTAAGAGAATTCGAGACAGAGCTAAAGCAGAAGCTTTGCTACAAAAGGTTTGTAAAGATGGAATAACACCTGGTTGGTTTTTTACCAAAGCTCTTATTAAACGCTGTGAACTTTTGCTTCTTGAATTGAAATCAACAGAAGAAATTGAAATAATCGATGAAATTAAACCTATACTTGAGCAACTCATCGATTTAGCTCAAGAAAGGGAATCCGATCTACTCTTAATGCAAGCCTATGTAATACAAGGAAAATTAGCATTACTTACTTTTGACATAAAAATTGCTCGACGATTTCTGATTCAAGGTCAAAGGATTGCAGAAAGACGCGGATATAAGAGTTTCGCAAATGAAATTGCGCGTCTTCATGAAGATTTAAAAGGGAAATTAGATGAGTGGGAACATTTGAAACAAATAAATGCTCCTTTATCCGAACGCATTAAATTAGCAAAGTTAAATGAAAAATTGAGCGGTCAACTTTGGAAGAGAGAAGTAGATTTAGAACAAGAACAAGTTATTGGACAAAAAATAACTGTTTATGATGAATTAAAAACATGCATCGTATGTAAGGGAAGTGCGGTAGGATTCAATATATATGTGTGTCCACACTGTAATTCCATATATTGTAAAGGGTGTGCAAAAGCTGTAATTGAGATCGAAAATGCTTGTTGGACATGTGAATCGCCCATAGACAAGGCGAGACCTTCTCAAATCCTCGAGAAAGAAAAAGAAAAAACAAAATTGGATCAGAAAAAAAAGTAAAAGTTGACTTTTAAAATCTTTTTACTATAAATTAAACTTTGTTTCTTTAATTGAAATGATTAACTTAAAAAAATTTAAAATCTTATTTCCACAAGTGATATAAACATTTACAGCGTCATTAAACCTCTCACTCAACAGCTCTATTCCTTCAATTAAAGTTCTCTTTCCGTCTAAATAATAATGTTCTTCTTTTAATCAACATGTAGCCTGTAATGATAAAGGCAATGCCTAAAGACGACCATATTATTATCAACCAGAAATAGTCCCAAGAATAGTCCCTAGAATAGTTCCTAGAATAGTCCCTAGAATAGTTCCTAGAATAGTCCCAAAATGGAGGCGAATAAAGATTATCATCGTTCATCTGAATATAATCTATATATTTGCCTCTTAACCATTGCACTATTCCTGTTGAGCAATCTTCCTTAGTTTGCCCCTTCCCCGAAAATAATACTCCACCATTTGAAGCACGGGTGGAAGTTGTCCACAAGTAATGTTCCTGCTTCCAGCCAGGATAACCCGGATTTGCTAACAATTTAATGCCATTTGCCCAAAATTCGAAACTGAATTCATCATAATGAACATGTGATTGATCAAATGTTTTAGCAGAAGTTGTAAGGTAAGCTGAATTAGTAGACCAGTTATTTCTAAACATGGCAAGTCCCGAATCCTGAGCAACATAACTTGCACCTGTATAAATCTCTTCACTATCATATTTTTCGGGTAAAATCGGCTCAGAAGGTATTATTGAATAATTTGCGAATAAAATTTTTTCAATACTTTGACTGGTTGAATTTACATCATGAAAATTATATGCCCAAACCAATTCTTTTGCAAGCTGAGTGTTATTAGCATTTGAAAAAAAAGGTGCAACAATGAATCCATTTGTAGACCCTGATGTACTTGGATTTGCATCCTCAAATAACGGAAAAAACCCATCGGGAGTAATGCATCTTGTGAAAAATTGAAAAATTGATTGGAACCTGCCATCCTTGAAATAATTCGGTAGGCCGAGACTTTCATGTTGGGCACATGCTATCATAAAGCGTTTATACGAATCAAATGCGAAACCTATATAATCCTGTCCCTCGAAGATTCCTCCTTCAATTCTCACATTCTCTGTTAAATAATGATCTAATTTTTCAAGGGTAACCCGAATCATATCTGAATCTTTCAGTTTCAATCCTGCTAAACCGACTCCTGAAGATACAACCGTTTCCCAATTATTTTTTCCACAAACTGGTAAATAATCCCTAACGAATTGACCATATAAAATCATGTTTTCCCTAATTTTAGTTTCTTGAGATGTATTAAACATTGACTGTGCGAAATCCCAAGCAATTGCATAATCCGCAAGATAAATCCCATGCCATAGCATTGATGGCTGTTCATAATATCTAAGAATATGCTCCGTTATATACTCCATTAATTTGTAAACCTGCAAAACCTCAGTTGGATCTTCATATAACCACGCGTGAAATGCTAAATCTCTTGCCCGCGGAGGTCTACTCCTTACATTTTCAATGCTGCCATTATTAAAATTATGGGACATTGCTACTTTAGCCGAATGATTGATAGCTTTTGATAATAGGTTATAAATAGTATTTGGAGGTACTATCAACCTGTTTTTAATGACATTTCTTTCAGAATCATTAGTGTAGAGGCACGGTCCTATTTCTGGAAGTTTATTTAAAATTGTTTCAATTTCACTTTCTTCCAAAATCGAAAGAATTGTTATATTTTTATCCAATTCCCATTCTACAGTATATTGCTCTGCTAAGATTCGCTCATTATCCGAAAATTCGAATGTTTCTAGAGATGCGGGTTCCTTTGTTAAATCATATATATTTGCTCCCATGACAAAAGGATTGGAATCATTCGCCTCTATAAATATGTCTCCACAAAACTCAAATGGACTTTTACTGCCATAACTTGAATCAATTATTAGTTTATCTTTATCATTTTCAGGAATGCTAATAATCAAGGAATTATTAATTATGACTTGTTTATTTTGATAGGCATAAGGAACTGTTTTATTGTTTTTAATAACAATTGCAAGCCATACAATGTCAATTAAACCTTTATCTCCAAAATTAACTTCTAAATAAGGTTCCATTGATTCAAATTCTGCATTATAACCTTCTTTTTCAGTAAGAACTAAATTATCATTAAAAATCTCAACTTGTATTCCTTGTACTCCCCTACTCCAAATCGCTCCCCTCTCTGAAATATTCATGTCACCCAATCCATGTACAAGTAATGTGAAGTTCTCATCGGGATTATATGATTCATAATGATCCCTTACTATTACTATAGCCGGTCTTTCGTCGGTAGGATGAATGAACCAAATCGAACGGGCAATGGTCTTTTTCGGCGTTTTTAGAAGATATGATTTCTCAGTTAATATAAATATTGATCCTGTCGTTAATAATATACCCAATAATGAAAATATGACAAGAATTAACCTTTTTGAGGGAAGCCTTTTCATTTTATATTAAACTTCTTTTAAAAGCTTGTTGATATAATATTAGAAGCATAATTTATCAATATTTTTAGAAAATGAATTGAGATAAAACTGAATTATAATGAAATAAGGGGAAGTGAAAGTTTAAAAATCAAACTAGCTTGAACTTCATTTCTTAAAGTTTCTTCGTCGGGAAAGCGTCGCTTTTTCAAGC
>JBHLLP010000011.1:0-93102 GCA_048885525.1 Candidatus Hermodarchaeota archaeon | reverse complement strand
TATTTTCTGACAGCAATTTGGTAATCCAACAGATTAACAGGAAATGGAAAATCAATTATCCTCATCTAACTGACATGTGTAATGAAGTATATCGACTCTGTAATAAATATAAGAAGGTTGAATTCTTTCATGTGAGCCGGAAAAATCCATATATTCAAAAATGTGATGAGCTTTGTAATTCCCAATTGGATAAGGAAGGTTTTAATCAATAAAATTTCATGTATAACACCGAGTTAATATTATTAAAATACTAAATTAAAATTCTGTTTAAATGGATGTAAACTTCATTTCGTAGAAAATATTGAATTGATAAAAAAAAATAAGGATTTACATGCTTATTGCAATCACAACGACAACAGCAATTATCAAAATTACCAGGAATCCTATACACAGCATCATAATATAAGAATTTCTAAAGAATAAATTTCATTCTAATTTATCTTAATTTTTAAATGAAAAAAGTATATATGTTTTTTCATTTTTCTTAAACCTACACATGAGTGAACCAAAAATAAAAGTTATAGCGTATTCTGATTATATTTGTCCATTTTGCTATATTGGATATCATCGAATAGAAAAACTCAAAGAAGAGTATAATCTTGATGTGGAATGGAGGCCATTTGAGATTCATCCTGAAACACCAAAGCGGGGCGCTTCAATTGAGGATTTGCCTTTTCCTAAAGGATATTTAGAGATGGCATTCGCTAACGTTAAACGTCTTGCGGAGGAGGATGGGTTAACTCTTAAGTTTGCAGAAAAATTACCGAATTCACGATTAGCTCTCTATATTTCTGAGTTTGCTCGGAAAAAGGGGAAATTTGAAAAATTTCATAAATTAGTACTGGAAGCTTATTGGTTAGAAGGAAAAGATATTGGAGATAAAAGTTTGTTATTAGATCTTGCTGAATCGGTTGGACTAGATAAGAATGAAATTGAATTTTACTTAGATACAGATGAACCTTATAAAGAAGTACGAAAATCTTTAGGAGAATTAAGAAAGTATGGAATAAATGGTGTTCCTTCATTCATTATTGAAGAAAGACTAATTATTGGAGCTCAACCTTATGAAATTTTTAAAGAAGTTATTAATGAAATATTAGATGAGAAATCAAAAGAAGCATATATATGAATTTAGGTTATAGACTTAATTATTTTTGATTATCTAAACCTCATATTATATGATGCTTTAATTCTAAGGCATTTTCTACCGCCCAACCGTGAGCATCATTATTAAAGTACGCAAAAATCTTGATATTTTGCCTTAGCCACGTATTAATTTTTTCAACCCATTGATTAAGATGATCACTTGAATATTTTCCATAATAAGGACCTACTGGTCCATGAAATCGTATATAAATAAAGTTCGCAGTAATCTGCTCTAATAATAAATCCCCGGTAAAGTCATGAATACATAGAGCAATATTAAATTTTTTTAACAAATCAATAAGATCTGGAACGTACCAACTTGGATTTCGCATTTCGAAGGCAAAAATGTATTGCTTAGGGAGAATTTTAACAAATTCTTCTAACCTTTCGAGATTTAATTGCCAATTTGGAGGAAGCTGGAATAGCACAGGACCTAATTTATGTTTTAATAGGTCAATAACCTCAAAGAATTTTTTAGTAGTTTCTTGCCCATCTTTAAGATACTTTCTATGAGTAATAAATTGGTTAGCTTTTATAGCAAAAATAAAGTGTTCAGGAGTTTCATCCATCCATTTTTGAACTGTACTTGCGGAAGGCAATCTATAAAAAGTACTATTTACTTCAACAGTTTCAAAATATTTTACATACTGTTTAAGCATTTTATTATTAGGAAATCTTTCTGGATAAAAGGGACCTTTCCAATGATTATACATCCACCCTGATGTACCAATTAAAGCTTTAACATTAGTATTATTTACAATTTTCAAGTACTAATCTATATATTATAATGAAGGTAAAGTTAAAGACCTAATTCATGATTTAGTATTTGATTTTTTCACATGAATATGTTCAATATTACAAGGCTAACTGAAGCAATAAGAATTATACCGAACATAATCACAAATAACCACTGTTTTCTTTGTCCATAGTAGCCTGCTGAATTGATAACAGCATAAATAACTAATCCTGTTGCGAGAATAAAGAAATAAGGTGCCCAAGAGAGCCCAATAAGAAGAAGAATTCCACTAATTAGAGAAAGGATCCCCATTGTCATTTCAGCAGTTATATGAAATTTTATTGCTACAGGTTCTGTTTTTAATTCTGGTACTTGTTTTGTTAGAAGCAGCATTGTCCAAAGTCCTATAATTCCTATTCCTATCACTATTGCATATATTCCACTAATTATTGAAAGAATCACATTTCATACCTTTTTATCTATTTTTAGTCAAGAATACCAGAAAATAATTCAATAAAAGATTTTCCATTATTTATTAAAGGAGATTTTAATTATTGAATAAAATTTACACGGAAAAAGAGATTTTATCTTCAAATTTCTCAAATGATCTTCTCATCATTTTCAGTACTTTAGAGCTTTTTAGTCATATTTTTCACCATGAAAACATTTAAATACTGAAATTAATATGTAATTATTGATTGTCAATTGATGTTTGACGAAGAATGATTGACATAAAAATTAAAATAAAAATTGATGGAGGCTGATATTATGACCGAAATAAAAGAAAAGAAAGAAATTAAGATCAAAAAAGGCGAATCTACAGAGTCAAATGAAAGCATCAAAAATACTCCTAAGAATCAAAACGAAAAGAATGCAATTCAATTAAGAAAATACCGACCAATGTCTCTATTCAGTAATTTCGATAGATTTTTTGATGAGATGGACCGCTATTTCAATAGATTTTGGAGCCCAGCTCGTCTTTGGGATTTTGAACCATTTAATTTAAGTCTATTCGATGAGGATAAATTTTTCCGAACTCCACTTACAAATATTACTGATGAAGGAGATAAATATAGTATAACCGCTGAACTCCCGGGTTTAGATAAGGCAGATATCGTGATCACAGTTCATGATGGGATTCTAGAAATTAAAGGCGAACAAAAGAAAGAGCACGAAGAAAAGAAGGAAGGCTTTGTAAGAAAAGAATATCATAGTTCAAGTTATCATAGAAGCTTTACTATTCCTGAAAATATTGACGAAGATAATATTGATGCTAAATTAGATAAGGGTGTTTTGACTCTAAAATTGCTTAAGAAAGACGTAGAACAGAAAAAAAAGAAAAAAATAGAAATTCAATAGGCTTTTTTTTATAAATTTTAAATTTTTTTTATCAAATAAATCAAAATTTTTTCAATATAATTTATTCTGGATTTTTACAGTTAATTGCATAATATTCTATTCTGAAATTTTTTAATTTACCACTCTCCAAATTTACTTTTAATTTGAAATAAGAAATTTTAAATTTTCTTTAAGATTGCTTATCAGAAAACCATATGAATATTTTTAGGGGATAAGAATGGTTAGGTATTACTGTGAATTCTGTAACCAAAACTTAGAACTTTCTAAGAAAAAAAGAAAAGCTGTATGTGTAAATTGTGAGCATTTTCTTATTGAGAATTCAATAGATCAAGAAGAAATACAAAAAAGAGAAAAAATAAGAATAGGATACTGTCCAAAATGTGAAAAAGATCAATATGGAGTCCCATTAAATGTGATGCGGAATGATATCATTATGAAAATTAAAACCCGCAAATTTAGTTATCTTTTCTACTGTTCACTGATTTGGGTAATAGTATTTATAATTGGTCTAATTGGAGCATCTCCATATTCTGTTGATACATATAACACATTAGAGACATATTATACAACGCTTATAATACTTATTTCTTTCCTTGGAGTCCTTTCCCTAATAGCTTTAATTTTCTATATAAAAAAAGGCTCAAATAAAAAAGAAATAGAACAAGTGGAGAGTCTAGTTGATAATTTAAACTCTAAAGGGCATAAATTAGTATGTAGCAAATGTCTTGAACCTTTCGTTCTTAAGTAAAACGCAGAAAGAATTTAATCTAAAAATCTAAAATTAAATTGTAAAATTAAATTTTATTTATTAAAAATATCTTAAATTGAATATAATACTCATTTACTATTAATATTACAAAGCTCTTGATTAATTGAAATTATAAATATCAGAGAACTTAGGGAAAAACCTGAGTATAAACCACATAAAGTTTTGCGGAAGGATGACGTTCCTGAAAGATATTTAAATAAATGGTCAGCATCTTCCTTTTTATTATCACCCTCTTGATATTCTGTTTGATTTATATTTATTTACCATTCTTTCTCTATAACATTAATTTTTGCTGCCATCACAAAATCATTAAGATGGAGTCCTTTTATTGCATGTGTATGGAGTTCTAATATAACTTCATCATAATATATATAGATATCCGGATGATGGCCCTCTTCCTCAGCAAGATCTGCTACTTTATTTACAAATTTCATAGCTTCCCTGAAATCTTCAAAATAGAATTCCTTTTTAATTCGATGAATATCTTCCCTAATTAACGACCATCCCTCTACTTCTTTAAGATATTTATTTTCTTTTCCTTCAACTAATGGAGGTATTCCACCTTCACACGGCACACATTTAGTATTTAGTAAATTTGGAATAATTTTTCACCTCATCGGGTTCTTTTATAAAGAAGATACAATCTCTCATTTAAAAATACTTTTTTAATATTATAAAAATATGGGATTTTAAATTATTAGTAAGGAATAGATTAACTAAGGTTTATTGAAAAAAATAAAAAATAAAATAAATTGTTAGATTCGACCCATCAAATCATCTTTTGAGAATGGTCCTGGTTCCGCAATTAATTCTCGAGCTTCATCAACTTTTTCCCAAACATTCCATAAAAGGACTCCTTGAACCTTTCCCTCCTTTAAGTAATATATTAAGCCTTCCTCTAAAGGTTCTTTCCAATCTTCAACCATTTCTAATTTTGAGTCTAAAATTCCTACTGCTTCATAACTAAGTTCAAATAAGTCAGAGTAGAATAAGGATAAATGATCAAAAGGATTTAGTTTTCCTGACATATTTTGACCTGCAATTTCTCCCATCATAAGGGCGTTATCTTCATGTTCCACACGGATATATTTATCTAGTGCATGATTATGATAAATTGCTACATCTCCAGCAGCATAAATATCAGGATCATTTGTTCTAAGATATTCATTTACCACAATTCCATCTTTAACCTCTAAGTTTGCTTCTTCTGCGAGTTTTACATTTGGTTTAATTCCTAATCCCGCAATAACGGTATCAAACTTAAGCTTTTTTCCACTTCTAGTTTCAACCAAATAAGCTTTATCCTGTTTTTTAATTTTAGTTACTAAATCATCTGTTATTACTGTAATACCATTTTCCCGATAATAATCATTTATATGATTGCTTAAGGTTCTTGGAAAAATTAATGCGCAAATTCCAGTCTCAGGAAAAATCATAGTAACCTCTGCATCTGACTTATAAATTTTTATAGCTGCTGCTATTTCTGATCCAATGAAACCACCGCCAATGACTCCGAATGTTTTGTTTTGTTCAACAAGTTTTTTCAAATTCTTATAGTCTGAAAGTGTACGGTAATATATTATTCCTTTCTCTTCGATTGTAGGGATTGTTCTAGGAATACCTCCCGTAGCAATAAGGAGCTTTTCATAACTATATGTATTTCCTTGTTCATCTATCGCTTCTTTATTAGAGCGATCAATTTTAGTCACCATCCTGCTAAGATGCATTGTGAGATCAATTTCACTAGTTCCCAAATCAATATCTTCGAGTTCTTCATCACCTGTCCAAAGAGCTTTAGAAAGTGGAGGACGTGCATAAGGAGGATCATCTTCACTGCTAATTAAACCAATAGTTCCTTTAGTATCGTTATCCCGGATGCTATGAACCGCGGCATCTGCAGTCATTCCACCTCCAATAATTACATATTTATAATTATAATTGGTCATCTATTTATCAATCAACTCTTATGTAGATTTTCAATTAAAAACTTTCATATATCTAAAATTTCTTATAAAATTGACCTAAACATTAAATATATTGTTAAATTTATTTATCCTTTTATTATAAAATATTAGAGAATATAATTTCTTTAGATAAATAAAGTAAAGATTCTTCTTTATTTTTGAATTAAAAATTTAACAATTAATTTTAAAATTAATGCCTTTAAGATTAATACGCTTAAATCTAGTAGCTTTCAAATAACTAATTATTTCCTTTCTTCTCATTCTCTTCCTATATTTGATTTCCAATCAATAGAAATCTATAGTGAATAAATTAATAAAACAATTAATCTCACATTAAATGATTTTAAATTTTACTGTTATATATTTAATAGTTCAAGTAAATTTTGATGATTTGAGGGCTCCTGATGTTTATAATTCTCGATTAATGGCAATTTAACAAGATGAATCTTGTTGATAGAGGAGAATAAATTTGAAATATTTTTTTACTCGAATTTTTATTAATAAATTATAGTTAAGTTATATGCATTAAAATTAGCAGCATTAATGTTTACGCTAGACCAGATTTTATAACAATTAATTTTTTTATAAAATAATTTAGTTGTACATTAATAGAGCTTAATTTATAAATAGTGAAAAGAGGTTGTTGTAGTTTGAGAATTTTAATTTTAAGTCATCGGAATCCATATTTTCCTCCATATATTTTTTTAAAAATGCCTGAAGCGATTGAAAGAGACGATATCAAACAAGTGCCTTTATTGATATATCTCTACGAAAATGGATTTTTTAAACATGCATTTGGAACTTTTAAAACAGCTAATCTAATCTTTGATATTCCAAGTGAGTATTCAAACACGAGAAAGGAGCGTCTTCTAATTTCATTAGTTATTGATGGTAAATCTCAAATTAATTCTACTCTTGCTGAAAAATTTTTAGAGGGATTTGTTGAAGAATTTAAAAAAATCGAAAATGTTTTCAAAGCTTTTTATGTGGATTCAAGAATCCATAAAGGAGATTCCACTAAACTAGAGGAGATAAGAACATTACTTAATACATTTCATACATCTTTTCCAGAGCAAGACGTTATATATGAACAAAAAGAGGCAAAAATATTGATTTTTGGGCTTTCACAGGCGGGGAAATCGACTATAATCAAAACCAGAAGGAAATCAGTATCGAAAACGATATTTCCAACTATAAATGTCGACATATCTAGAATTTTAGTTAATAACGTATCATTATTAACTTATGATATTCCTGGAAAGTACAAAGTTAAAGAACTCTGGAAACCTTATCTTAAAAACCAAGATGGATTAATTTTTGTTTTAGATGTTACCGATAAAATAAAATTCTCATTTGCCCGTGAATTGCTGCACGAAATTGCGGGGAAACCAGAGTTAAGTGAATTACCACTTCTTATTCTTTATAATAAGATTGACTTAAAACGGCCAGATATAAATGAATTAGAAGAAGCTATGGGTGTTAAGAAACTCGGAAAAAGGCCAATGAAATCATTTCTAACAAGTGGAAATAAAAACGTAAATATTGATGAAGCATTTAATTGGCTCTCATTAAAAATTACAGAGAGAGTTGAACACTATACTCCAAGAAGTGAAGTTAGTATAATTTTTAGCCGTTGGGATGAAAATCTAGGTCTTAAAGTAGAAGCAGTTTATCCAAAAGATGCTTTTGAGGACCCAGAATTGATTTCTGTAAAAAGTTTTTCGATATCACAATTCGTTTTTGGAGGAGAGATGTTTAAACCAACCTCAGTAATTCTTCCGTTTCCTCACTTAAATTCAAATGCAGCGATTTATTTTGACTATGTTCCAAATGAGAGCATTAGAGGAGGTATATTACCATTATCTTTAATAATTTATTATAATGAAAGGATTCCTAAAAATATTATTAACCAATTTAGTTCCTTCATACTTCAATATTTTGATGAGATAAAGAAGAATTACTTGAATAAAGATCAAGTCGTAAATATTCTTAAAATTATTCATAATACAATAAATCATCAAATTGACCTGTATCGACCATCAATTGAAGCACTTAAAATGGCTGAATTACATTACGAGGCTTTATTCAAAGCTGCTCGAGATGCCATTTTAATCATTGATAAAAAATCTGGAATAATAATGGATGTTAACAAAGAAGCTGAGGTTTTATTTCAACGACCATTTGAGGATTTTATTGGATTGCATTCAAGTCAAATAATAAGTGATATAATTGATATCGATTTTAATGAAGAAGTATTTGATCAACTTAATTATCCATTTCCCTTAAGATTAGAGGTAATTGATAGCTCTGGTAGGCTAGTTCCAGTTGAAATTAGTTTCAATGAAGTACAGATGGGGGGTCAAATTTTAGTTCAATACATTATTCGGGATATTAGTAAGCGAGTAGAAGCAGAAATTAAATTAAAGCATTCTGAAATAAAATATCGTCATCTTTTCGAAGATTCACCCTTTTCTATTCTTTTAATTGATCCTAATGGAGCTCTAGTCGACTTTAATCCTAATTTAGAGAAAACATTAGGATATACAAGAGAGGAACTAATGGGAAGAAAATTTGTAGATCTTTCATTGATTCATAAAGATTATCTAATAGGTGTTCTAGACAGAGTAAAAAGACAAGAAAGAGGTAAAGTTTTTTCTCCATTAGAAATTCAACTATATCATAAAAATGGTAACCTAATTTGGGTTAATTTGCAATCTTCTTTAGTTGATATTGGTGAAAAAACATTTTATCAAATTATTTGTGAGAACATAACAGAGCAGAAAAAAATAGAACAGGAATTAAAGAAAATATCTAGATTAAAAACTATTATTGCAGGAACTGTATCCAGATTTGTAGGCATACAAGAATTTAACCAAGCTATAATTGAATCACTTAGAGATATTGGTGAATTTGTTAACGCAACACGAGCGTATCTTTACATTTTTGATAATAATTCTGATGATACAAAAAGAAATTATGTTTGGTCTCGCAAATTGATTCTACCTCATATTAGTTTACCTGAAAGTATAGATATTGATAATTTTCCATGGTTAAGTGAGAAATTAAAAGATTCTGATTATTATTATGTTAAAGATGTAGATAACCTTCCTAGAGAGGCAGTTAATTTAGCGTATTTTCTTAAAAATCAAAGAGTGAACAATTTTTTAACGTTTTCAATAATAATTAATGGGATATTAGAAGGAATGGTCTGTTTTGATAACCTAACCGACCAGGATTATTGGGTAGAAGAAAATTTAGAATTACTTACCATTATTTCAGAGATTTTTAAACATGTCATGTTGCGTATGTTTACTGAAGAAAATGTACGCAAAAGTGAACAGACTATGCACCAAGAATTAGATCGAGAATATTTTTATAAAGAATTATTCGTAAATGATATAAATTCTATAATAAAGAACGTTCAATCATTATTAGATGAATACAATAAGCAAAACACTCGAATTATATCAAAATCTAATAGAAAATTACTAGATAATATTAAAGATCAATGCATAAATGGTCAACTTCTGCTATATATAATCCAAAAATTAACTATGATTAATGAAGCAAATATTTTAATTAAAGCAGTAAATTTAAATGATGTTATTGAGGACGTTAAAGAATTTATCACAAATAGTTATCCTAATAAAAAAATTAAAATTGATGTTGAACATCCACCTGAGGATCTATATGTGAAAGCTGATAAGTTTCTAATTGATGTTTTTGTGAATATCCTTATCAGTTCAATTCGATACAATAGAAATCCAAAAATCAAGATTAAAATTATTATTTTTACAAGTCAAATGGATGATATAAATTATATTAAAGTAAAAGTTATCGATCATCAAAAAGAGATTTTAAATATTGAAAAAGAAATGATATTCCAAAAAGAAAGAGAAAAAGATAGCAAGATTAAAGAAATAATCTTAGGATTTCTTTTAGTTGAACGAATCCTAAATAATTACAATGGAAAAATATGGGTTGAAGGAGATTCTTTTGTAATTTTATTACCCGAAGCTTAATTTATACTATCATAATTCCTTTTAACCATGATTAAATAAATCAGTAGTTCTATGGGACACGAAATTTAGAAAAAGTGGAAATAATTAAGGGTGAATTTTTAGAAATGGGAGCTATTTGTCATTTGCATTATTTAGAGAAAGGATTCTCAAAAAGAAAAGAAGATTGAGAAAATATGGAGTTCCCAGTACTTTTTATAACCTATCTGATAGTTCTTGTATTAATTTACAAATTTTTTGTGGATTTCTTGTGGAAAAGACAAATGGACTACCACGGTGAAATGTTAATTTTACAGATTCTCCGAAATCCGCATTATAAGCCCATGAACCATCTAGTCCGAGTCGAATTCCTACTCCACCATAAGTTTTAAAAGGTGTTTTAGTTATATCGCAACTAGTTATCTGTTTTATTAGAATTCTTTTATGGTTAAAAATACCATATTTAAGTTCAAGTTCATAATTAGTTAGTGTAATTTTTATTCCCCTGTAGTTCAAATATACAAGAAAGATAAATAGGCTTAAAGCTCCAAAAAAGATACTTATAAATACCAATTCTTCTGGCTTGAAAACAGATATAATAATACCCAGAGATACGCTTAATGTACAAACACATAACATCATCCCTTTTACAAATCTTCCAGTTGGAATCCATTCTGTATATAAGATTTCATCATTTTTTTGAACATTTTTCTCTATAATGATTCAACCCACCTGCTTAATTCTGCGTCTTTCACTATATTAACAAATAATAATTAGGGATTTAAATATTATTGATATAAACTTAATAACATTAAATTTTTATCCACTTTCGAGGGTTTATTAGAAATAAAAATCTAAAAAGACTAACAATACTTAAAGATGATTATAGATTAGGTTATAAGATATCTGTTATTACAAAAGGTTATTTAATATTAACCATAAATAAAAGCAACTATTTATATATATGATGAAATTTAATCACTTCATTTGGGATTTCGATGGAACTCTCTTTAATACATATCCTTCTATTGTTCAAACAATAATAGTTGTAGCGAAAAAGAGTTTTAAAAAAGAACTACACTATGAAAAGGTAAAAGAATTGTGCCAAAAAAGTCTTATACATTGCTTAAATCAAGTTTCAAAAGAATTAAATATAAAAAGTGAAATTCTTCAAGAGTTGTTCAGTAGAGAATATACCAAAATAAAAGAGAGTGAGCAACCTCCATTTAATGGAACTTTAGAAATACTTGAACTTATAAAAAAAAAAGGGGGAAAAAATTACATCTTTACTCATCGAGGGAAACTTAGCTTAAACAAGTTGATAAAATATTATAAAGTGAACGATCTTTTTGAACACATAATAACTAATGAGGATAAATTTCAAAAAAAACCTGATCCATCAGCAATTCTTTATCTCATAGAAAGATATCAAATCCCAAAACCCAGTCTGCTTTTAATTGGTGATAGAGATATTGACATTCAAGCAGCTAAAGCAATCAATATAAAATCATGTTATTTTAATACTGAGGGATTAAATCATCCTTTATCAGATTTTAATATCCAAAATTTAGTTGATTTGAAAAGATTTAATAATTTATAGTTTGAACATTTTTTTAAAATATTTGAACATTTTTTTGAAATGGTAGCAAATGGCATATATAACTTGTTAATTCGATCCTAATTTACGTAAACCATGACAAATGTGTCTGCGTAAATATAGTAATTAAATTTGAAGAAGAAAGGAAACTTTTTTTTAAATGCTTCCTTTAAGTTATTAATAATATAAAACTAGGGGATTTATTTCAATATTGTCAAATAAAAGTTTATCTTCAGAAAATATAGGAGACTCCAAGGAAGTGCAAACAACAATAATAAGAAATAAAATCGAAAATAGCAAGCTCAAACATCACAATTGGTGGTCAAGGTTAATCATATTGAGTTGGATTATAACTTTGTTCGCAAGTTCCATATCTCTTATTTTTTGGAGGGAGTTTGGACTTGGGGAGCCTTTTTGGTGGCCCATTCTAACTCTAATTATCATGTTGGCAATCTTTATATCTTCTTTAGTCAAAAAAGACTTGAAACCGTTAAGAAGGTTTATTGCGGTAATACTTATTATCTTCCTCTTTGGTTATGGTGGTGGATGGCAATGGGGAATAATTCCAGCAATCAGAGGAAGTTCAGTTTGGATAGAATGGATGAATCAGATGCCCTGGGCCTTGTCATCGATCCTAACTCATCTTTTAAGACTTTCACCCGCTTTAGCAGTACTCAGTTTTCTTTTGATAACCGGAAGAAAACGAAAAGATTTCTTCTTAGTAAAAGGTGAAATTAGAGCACAGGTTGAACCATCAAAGCTAATCGGTATGAAATCGCCAGAACCTTGGACAAAAATTGGTAGCATATTCGCGATCGTTTTTACTTTAGGTACCCTAATGTTTTTATTGTTTTCTAAATTCCCTTCGGTAAATGACTTTATCAGAGTGTTACCCTTATTACCTGTTTCAATTCTTATAGCTGCAATTAATGCATTCAACGAAGAATTTACATTAAGAGCTGCCCCCCTTTCAGAATTGAGGGGGGTAATAGGAAAAAAACAAGCTTTATTAATTACGACTCTGTATTTTGGACTTGGACATTATTATGGAGTACCTAGTGGTTTAATTGGAATAGCTCTTTCTGCTTATCTAGGGTGGTTTTTAGGAAAGAGCCTTTTAGAAACTAAAGGTTTTTTCTGGGCATGGATAATTCATTTCTTTCCAGATGTGGTAATTTTCACATTCTATGCAATGTTTCCATAAAGAGAGAGAATTTATATATTAATAAAAAGCATTTTTTTCTAAATCCTTTTTAATTATAGCAACGTAACCTTAATAAAAGGTAAAAATATGAATTGAAAGCAAATGTTGTCCGAATTTGAACAGAAGTTAGAAAAATATGCCGATGTCATATTAAAGATAGGTTTAAATCTTCAACCTAATCAACGCTTACTCATCGGAGGCCCGACTTCCTTCTATGATGGGATATCTTTTGAAAATATTCCGCTCATAAGGATAATTGCGAAAAAAGCATATCAAATGGGAGCTCGGTTAGTTGATGTAGTGTGGGATGATGAACAATTACGCTTGATGCGATTTCTATATGGTCCTAAAAAAGCGCTTAAAGAATATCCAAAATGGCGAATCGATGCCAGATTTGACATCTCTCAAGCGGGAGATGCGAATCTTCACATTATGAACCCAAATCCCGATTTATTGGAAGATGTAGATCCTAGTTTGGTTTCAAAATTCCAACTCAACTTTCATAAGCAATTTAAACCTGTATTAGATCTTGTAACTCAAAATGCGCTAAACTGGTTAATCATTTCAACAGCAAACAAGGCTTGGGCAGATAAATTATTTCCAGACATTCCTTCAAATGAACAAATTCAGAAATTATGGGATATAATATTCAAAATATGTCGAATAAATGAAGATAATCCTACTGCTGTGTGGCAAAAACATAATGAAAATCTGCATAAGCGATGTGAATATTTAAATCAGAAACAGTACACAACACTAAAGTTGACTTCTCCAGAGACAAATCTAACTATTGGATTACCTAACGGTCATATCTGGCATGGTGGAAGTGTAAAAACACAGAATGGGCTTGATTTTACATCAAATATCCCTACTGAAGAAATTTATACGATTCCACATAAAGACAAGGTTGATGGGGTTGTTAAAACTACTAGACCAGTTTTCTTTCAAGGAAAAATTGTGGAAGATTGTATCTTAAAATTTTCAAATGGACGTATAATTGAGGCACAAGCTAAAGTCGGTAATGAGTTTTTGAATAAAACAATTAATATTGATGAAGGAGCTCGAAGACTTGGAGAGATTGCTTTAGTACCAAATAGTTCTCCAATATCACAAACAGGCTTGCTTTTTTATAATATATTAATCGATGAAAATGCATCAAATCATATCGCACTAGGTCAGGCTTATAGGAACTCACTGAAAAATGGTAATATATTGACTGAAGAAGAGTTCAATGCTGCTGGAGGTAATGATAGTCTTATCCATGTTGATTTTATGATTGGTTCAGGGGAAATGAATGTAGATGGAATATTGGAGGATGAAACCGTAGAAGCAATAATGCGAAATGGTGAATGGGTTTTTGAGGTCTAATTTATTCTTCTTAACCAAGCATATGAGTAAATCACAAAACCAACTAGAATAAAAACCGCCCCAAACTACTTCTAAAACATTAATTTTAAGATTTAGATTATGGAAAAAAGACTGGAACAGGGGCTGGGAATATCATAAAAAACATTAAAAATAATCCAAATGGTCCTGCTAAAAGAATAAGGAGTATCACAAGGAATGAAATTTCCATTACAAAATCACCATCTTATCTTTAATTTATTTGATTTTATTATTAAGTAATTCTATTTCTTTTATTTATTTTTCATCACTTCCAATATAAATTGATAAAATGACATATCATTTTTTGAATATCATTATAGCTTATCACTACATTAATTGCTTTTGTTACTAACCTTTATATATCCGATACATCACATTATTAATAGAATTAAGAATATTACAAGTATTAAAATCAAATATTTTTCTAACAAATAAGGTTTAGAAGAATGGTTTTATCAGAAATTAATTATTCTGAAAAGTTTTTGGAAGCACTTCACTCTTTGCAAAATAGTTATAAGAAATTTCCTAAGTTTATGATTGAAATCGTTGCTGAAAATTATGGAATACCTCCTCCAGAAGTGAAGAAACTTTTCAATACCTTTAGAAGGAAGGGAATCTTAAAAATCCTGAAAAATGAAGGATTTTATTATCAATTGAGTAATGTCTAACCTAATTCCTTTTAAACAGAAGTATTCTCCTTAATTGTTTATAGCTTCTAGTTTTATTTTGGATCTGTGTCTTTTATAAACTTTGATTCTACTTTCCTAAACTCTTCTTTTTCCAAGCGAGTAGGCTTAGATTTATCAATAGGACCATTGCATGACCAACAGGCGTTATCCTTTTCAACTATAATTCGAGCACACCGTTGACAATATAATACATCGCAATTCGGACACACATATATATTAAATCCAGTAGCATCACCCTTACATACTAAACACTTTTTTAATTCTTTCAAATAAGTGATTTCTTCTTCAGTTATTTCAGATGGTCGATTTTTAATTAATCGAAACAGATCTCCCTCCACTTTGAGCTCTGCTTTAGATTTGAGCTCCTTTGGTTTTTCAAATTCTTCTTTAATTCCTTTATAAATGATGGTTATCCCAAATAACCAAATAGTTCTATTTAAAATTAAAAAGATACTAGGAAGAATAATTGAATCAATAAAGGCGCAGATTATTAAAATAAAAGCCCCAAGGGAGACATATGACATTTTTTTTCTTATTATTCCTTTAGATTGTAAACCTTTAATAAACAATCCAATTACTAAAATAATTACAGTTACTTGAGAAGTTAAATATATTATACCTAAAGCAGATTCAATAACAAGATTATCTTCAATCAAGTCCGCTCCTGTTTCTATTGGATCATGATATGATATTGAGCCAGACGGATCTAAAAATAATAAGATTTCATAAGCTATTCCTAGCATAATTAAACCTATAATAATATGTTTCCATTTTGTTAAAAACAAAATCCGTAAAGCTATATAAGTAAATAGAGTGGAAGTAGGGGGAACCTAAACTAAACATGAAATACCTACAAATCCATACGTGTTATCAATATTAAAACCTGTAATGAGAATCGAAAAAAAATCAATAATATTTCCAAGCCATAATAATCCTCCAAAAATACTTGCCAAACCTAAAAATAATAGGAGATTAACGTTTTTTTTCCTTGATTGATACAAGCAATAAATTCCAAATATTAAGTAATAAAAAAAAATCATTGATACCGTTATCCCATTTATCCAACCGATATCCGATAAAATATTACATCAACTTAGGTCAAATACTTTTAATAAAGTAAAATAAGAAATATGCCAATAAATAATTTTCATGACATCGAATTAGTCGGAAGCATTCTTCTCAATTAACTTATCAATCCAACTCCTGAAATAAAACATTTTAGTTGGTACATAACTGACTACTTCCTTAACAAATGGTATTTTTTCGATTTCTTTAACATGTTCATCAATTTCCCTTAATTTATCTATAAAGACCGTGTATATAAACGCCTCTTGATTAGCGATTCTCCACACATAGAAATACTTTTTTATAATTTTCATGACCTTACTTAATGATTCAGAAGCAATTTTTTGAAATTTAATAATTAATAAATAAGAAAGAAAATCTGCTGCGCTCGTATCAAGATCTATCATAAAAAGAATTATATTGTTTTCTCTAAGATATTTTAATCTTCTTTTAACAGTTTTAGATGAGATTTCCAACTCATTAGCAATTTCAACATCAGTTTTCCTACAATTATCTTTAATTGAATTAATAATTTTCCAATCTGTTTTTGTTAATCTTGTATTTTTGAAGTCAAATTTTTGGGGAACAAGCAAAATAAAGTTCTCAATACTTTCTATTTCATCAAATTGCATTAATTTTTCAAGATTATCTTTAAACTCATGGTCATCAGAATAAGTATGAATAATCTGCATCTTATTTTGGATGGATATAGCCCCTCCCGTAACCTCATCTAGCTTACCTATACGTGTAATTAGTTCTTCTTGGTTTATATCCGGCTTTATTTCAGCAAGAGTATAACACACAGATTTTTGAAATAACATAAAGTTAAGATTGGTAACAAATTTCATTATAACTCTCTGATCTACGAGGTTATTAATTTTTTTTTTGATTATATAGGGAGTTAATTTGACTTTCTTTGCTATTGATTCATAAGACATACGTCCATTGAAAAGTAACAGCTTCAGAATTTCAATATCATTTTCATCCATATATAGATAACCACTCTTTCTTTTATACCAAATAATGTCCATTTTCCTTATTTATTTTTATGAAACTGTACAATTTTTCCAAAATTCATGTCCAATTTTAGAGGTTGAAATCGCCACACACTTTAAATATTTCAATTATTTGTTGATGCATGAGAAAAACTGAGTAGTATTACCTTGTTTTTTCTTAATAAAATTACAAAAAAATAAATGGAGGTAAATAAAATGAAAGAAATAGTAATGTTATATCAAAGTAAGAACTTAAATTGGTATAAACCTTGGGATAAGCGATCCTTGGGTCTAAATATAATTGGTTTCATGCTTATAGCCATCATTACCGCTATATTTACTGTGTTTTTTGATATTGTATTGATGGAAATCGGTTATATCTACATATATTTTGTACTTATTTTTCTGATGATGGTAACTTATTTTTTCATAGTTAATGTGAAAACAAAAGGTACAGCAACATTCTTTTTTGGGTTATGTGGACTTATGGGTATTCCAATTGAATTAATTATTGAATGGCAGATTGCGAATACTTTGAAGTCTCCTTGGGGTGCTTTATATTGGGCTTTAATATATGTTGGCTATGGATTGTCCATTGATCTTTCACTATGGTTACTAAAACCTGCTAGAAATGAGAGAAAAGCAGTTTTAAATTCCTCATTAATCTCTTCAATTAGTATCATCTTATTAAGTATCTTAGCTGGAGCGACTTTCTATAAAACAGGGTTATCCGTACCAGGTGTTGATGACTTTCTCACACATGGATACTTTATGATACCGTATTCAATAATACAAGGAGTTATGGGAGGTTTTTTAGGCTGGTACATTGCTAATAATGTCCTTGAAAAAAGAGTTCCAATGGAAGATTTATGAATTAAGTTACGTTAATATGGGTGATATTAATAATGAATAAATTGAAATTAAAATTTGATGAAGCATTAGAATTATGTGAGCAAGTGCGTGCTATAAATAAGAAAAAATCGATTTCTTTTAATAAATTGTGGTGTTGGGGCTGTGCAAAATTTACTAAAAGTCCCGAGAAAAGATGCTTCGTAAATGCCGAAGACGGAAGCAATACGGGATGTACTCAGGTTAATAAACATTATAAAAAAATGAAAAATTCTTAAATAATCATTTTTTTCCTTCTATTATTTTCAGATTTTTTAGGCTCTTATAAAAACCATTGTACAAAAAGATCTATTGGGGGGTATTATACCTTTTTCTTTAAATACATTAAAACAAAATCACTAGTATGATTAAATCTTTCATTCATGAAATTGATAAGCAAATTGCTTCTACCATGGAATTATATAAGCAAACGCATTTTGAGATTTTTATAGAAAGGTTACAAAAACTCAGATTGTTGAAAAAAGAAATACTGGCTGAAATGAAAGATAGTGAGTCTTCACCAGTTAAATTTATTTCATTATCAAAATATTGAATAAGAAAAAAATAATTATATATCTGGAATTAACTTCAAAAGAGTGGCAGTCGCACTACCATTATCGGTAATCCGATTTACCTCATCTATCAAATGTAATCTTCTTAATTTCTCAATAATTTGGTGAACATCAGTTGGCACATACATACCAGCTTTTTTCATGTATTTCCTTATACTCATAATATCATTATTTCCATCGAAAATTGCAAACAGTACATTTCTATCATTATGAGTCATATGTTTTATATAACCTTTAAACTCTTCAATGAGGTAATTAGTCCGTGGGTTTATCGCGAACACAATTTTGTCATGTTTCATTTTCTGTATACTGTCAAATGATTTAATTTCTTCAATCCCTTTTGTTTTAAGGTGATTAATTAAGTCTCTCAAGTAGAAATTGGATTCAAACTCTTCTCCACGTGCTATAATAATAATTTTCTTATCAATATTGTTTGATGTTGAAGATTTCATATAGTCATCTACTTTTGTTTCTATGACTTGATGGGGGTATAAGAGATCAGCTTCAAATACCTCTTCAATGAGTTTGGTAACTGCAATATCATCAAAAACTTCTCCTGTAAAATGTTTCAACTCTTTCTCGTAGACTTCTTCAAACAAAGTTTTAAAATTTCTGAGTTTTATTTTTAAGGATTCACTAGGGCGTTTTAAAAGTAGTAAAGCGACTTTTATATATTGTCCTTCATTTATAATTATTTTAAATTGTCGATATGATAATTCTTCCAAGCCTCCCTCTCCTTCCTGAATTTTACTTCCAATTTCGGTTCCAAAAGTTGAAATTGCGCTCAAAAATCCAGATACAAGAGATTCATCAATAGGTACATCAGCTAGACTTTTGCTAAAACAAGGTACTCCTCCATCTGCAGTCAAAACGAGTATATACTGAACGTTTTCTACATCAGCTAGTTTTTGATAAAGTATTTTTAATGATTCTATTCTCCTTCGTCTTCTAGGAACGATGACAGCTCGATAGATTGTAAATATAGTAGCAACAGCAATACCTATAGCTAACAGTATATATGGTAAATAGTCTAAAAAGATAATAAACTGATTTACTACTCGTATTCTTTCTGAAGTTAAAACCGCACCTTCATAAAAACTTTCAGCAAAAAATTGAACTTGAATCCTATAGTTATTACCTAATGGTAGATTTAAGGTTCCTACAGCAAGTCCATCTTCACAAATGGCAGTATAATTAGAGATTTCATCTCCATTATTATTCAAAATTTGAAACAATATTAATAAGCCATCTAAAGGTTCTCCTAATTCATTTTCAACAGATACACGAAAAGAGTAGGATCCGTACATATACTGAGTTTGTATAGTCTCTATGAACCTAAGCTGGACTATTGATTTTGGATTAATGACTAGACTATAATTTAGTGAATCTCCTGATATTCTGTTAGTCCCTTCGAAAATAATTGAGCAGTTTAAATTACCACTGAAAGTATCAGCAACTTGAAATGAATAAATCAAAGTATTATTTACTGTTATAAATTCCGTATAGCTCTCTATTGTCCCTCCATATTTAAATATAAAAAGAACAGGTAGATTCTGTAAGGATATAGATGTGTTTTCACAGGAAAACAGCATATAAAAATCGATAGTCTGGCCATAACGTATAATACTTGGTAGAGGTTGAACGGTAAAATTAGAACTCCATTTTGGTTCAATTATATCTAATCTCGAAGTTATATTGTATGATAGAGTGGATGAGCCAAGGTATTCAAAATATACAGTAATATTATCGTTATGATCCTCAATTTCTGTAATTCTATATTCACATTGACCGTTTATATCTGTATAGAGTAGGGCCGTAGTAATAGAGCTTGTTAAATCTTCATTATAATAAGCTGAAAAAAGAATTACTTTGTTTTGGAGGGTTTCTCCACTATCACTTATATTTATCCTTAAACCATAGCTTGCGGAGTAACCTACTCTTACAACACTAGGAAAAATATAAATTTCCATGCGAAGAGGTAGTTTGCCGTAGATTGTCTTAGTAACACTGGTTTGCGAAGGACTTATTTTCTCTTGACCGTCATAAATTGCTTCAATTGTAATGTTCTGGTCTTTATATTGTGAAGAGATTATGTAATCATAAGTACTTATTCCATTGGAATCAGTTATAGTAGATATTATAAAATTCTCAGTTTGACCGATTGAGATATTAAGTTTGACTATTTGGTCTTGAATTGGAGTACCATTTATAGCATATTTTAATTCCGTCCTAATTTGGAACTCTTTTGAAATCCTTAATGTTTCTGGAACAGTTATAGTTATTTTTGTGGTTTCCTGGGGCAATATAGTAAAATTAATCATATTACTTTGACTTCTTTCACAATTAAAAGCGGTTCCATTAACATATATGGTATATTCCCCTACTAAAAGACCAGATAATGAAATACTCTTTTGATACACTCCATTGATTAAAAACTCTAAAGAGCCGTTTAGCTTCTCAGTAGTTCCTTTATAAATATAATATTGCAAATTACCGTTATTATTTGGTTTAGGATTGTCAGAATCAATCAGATTCATCATTGTAGAGATTACTGTAATACTTCCTCCAGCATATATGTTGTCAATGTCTTGAATTGTGGTTTCCGTTGGAATTTTATCTATAAAAATAGTCACATATTTCTTTATGAGGTTATACCCAGAAGCACTACATCTAATTTCTAAAGTCTGATTTTCGATATAATTATTACCAATCTTTTTTGTAGCATTAAAACCGGTTGTATCTAAAGTAATATCATATAATCCTCCACCAATCTCTTTTGCTTTAAAAAAGTTCTCTGATTCTCCTATATGACTTAATACTGAGCCTGCTTCTATTGGTAACCCCGAACTTGTAAGGTTAACTCTAATAACACTATTTATTGTATCATTTACATAGGGTATATTATTAGGGTTAATAATCCACTGTGAATTGTCTAAAAAGGCACCTGATGTTATATTAAATTCAATTATATTTTCAGCAAGTATTTTTAATGTTGTAGTTAAAATTTGTGGTTTATTAGGAAACTTATAACAATAAAAAAATAGAGGGTAGGTTCCATTTGGTGCGAAATCTGTAATAAGAGGAATAGAGTAGTTTCCATTACCTAAATAGGTGATTTTACCAACTTGATAGGATCCTGACCATGCAACTCCCCAATAATTAACAACGCCGGTTGAATTTTCAAAGACTGATATTGTAGCATTAGGAATACCCCAATCTTTATAAGTTGTATAATTTAAGGCGAATTCCGCGATAACTCCAGATGAAACATTAGCAGTGAGTTTAGTAAATTGAGCATTTGTATTATTAAATATTACGAAAGGTTCAATTTTGGAGCCAAACCTTAATGTACTCCCTGGAAAAGAAGCGGTATCATTCCATTTTATGAATAAATAGTACAGACCAACGGTATATTTTTCTGCTAAATCTATTGTTCCAAGAATATTCGCCCCAGTAGACGAATAGTGTCTAGGGAATTCACTCATAAGATAACCTGTATCATTGTATAATGCAATAGAGTAATTTCCTTCTACTGACTCTATTATACTAATGTTATATTGTACTATGTCATCAGAGTAATATTGTGGTAATCCTAAATATTCGTTGGATGCATTGAGCAGACAATTGGTTATATAGTTAGGTTGAAAACCTAGCAATGTCCAATTTCCGATTCCATAAGCTTTTGATATTAATGCGCTCTGTTCATTAATATATACCGAATAGTTAAATCTAAAGAGGTTTGCTGTGAAATCTGTATAATCAGGGGATCTCGCACTGAAAATTTCCCAATTAGCACTGTTTGAACCTTTATTATCGAATGCTGGCATATCTATATATGATATTGAATATGATGAGATATTAAAATATGAAGTATAATTCTCCGTTAAAAGGTTGAAATAAGGAATTGTATTATCATAGGTAATATTCCAAATTCCATTAGAAGAATTTGCTCCTCGTATAGAATAACTTGCTTTGGCACCATTAGCAAGGTTATTGAAATGATAAAGATGTTGATCAGATTTTAGATTAAGATATAATCTATCTTGATAAGCTGCATCAAATGTAGTAAATTGAAAACTGTGAAATTCTCCACCCCCCCAATTAGAAGTATCAATTCTATGAACTGTCTGATTTACTTTGTCCCAAGTGGATGAGTTGTCTATTCGTATTCTCAATTGGGGATTTGTTACAGATTGATTATAATTAATCCTGAAGAATACATTATCGAGATAATGATCATAATCAATTTCATCATACCAATTACCTTCAAAATATATCCCAATTTTTAACTCTAATTTATTAGCTCTTAATATTTCTTGATATTTATCAGAAATACTGAAATTCATGTAAATCCAGGGTGTATCACTAAAACTCTTTGAACTTGTTATCGTCATTGAAAATGGAAGTACCCTAATTAATTCTTCAGCATTAGTATCCATGTCTCTCAGATTTAAGAAAAGAGATGCTTTATTATTTAATAAAAAAGGATTAAATCCATGTGCATCATTATCAATTAATTTGTACCTATAACTTAGAGAAGCAACCTCATATTTAGTGGTTGTATTAAACATAATCTCGATAGATTCGAAATTAGCTAGGATTAAATCATGATCTCCCTGAGAACTGGGATTCTTTGCCCATGCACCGAAATCAAATTTGTTTATACCAACCAACCCGTCAATTAAATCTGTGATATTATATGTTCTTGAAATTGTGTTATGGTTAATATGACCTGGTACTTTTGGATTATCATATACCATAAGTGCTCTGCTCGATCCGTTAAATGGAACTTCTTCTCCACTCTCTGAAATTGGATATCTTCCATCAACATATTTATTATTTATTCGCGCTATTACTTCGTATTCATCTTCTGCCTCAAACGTGGAAAATTCTTCATCAATATTCCACGTAATTTTCAACTGGGCATAATCAGCTTCATAGGGTATATAAATATAGTACCACCAAGCTGCTGAAGGATTCCCTCCAACGATAGATGGATATGGATCAATCCATACACTAAGGCTTAATTTTGATTCGTAATAAAAGAGATCGACAATATCCCACACAGGGTCGTAAGTTCCCCCATAAGGTAAATCGAAATCTTTAAAAAAGCCTGGATCTGTTTCAAAATTGTTGAAATCTCGAAATATTTCATTTTCTTCTTGGATTATTTTCCCTTTTTTAATATTTTTATCTTCAAGAGGTGGAATATCAAATTGATTCTTCCAGAAGGCATAATCGCCTTCGTAAAATGCTGGATATAGCCTCCATTTATAATTATATATATTCGTTCTTCCATAAGGGTAATTCTCTAAATCATATTGATAAAAAGTTCCCATTCCACTTTCTACTTCTTCTCTCTGCCAATATTGTGGTCCATTATCATATTCTGAATCAAAATAGGGATCTTGAATGATTTGCTTTTTAGAATAAGGATCAATCGTAAATTTCACGGAAGAAGTGTTCCAGGTATGGGGAGTAGTAATATTGAAATAACGACTTTCATTAGCTAAATAATCTCTTTTATATATTGTACTAGACGCATTTTCTATAGTTCTAAAATTAGCTGTGTTTGAAACAGAATATCCTCCCACATCCTCAGAGTATTGATTCTTCAACTGATCTAATGATTGTTGAGTCGAGTCATCATTATTTGCCTTATTACTTTGCTCTACTAAACCAAAGTTGGACTGACTCACAAAAATACTATTTACGATAAGAATGAATATAGATATTGTACATAAAAATATGAATCGGTTTAATTTTGTGTTTGTTTTCTTCACTCCCTAACCCCTTTTCCATAATTTTATCAATTATCAATACTAATTTAATAGAATTGAAAAACATACTAAGTCATATAATAGTGTAACACTTATTTAAAAATAAGTATTCTAATAGATTAGAAAGGTAAGCAATCATTGCGTTTCTTTTTTTAAACCATAAAACAATTTATCAAGATGAATTGGTTCAATTTTTTCTTTCCATTTAGACTCATTTTGCTCGATCCATTTTTTATATTCTGATATGTCGAATTGCTGTATCTCCTCTGGAAAAATATTTTTCAATCTTATAACAATATTTTGAATAGCTTCTAAAGATATGTCTTTTTTACTTCTAAGAGCATCATCAAGCTGTTCTAAAGCAAGAGTACGCTTATATGGTATAAGTAATCTAATAATGCTCTTGATAATTTTATCAAAATATTTTTCTTTTGATATCGAATCTAAATCTAAAGAATATGTTGTAAGTAGTCTATTTATTTGTGCGATTTTTCCAGTATCGATAAACATCTCATTGGTACAAAAGTCTATACAACGATAACAATAATAACATTCACCTTTCTCACTGATATCGAAGCCTTCTAAAGTAGGACATATTTTTTCACATATTCCACACTCAGTACAATAAGGGGTTCTTCTGATTTTCAAGGGACTCACTTTACCGAATAAAAATGCTAAGGCACCGAAAGGGCAGAAAAATCTACAATAGGGACGATATATGAAGATACTAATAAAAATGGTTAATAAAAATATAATAAAAGCCATAAATATCCCCACATTTAATGGACTCCAAAAAATAAGAAATCCATTAATAGGATTCATAAATAATGTCATTTCTAATCCCCAAATTATTGAAGCTATCGCATAAACCGCAAAAAACCCCCAGCGTAAATAATTTTTCTTTTTCCAAAATTTTCTGTGATAATCTAATTTTGGTTTAAAACGTATCATAGATGCCAGTTCTTGCACTGCTCCTAAAGGGCACACATAACCGCAAAAAATTCTGCCAAAAATTAAAGTTAATACTAAAAATATCGAAATTCTTAATAGCAAAGAAACCAAGCGATTTGGAAAGATAATATCGGTAAAAATATGTTGAATTACTAATACAACATTAGGAACACCACCTAATATTATACCTCCAAAAATGAATGAAATTGATAATAGGAGTATTTTAATTTTGTTTGTTAATTTTTGGCTTCGTAATAAAATTGCTGCAAAAAGACCAACAGAAATTAGAATTACAAATGATAAGATTACTAGAATAAAGATATTAATATGAGGAAAATACAAAGTTTGTATTGATTCATCAAAATTTTGATTAATCATGTAAAGTAAAATACTTCTTATTTAATAAAAAAAGAGGAAAGAATTTTTGGTTCTCGACTTGACTGTAAAAGTGTTTAATTATTCAGAAATACAATCAGACCAAGAATAAAGTAATAGAGTTGATAGGGAGTAACCATAATTCTCTCGATTATACCCCTATATTTACCTGCGGCAAATATACTCGAGATAATTATACCAATTAATGAGATTATAGCTGAAATTAGTGAATAGAGGGCAAAACCGCTCCATCCAGGTACTAGCTGTAAACGAATCCACAATGCAAACATACCAGCAATTGCAAATATCCCCATTAGAACTACAAATGCTATATGTCCTTTTCCTTTGTAAGTTGTGAATTCACCTCCTTCATCAAGAGGGAAAAATAGAGCGATAAGTATTCCAAAGATTGAACTTATTATAAGAAATGTAGGTCCAAGTATTGAACCGCCCCCATCATTTATCCCCGGATGTAATCCAATGAAAAATGTAAACAATAACACACTTTCTGTAACCACAAGTGACTGGGCTAGCCGTCTGTTAGGCGCCCCAACTGCAAACAGTGAACTAATGTCATCTCGAATATGACTATAATTCGAATCTAAATGTCCACATATAATCCACATAGCTGTATAAATGATCGGACTAAGCATTCCGCAAATTGCTAAAATCTGAAATAAATTCATAATTGTCTGGTTTTATGCTTAAAATTAAAACTTTGCTATATTAATAAATAGTGAGAAAATTATATTTAAGAAAGACAATTAGATTTCTTGTAAGAAGTATGGATGAAATTGACTTAATAATTGTTAGAAAATTATTAGAAAACTCTCGTTTAACTTTTAGAGAGTTGGCGGAAATTACGAGTATGTCTGTAAGCACAATTCATAAACGTATTCAAAGTTTAATAGATGATGGTACTATTAATGCTTTTATCGTGAGACCGACAATGATTTCATTAAAAGGGTTATGGCTTCTAGCTTCCGGTACATCAAGTGCAAAATCGATGGATTTAGTTAGCCGAGAGTTAGGAAATCACGAAAGTATTTATCTTGTTACAATTGCTAGTGGTAAATTCTTATATATAGGTGCTTATCTTAGGAACATATCAGAACTTCAAGAATTTACTTCTTTTCTAACAAAAGCAACTCAAATTAGCAATCCCTCAATAGGAATTATAAATATACCATACATAACTACACCAGAAACACTTTCCAGTATTGATTATAAAATTCTAAAGACACTAAATAGAGATGCAAGGAAAGCATTAACGGATATAGGAGAAGATATAGGAATTTCTGCAAAAACTGTTAGAAGGCGTCTTGATCGGATGATTGAATATAACTTAGCTTTTTTTACAATTGAATGGACTCCAAAATCAGAAAATAATTTTATAACGATATTTCATCTCTATTTGAATGATGGCACAAACGTAAATTCCACGATTCAACATATTTACCAGAAATATGCTCAGAATGTTGTGTATTGTTTAACTTTTAGTAATATCCCTAACTATATAACGATGCACACATGGGCAAAAACTTCCATAGATGCCCAAAAAGTTCAAGAAGAACTACAAACTGAAGGATTCAAGGATGTTATTCCAAGAATCATTCTATATGGAAATTATTACGATTGCTGGGTTGACCAATTACTTAGATCCAAATAAAGACAAAAATATGCCGAATTTCAGTGACATTCGAAAAAAATCGTAACTTTGTTATTCTCTTTTTTTATTCTAGTGTCGAAAATAAGGATTTAAAGTGCATTATTAGACGATTTTTTACATATAAAGAATATCTCTGTATTTTGAAAAACTACTCTAGATGATTTGGAAAGTCTATTGGCATCTTTTTTCACAACTATAGAACATGCTCTTATTAGAGCCCCAAACTGTATTATTCTTAATATAAAAATTTTTGATAAATTCGAGTGAGTAAAAATTAAACTTTGGATAATACATAAGGAAGGAATTGGATTCTCAAGGATAATAGCTGAAACTATCCAAGATCTCTTAAATAACTACGTTAATGTCTCTGTAGGAAATGTAAATAAATTAGATCCCGACTTTTTGGTTGAAGAAAAGTTAGATTACCTTATAATTGGAGATGTTATAGAAGAAGAAAAAATACCAAGTCCGGAAATACATGCTTTTTTAGTAAAATTTTCAGAACATTGTAAAAGAAACCAGTTAATTATTAAATCTATCTCATTTTATTGTATAACTTCTACCGACGTTGATATCAAATATCTCTGGATGAACTTTTTTCGAGAGAATAACTTTTCTTTATCAATCTTTCCACCTTTTCTTCAATTAAAACTTGAAAAAGGAGGATTGACCCTAGAAAAGAACGCTCTTAAATTAGTTAAAGATTACTCCAACGACTTTATTGAATATTTTATTAATAATAAAATTGGAGGAAGATAAATATGGTAAAAAATCAAAAAATATATGCTATTTGCGGAATGTTGAGCCCCATAGTATTCAATCTAATTTGGATTATTGCAGGGTTTATACAACCTGGTTATGATCACATCCGAAATGACGTGAGTTCTCTCATGGCTCTTGGAGCACCCAATAAATTATTATTCGATTTGATGAATATAGTAAGTTTTATTCTTGAGATCATCTTTTTTATTGGATTAATAATAGTAATAAAAGAGTTAAATGGATCTATTGCTGGACCTGCTATACTCCTTAGTGGTAAAATTTTAGGGATTATAGTACCAATCTTTTTCCCATTAAATTATGGTGGTGAACCTACAGGATTTACAGGGATAATGCATCTAATAATTGTAATGATAACAGGTTTTATTGCTCTTGGAGGGATGATTGTAATGTGGCGGGGATTAAAAAGAGTAGATGATTGGAAGGGTTATAGCCTTTATTCATTGATAACTTTCATTCTTGCATTAATCTTTACAATGTGGTTGGTATTTGCAGCTGGTTCGCCAGTTATGGGCTTGGCTGAACGATTTGTTATTATAATTAATGGTCAGTATACGTTTGTTCTTGCTTTCAAGACATATCGTACAAGTGAATAGAAATTAAAAATTGATATAATACAAGACAAGGACATTTCATATCTAGAATAGGAATTGATTATCCATTCTGGATTTTCTCTAAGACAGCATCCTCAATTAACGTGGAATTTTCAGCATTCCTAACAATAAAGGTTAAGCTAGCTTCTTTTATATCTTTCTTTTTTTTAAGTTTTTGGTATATGTTATAAATTTCTGTTAAGTTTTTCCCATATACAAACAATACAATTGATGGTGAAACGGCTCCTGCATTTCTCCAATATTTAATTGATTGGTCTTCTTTTATCCTCAAATAGACTTGCTTTGAAGGTCCTACGGTTTCTAAAAAAATAACTGCTGGAATAACACCCGAAATAGCTTCAAAATTAATTTCTGGTATAAATGAGACTAGTTTCATATTTACCATCCTATTTATTCGACGATTAACAGTTTTTTCACTGATATTTAATACTTGAGCAATTTCTTTTTTAGAGGCTCTACTATTATTCAATAAATAGAAAATAATTTGCCAATCATTAATTGAGTAAGGAATGTCTAATGTAAAATGAACCCTTGTTTCTGTATAGCTATGTAATTCAGCCCCTGTATTTAAGATGTTGTTGATAACCTCCTCTAGGTGTTTAGCATCTCTACAGAAAAAGGATATCGTTATTGATCCATCAATTAATTCCCATATTCGATAAATTTCAGAAATAAGTTGAAGTTCTTGAAAGAGATTTAAAGATGTTTTCCCTTTTGGTGGACTTGCTGAACCAATGTAGTGTCTAAATCCTAAGGAATTATAATTAAATTGTACTGTAAAACGCTCAATTACATTCTCATTGATTAAGTTATCAATTCTGTTTGATATATTCCTTACTGGTGATTTTAACCTTTCTGCAATTTTAGAGTATGAGATACGGCAGTTCTTATCTAAAATTTTCAATATTTCAAAATCTTTCTCATCCACTATATGTCCCATCTATGAGGTTATATTAAAAAAAAATGGACATTATCTAATTTAAAATTTCGCTTTCTTTACTCTTATCTTACAAAATTCTTTAAATTGTAGAAGTATTTATAATAAAATAATTAACAATTTTAATAGTTATTAAAAAATAGTATAAAAATTGTGAGTCAACATGACTAAGGATTATGAATTAACTACATGCGGTGTAAGTTGTGATTTATGTGATAGTAATACCACTAAGATGCAAGATTCAGCAAAATATTTATCTGAAATGTTTGAAGACCCGATGTTCCAAGGAGTAATTTTGATGTTTAACCCAGAATTTAAAAAAGAGAATTTTCTGGGATTTAAAGAGACTTTAGAACTTTTAAAAGATTATCCTTCATGCCCTGGTTGTCAAGAAAGAAAGGATTGTGTGATTAATCAATGTGCTAAACAAAAAGACATTACCTCATGTAGTGAATGTGAATTTTTAGATTTAGAAGCTGGTATATGTAAAGCAATTCCAGAACAACCGAAATCACCCATAATGCCCCCTGCTCCAATATTTTTCCAAGGTCTTTCTAAAAGATATCAGAATTGGAACGTTCAAAATTTGATTGCACTTAATAAAGGACAGAAAGATCAAGTAATATCAAAAATAGAAAAAATGATTAAAGATGGGAAATCTAGTAGAGATATTCTTGATATTTCTGTAAACTTATTTGAATCAAAGAAATAAATTAACAAAAAGACGTAAAAAATATAATTATGGAAATTGATTTTACTTCAAGTGATATTCAAGAAAAAGTTCATGGAGAAGCAGAATGGCTTAAATTGCTTCCTAATGATCCAAGAAAATACCTTATCGAATCAGGAGAATCATTCTCAGTATATCGAACGTTAACTGATCTATTTGATTTACCCTTAGAACATCCTGATGTAGTAAAAGCTCATAATCTTGTTCTAAAAGATCCACTTGTAAATTTTTTGTTAGATAATCTTTCAGATTGGGAAAAAGATCTCACAAAAGCACACAATAAAGCAGATTATCTCCCAAACCAATTATGGTTGTTATTAGATTGGGGTGTAAAACCAGAAGATGATAAACGGATGCAAAAAGCAATCGATAAAATCCTTTCACATCAAGATGAAGAAAATGGACAATTTCTGGCATATATCGAAGCATACGATCGAAAAACAAAGAAAAAAAATCCAATGTGGTCCAGTGCCTTATGCGATCATAATATTATAGTTTCTGTTCTTTTGATAGCAGGATTAGAGAAGGATAAACGCGTTCAATTTGGTCTCAAAAGAATGAATGAGTTATTAAAAGACACTACTCAAGGCAAAGGTTGGAAGTGCGAACCATGGCTCTATTACAAGCGTCGAGGTCCCGGAAGAGTAAACGATGTATGCCCCATGATTATAGCTGATGCATTAAGAGGTTATTGGGTAATAAATCAAAATAAATGGCCTAATGATTTAATTCAAGCAGGAAAAACATTATTAAATTGCTGGAGCAACAGAGCAGAGGAAAAATCCTATATGTTTGGGCACGGTAAGAAATTTCGGTTACCTAGAGCGCCATTTTTTTGGTATAATATTGGAACTATTTTAGATTCTGTTAGACACTATCCAACTTTGGTAAAAACTCAGTCATTTCGAGAATTAGCTGCTATTAGTCTATTGGAATTCAATATAAATGGTACTTTTATTCCTAAAACCGTTTATCTATATTTTAAGAATTATTCTTTTGGGCAAAAAAAGGAGCCTTCTCCTTGGATGACATTATTCCTTTCTCGAATTTATAAAAATGCAGTAGATTATGATCCAAAATTTCTTGAAGAAGTAAAAAAAATCGATGCAAAAAAATTAAAGGGTTCGAAGGGGGGCCCTAAAACTAAAAGATGATTTATTAACTCGCAAATATTGGACTATTAAAATTTCCAATTGTATTCCTCTTTCCCAATTACACAAATAAAATGAATATTAATTTTAATTACAATATGAGCTTATAATTATGAAAAAGATTTGGATAATCCATAACTCTGAACATGGAAACTCTGAAAAAATTTCAAAACAGCTTGCTGAGGGTTTAAAGGGAAGACTCTTGAAAAAGTTGGATGTGTTGAGGAGATCTGCCCCGAATATCTTGAAGTAAAAATGCAAACAGCTGAAGGACTAGCCGTAGAAGGTGCAGATGTAAAAATTAGAGAATATCTTGAAACATTACAACTATTTTTGAAATAAGACATTTAACATTTATTTAAATCTAAAAATATTTTTTTTAAATAACTCCTGCCTATACTAGGAGTTTTTGTCTAAAAATAATTAAGCGCTCACTATAGATTCCTCTATAAGCTATTCTATAAAAGCTTTTTGTAATAAACCATTGTATTCCATTTCTGGCCAACATGAAACTAATGAGGTCGATTATAAATTAAGCTAAAATCTTAGTAAATGCAAAAAGAATAAATAAGCGAAATAAAATTTCCAAAATAGAAGTAATTTAATCTTATTTTTCTATTTGATCTTCTTGAATTTCTTCAAAATGGATGTTATACATTTTGTTTGGATCAATTACCTTATACTGAATTAGTTTTCTAGGTATAATGATCACATAATCTGGTCCCATTGAAGCTAGTTTTTTATTTTCTAAAGTAAAAGTCTTCTTCTCGTTGTCCATAATTTAGACCATAAAGAATAGTTTTAATTATTTTTCCTTATTTTTTATAGGAACTTAACTGGTTAAGGTCGAATTTCTCTTAATATCATAAAATTTTTGAAATTTGAATTTTTTCAGTTATTATTGGATAAATTTAAAATTTTTTTAGTAATAATATCAATTGGAGCTACGATTATCTCAATTATAAGTAGCTTACTCAGCAGATTGGAATATCAACAATTATTTTTATGGAAATCTATCGATCTTGTTCTTTTTTATGGGTTTATCAGTATAACCCTCTTTTTTCTTATTCATTTAATTGTAGGAGCTATCATCTTTTGTTTATATTTTTACCAATGTATCGAAATAATTAAAATAAATAATCAAGCTCATGAGGCGAAAAATTAACCGAAAAAACTTCTTGATTCTGGTTATTACGCGAAGGTGAGGCATCCAATGACGGCTAGATTTTTCTTAATCATACTTTCATTTTTTTTTATGATAAGTTCACTAATAGGAATTACTTTAATTATATTATTTGCTCTGGTTTTCGCATTACTAACTTTGTATGAAGAAAAGAAGATATTATTTCCAGTATTTGGAGAAAAATACAGAAAGTACATGGAACAAGTCAAAAATCGGTTCTTTACAACAAAAATGAAGATTGTAATTATATTCTTAATTTTTTTTATGATAATAGGAGCAATCTTCATTTAAGAAATATATATTAGTTGTTTCAAATACTTTTTCGATTGGTTATTAAGTGAAGATTATTCTTCAACAATTTCAATAAGGACAACTCAAATCACTCTCTAACCAATCCCCAGTTAATCCATATGCAGTTAAGCGACATCCACCACAGATTTTTCCCATATAACAACTTGAACATTTACCTTTAACCTTATTACGTTTTCTTATTTTATTTAAAATAGGACTATAAATCCATATATGCTCCAAACCTTTTTCTAAAATATTTCCTAATTTTATGTTACCCGCGGGAGCACATGGAATTACATTTCCATCACAGTCTAATCCGCAATAAAATAAACCAGTAGCGCAGCCACTAAAGTATTTATTAAGACGGTGTAAAAAACTTACTGTATTGCCATTAAATAAATCCTGATACTTAGTTTCATGTCCAGTTAATATCTCACATAAAGGATAGACATTTCCATCACTTAATTCGTAACATGGTCTACTAAAGTATGGCATTCCCCTTCCTAAAACTTCTAAAGGAAAATTATTTTCAACATTTTCTATAAATTTTTCCGCCATAAACCTCATAATTTTTCTCTTATTTTCATTACTGACATCGTGCTCCATATAATACTGTCCTCTACCAACAGGTAAGATACGGGACACATAATACCGTTTAATTCCTAAGTCTTTTACATACTCATATATCTGTGGGATTTCTTCATAATTGAAATCAGTCAATGTAGTATTAATTATTAATTCATCAAATTTTCCAAACTCAACAGCGTTATTTATTCCATTAATAGCCATATCATATGCCCCGGAAACATTTCGTAATGAATCATGTTTAAATGCAGAAATACTATCTAAACTTATTGAAATACTTCTAACTCCTACATCATATATCTTTTTACACATATCTTTAGTTAACAAAGTAGCATTAGTAGATAAAGAGGGACAAATATCATTTTTTTGGGTATAACTCATAACCTCTAGTAAATCATCTCGAGTTAATGGCTCTCCACCACAAAAATTCACTGTAACAACATCATTAACTGCAAAAATATCAATTACTTGTTTAGCCTCATCAGTAGATAACTCTTTTTTTGATTTCTGATTAAACTTTGAATCTGAAAAACAATGAGAACACTTTAAATTGCATTTCTTAGTATAGTTCCAAACAACACTTAAGGGTGCTCCAGTTACAAATGGGGCTCTCAAACCAAATAAAGCAAATCCCTTAAATATATTTTTTAGAACCTTTCGAATTTCTGTATTTGCAGATATGTTGTAAAGGGTTTGAGATTCAGCTTTATTAAAAGATAACCATCTAAACATTACAAACTTAAAAAATTTTGCCTGCGTTCGACAATTGAAGCAAATATTGTTTTTCTTTTTAAAAATATAATATATAATTGAATCAAATCGGTTAGATCCACATTTATTACAATCTTTAGTGAGATTTCTTCCGAATCCTTGAATTGATTGTTTAAGTAAAGGTAAATTAAGTGGATTAACCATGATAATGATATTTATGGATTTATTCCTATTATTATTTGTTGTTTTTTTAACATTTATGGTAAAAATTCAATATCTCCATGATAGAAAAGGGAATTTTCAAAAAATTTAACGATGAGAAGTTTTATGGTAATTGTTACCATCATTTTAAAAAACCTAAAATATATATGTTTATTATAAGCTACTTGTCGTTTTATCTGATTAAAAAAACTTTTCTTGATAACTATGGAGATATTTAAATATAATGAATTTGAATCTTTTAAGGAAATTATTAAAACTTCAAGACCACTTATCAGAAAGGCATTAGATAAGCATTTTACAGAAACTATACATGATGAAAAAAGGAAAATTGATGAAATTAGATTTTTTTTGAATATATTTAAGTTTGTAACTAAAAAATGGAATGTAGAAATTCTATATGAACTGGAAATTCATAATGGACTAACTTTTAATGATATCACGCGCCACTTAGAAAAGATCTCATCAAGAACATTATCTGATTGCCTTAAACAGCTTCTTGAACTTGAATTAATTACTCGAACTGTCCAAGATACACATCCTCCATCAGTTCTTTATAATCTTAGTCATAAAGGGAAAGGTTTTGTTGAGCTCTCTTTAATTTTGATATATTATTTAGCAGATATTCCTGCAAAATAAATCTTTTATAAAATTAAAACTAGTGTAAAAAAGTAAAGTACCTTTAAGATAAATTACTGGATACTTTATATTAATGTAATTTTTCTCTTTTATTGAAAATAATTAGAATTCTAAATTTAAAATCAATTAATTTTAATAATGATTAAATTATCATCTAAATCATGAAAACTCTAAAAGAATCTATCGAAATAAATGTCCCTCCTGAAAATATATGGGAATGGCTCTTAAATTTCACAGATAATTACTGTGAATGGCATCCTTCTCATATAAAATCTTATTGGGAAGAAGGTGAGCCAAATAAAATTGGATCAATCTTGTATTCTGAAGAAAATATTAAGGGAGAATTATTAAAAATGAGATCAAGAGTGACAGATCTTATTCTAAATAAATTATATAAATTCAAAACTGTAGGTTCTTTAAAACTCATTCTTATTGGGGGTAGTTTTGAAATTGAAACCTCTAAAAATTGTAGTATTTTTACTGCAACTTTAGATTTCCGGATGGGAAAATTTCTTTCAAAAGTTGCGAAAAAAACAGTAGGAAAAATTGTTCAGCATATGATTGAAGAAGGTCAAAATTTGAAAATAATTTTAGAGAATTTATGAAAAATTAGTTAATATAAACGAGATTTTAAATAATATATAGAAAATACATCTTAAATGTAATTCATGAATAGTAATTATGACTAAAGATGATAAGAAAATTGAAGAAACTAAAGGATATTACATAAAACATAAAAAGAAAATTTTAAAACAATTTGATTCGTTGGTTAAAATTGCAAAACAAAATGTATTACTAAATTATGATGAAGATTTGATTGAAGATATTATAAAAAATGCTTTTCATGAGCTTGAGCACCTTCTTTCAAGACTTCCGTATGTGGGAGGTGATAAATCACCTTTCACTTCATTAATGATCCAATCAGCAGAGACTCTAGCATTTTATAAAGCTTGTAAATCTATCAACTTATCTGAGCGAGAATTGGGAAAATTAATATATGATATTGCTGAAAAATATGTTCAATCTATCTCTCCGCTTAAAAAATGGCTATATCGAAAAGCTATTTTCTCTAAAAAGATGAAAAATTATTGGAAAAATTGGTTAAAGAAGACTCAAAAGAACTTATATACAGAAAATTGGGTTGGTGAATTTGTAGAAAGTGATGATAAATCATTCAATTATGGTTTTAATTTTACTGAGTGTGGTTGGCTTAAACTTATAGATAAAGAAAATGTTGGAGAATTTGCCCCTTATGTATGTTTATGTGATTATGCTAGAATGAGAGCTCTTGGTATAGGGTTTAAAAGAACCAAAACTTTAGCAGCAGGAGCAGATATTTGCGACTTTCGATTTATTAAGGATTACAAAACACCAAGAGGTTGGCCTCCTGAAGATCTTGAAGAAAATAAATTTCCTAATTAAAAATAGTTATGATAAATAAAAACTATTTGGAGTATTAATTGTTTAGATTCAATTTGCTTAATATTTTTTGAGTTTCTTTAAGTAGATTATTCCAAATGTTGAATCCAATGACATTTATTTCAAGCTTTCTTTTTTTCATTAGCTTTGCAATTTCCGATATAAAATAGCCAGTACCATTTTCACAAAGATTAGGAATAACATTTTTCATTCTTTCGAGTGTAGGATTTTGAAATTCTTCTTTTATATCTAAATCCTTAAATTTTGATACTAGTCTTAGGAAATTAATTGTTTTAGTATAACCACACGTAGGACTGTCATTTGAAGTGATAATCCCCAAAATTGAATATCCTGAATTTAAATAATCTTGCATTTGCAGAACGACTTTTTTTGCTTCTTTCTTACAGAGATTCTTAAATTTTCTTAACCACATTCTTAGAAAAAGCTTGATTATTGAAAATTTTAATAAACCTATATTTCTAGAAATCATTGGATAATATTTGAAAAAAGCTTTCCTTTTAATACCACCCCATCCTAATCTCTCAAGACAAGGTAGAGTTTCTATTCCTATTCCATTTTTTATAATAGGAATTATAAGCTCTTGTATTGCTCCACTTTCTACAGCAATACCAGGAAATCTTAAGTTTTGGTTAACTAGACAATGACTTAAGTAAATTATTCTCTTTCCTCTTTTATCCAAACTCAATTCACTTCAAACCTTTGATAAATCAATTATTCTGTATTAAGTATTCTTCTTTTAAGAAGTATAATAATTGATTATCTATTTTGTCTTCGTGAATTAAATTTATTTTTTTTAAAATTTTCAGATATTTCGAGATTGTCTTGAGATTTTTTAGACTTTTGACGTATTTTTTAATATATATTACTTAATCTTTAATATCTCCTGGAAAATCCAACTTATTTAACAAAAAATATATTAAGATTAAAATTAGATACAAATTTTAATTCAAGTGTGAAAAATTTAAAAAAAATTATATTTAAACGTAAATAATTAAGAAGATTCAAACCAATTTCAGACTTTACTAGGATTCTCTTTTAATAAACCTAATATAGAAGGTTTTATTATTTAGTAACTTGGTTTTTATCAATACAAAAATAAAACTTACGATATACTATGAAACAAAGGAAAGAAAAAGTGAATTGTCCAGTTTGTAATTATAAATTTATTCCAGTATCTTTTCATTATGAAAAAACACATTTTGATCCCTTAGAATCCCAGGGTGATCTTATAGAGTTCCCAAATGGGAAGCATCAGCTTGAGCTTAAACCATTCACTTCATTTCGAGGTTCATATGTAACATATTGTCCAGAATGTGGATATCTAATAAAATTTGTTTCAGAAATCGGGAAAAAAGAAAAAATAGAAGATCCATCTCTTATTAAAAAATTGGGTGCAATTAAGGAATTTGGGAAGACATATAAATACCAGTTTATCTCGAATGAGAAACCCTATATGGATTATTCAGATTATTTTATAGAGAAGGTTGATAAAATTAAGAAAAATATTAAAAATGCTTTAGATGAAGTTAATTTCAACGATTGGGGAACTTCCTATAATAAGTGGAAAGAAGATAAATCTATTGATTCTTTTAAATTCTTGATTCACTTTTACACAACTTTAGTAGAATACTTAAATTCACAAGTTGAGGATCATAATAATAAATCAGTGATCCAAAAAATTGAGGAATTACACTTACCACAAAACCTTGAAATATTAACAAAAAAAGTAAGAGAACTAAGAAATAAAATAACACATGAAGCATATGAACTAGCTGAAGAGGAGGAACAGTTAGTTGAGAGCACCTTTACTCAATTTATGCTATATTTAATAATTAAACAATTAACTCCTCTAAATCTAAATAGGATTCAAATTGAACCAGAATACAGCTTTATTGATATCAATAAAATCAACTATGAAATACAGGATTTTTTAAATGTATATTTAGGGAAATTATTACATATCAAAGATTTTTATAATCTGTTCCTGGTTCCGTTATTAGAAGATCTAGGAGTAATTCATCCTGATTATAACCCCTAAATACTTTTTTTGAAGATTATTGAAAAGTATCGTTTAAGATCTTTATATCTTACAAATAAAGCAGGGACGTTTTCTTTATATTTTTTATATTGTTCTCCGAATCTTTGAATTAATTCTTTTTCTTCTACAAATTTCAAGTGTAAATTAATTCCAATTATAAATATGATAAAATAGATAATAGAATAGATTGAGAATCGAAAAAAAATGCTTCCAAAACTAAATAGCATTAAAGTATGATAAGTTGGATGACGTAATATAGAGTAGATTTCATGATCTTGGAGTGTAGACTGCTCAGGATAATATATATAAACTAATCCCATATAGTCGATACCGAAAATCTTTATAGCTTTCCGGACAACAGCCATCCCTAAACCTACAAAAATTATCCCTAGTATTAATCTAACACACAAAACTAATATAGAAAAGCCGAATAATATATCCAGAATTGGGGTTCCCAAATACCAAGTAAGGTTGTGGGTATTCTGATAAGGTACAATTAAATCAGTCGGGAAAAAGCTGTGGATTACAACCGTAATTACCATCGGTACACCAGTTACTACAAATTTAAATGCTCTTTGGTAAGCTAATTCACCATATTTACTCAAATATTTATCTCGAGATCGCCAGAAAGAATAAACTAGCATAAAACCAATTACTATTATAATTAATGAACCCAATATAGGAGTTAATGGAGCTAAAATCTGCAAGAAGACGATATTACCAAGAATCCGAGGTATTGAATCCATTATAAATTGAAAAAACAAGGAGCTTATAACAATAGCAGCAGTTATTATCAAAATTTTTAAGATTCTTTTTCCTTGATAATCTGGTAACTTTTCTTTTAATTTTTCTAGACCCTTCATATAATTTAATTAACCTTCCAATCCTATTTAAAAATGACTTTTAGGAAGACAATAAAACGATTGTTTGAAAACCACAATCTAAATAAAATTAAAAAAAAAGATTTTTTCTTTTATTGTTTAATTATGGCTTAGGAGAGAAGACTAATAAGATTCCGAAAAGAGCAATAAAAACTGATATCAATAATGCAAAAGTAAAACTCTCAAAATTGTTTATAAGAGCCGATATAGGCGTTTGGATTGCGAGATAAATCAGGAGGATTCCTAAAAGTTTCCTAGCATTTAGATCATTATCTTTCATATTTTTTCAACCTTTTTATTCTAACAATTGGTATTTCATTTTTATGATATTTTATCTAAATTTTAGAAAATATAAACGCTTGTATAATATGATGAGAGAATTTCTTTTAAATTAATACACCTCAAAAGGTGATGTTATATAATAGTTATATAGAATTCCTTTCATTGAATTAAAATAAAAAAAAAGAAACTGAAATAAATGAAAGTTCATTATTCAGTTTTTTCCCATTCAAAATCAAGTTGTACAAATTTTCGTGAGTATAAATATGCTCCAATTAGAATTACCGAACAGATGGGACCCCATATAACATAACCCCAAGAAAAGGTTGAAGTTCCAACGGTAATATCTGGCAATTCTAAAATTACTCCCATAAGTAATAACCCAAAAGTTTGGAAGAGGTTTAGAATTATACTAGGAAAGCCTTTATATATCCCTGCTCTTAACTCTCCAGTTGTTTTTTGATCATCCTCAGTTATATCTGCTATGATAATGGAAGGGAGTAAAAACCAACCAGCTAAACATCCTGTTAATCCAATGATAAAAATCAATCCAAAAATAAAAGATGGATCCATTGGGATTAAGCCAAGTAAGGAGAAGGGAAGAAAAATTATTGCTACCAAGAAAATATATAATACACTCTGTTTCTTCCCTAATTTAGATGTCAATTTTCGCCACAAATAGAGGAACCCAACTATCCCTATCAAGAAGAAACCAGCCGCCATATAATAATACATTTGCTCAAAAGCTAATACAACTTCTATGTATGAGAGAAGTAAAGATCCTACCATTATCCATGCGATACTAGCAATACCAATCATTAAATTTACGAGTAAATAATTTCTGTTTTTTATAATTATTTTTAAATTTTGAAATATGTTTGAATCTATCTTAAAATGTGGCTCTGTGGGCATTAAGAAACTCACTAAATAAAAGAGTACTATAGGGATAATTCCAAAGATTGTAACAGAAAGAAAATATTCTATAGGCATAACATTGGGATTACTCTGAATTTCCTCGATAACTCCTGTTAGAATTATCATTGAAAATATCGACATCGCACCTGATCCTATAAAACCAATTATTTGTTCGTAATAAGATGCTCTGGGGCGTTCATCAGTAGAAAACTGTTCTGCCATCCATGAACCATATGGAGATGTAATACCATAACTAATGTTAAAAATTTGATACAAGATTAATAACCAAAGAAATAGTGCAGTTTTATCAGCAAGATCAATTATTAAATTCGGCAATAATAAAAAAAAGAATGATAATCCAAGAATAGGACTTAAAAAAATTAAATAGGGTTTTCTTCTCCCCCAACGGGTATATTTAGCATCGCTTATCCAACCGAAACCGAACTGAGAGAGAGCAATAGTGAGCTTCCCCATAGCTAAGGCAAACCCAACTAGAAATGGTGTAACTTGAAAAGCTAGAATGTAGAGAGTAGCTAAAGCAAAATCTGCGAAGCCCATGAGAATATTTGTTCCAAACTTGGGTAATCCAAATAAGAAAAATTTACTTCTTGGACTTTTACCTCTTGTTATAATTTCTGTTTCAGTCATAATTATTTCTACTTTTTTCTTAGATTTCTTATAAAGAATTTTTAAAAGTATAATTAAAATGAATTCATTTATTTATTTTAAATCTTATTCCTCTAAAATTGCAAAAATTAAAACAAATATTTTGTAAGTAATGACAAAACAGATTAGTTAGTTTGGTCAATAATTTTTAATCCTAGTAATTTGGCGCCAATCATGAATTCTTCTTTCCAATCTCCAATAAAACTAATGCGATGCCACCCAAAAGTTTCCCAATCATATGTTTCTAAAATCTTATTGACATTACTTTCTACAAGCATTTTAGATACACATCCTCCTTTATCCTCAGGATTACCGATAATTTTACCTTGCCTAATTTCAATTTTTCCTTCGAATACGCTGATTTTAATAGTTGTTACTATCTCACCTATTGGAAATTTAATCCTAGGACAAGCACCTATAAAGCCAGATTCTCCATGATGTATGATGTCATATTCTGCAGGTGGACCATCAATACCCAATAACCTATTTGCCCCAACACAATGCATATAAGTGATTTGATTATTAACTGTATCAAGAGTATGGTTTGATACAAATCCAGGTCTATTAGTTAAATATAAACCGAATAAATAACTTATTGCTGAGTCCATATCGGATTCACAAATTCCATAATGTCCCTCATTTGTTAATTCAAAAAAAGCCATACAAGGAAACGCCGGCATTTTACCTGTTAATAGAAATGTTCCACAATCTGGTGTAAAGATCTCAGATTTTTTATCCCTTATCATGTTTTTAAATCCAAGATATAATTTAGCGGAATTTAATATTGTTTTTTCAGTTGGTTCAACAATTTTTGCATTTTCTGTCCACTTTTCTGCTATTTTCCTAGCTCCTTCTTTGTCTGCTTCATTGTAATACTTAAGGATATCATCTGGATTTTCTCTTATCATCTCAACGCCAAAAATATTTTTTAAATTTTCTTGATATTTTTTTTCATCTATTCTCCATTGATGGGCTTGGTCAATTCCAGCGAAGTCTGTGTAAAATTCAAATTTCTCATCACTTAGTTTTCCAACCTGTTCAATAAAATCAGGAAATTCTTTCACGACATTTTTACGTTCTGGATTTATTAATCCTAAGATGACCTTCCAATTCATCTCACTTGAATCACTAGCATAAACTGAGATTCTTTTTTCTTTTATTCTCAAGATATTATGCATTATTTCAATTGGTTTGTCAAAATCTTCCAAATTTTTGGAAGATATTGCATAGACAGGCAAATTTTTGTCCTTAATACCTACAAAAATTTTTGTAAATGTATGATCACCTGCATAAATAAGATTAGCAAGGATTATAGGAAGTCTTCTACATTCTATTATTTCAATACCAGATTGAATTAAACCAGGGTCACCGTAGTGCCCAATTGTATAAATTATCAAACCATCTGCTTCCAATATTTCTTTTTTAATTTTCTCCACTAAATTTTTATCATAAGTTCCAATCATCTCATTAGCCTTAAACTCAATTTTCGGAAATTTCTCATTTAAGTGATCGAGAATGGATTTTATCAATGATTCATTATCAAAGCCTACATAAGGCCACCCACCTTCCCATTGTGGTTTTCCAATGAAAAATACTTGAATTGTAATATTATCAGACATTATATTTCTCACTTTATCTTATTAATTTCTATTTTTCACTAGTTTATTGGTATACAATAAATTATTATGATATTATATTCCAGATATTCTTTATAATATTTTTTAAAAATACATTAGATTTTTATGGATTAAAATTCTTTACAATACCGGCTACCATTTCTACTTTTCTAAAATCGGAGTTTGGAGGTAATTCATCTGAAACTCCTAATATTAAATTTGGAGAGAACATTTCTAAGACATCATACGTATATTGTCTAACATATTTAAATGAATATTGAGGTAGAAAAAGGATAGCCGGAATTCCATCCAATAAAACTTTACTTCCAATAGATTCTTGTAATTCTTTCAGAGTTACGTCTCCTTGAGGTTTGGCAGTAAGGGCTTCTAATCCATCAAATGGTAAATCTTCTAAATAAGGCAGTAGATCTCTTAAAGATCCATCCATATGAATATGACAAAACTTCCCAAACTTATGTAATTGTTTTACTCTTTTTTCATAATGAGGAATTAGATATTTTTCAAAATATTTTGGTGGTGCTAAATTAGCATCGATATTTTCACCAAAATTTAAAATTTGAATGGAGGAGTTACATAGGATTTTAAACATCTCATTATCACATTCGTCTATAAAATGCATAAAATTATGAATTTCACTTGGAAATTTCTTTAAAAATAATATGGTACGTTCAAATCCCATATACTCTATTATCAGCCTCATATATGCACTTCTAGCAAAATAAGTACCTACTACGCCTCTATCTCCGATTATTCTCTGTGCTAGTTTAAACATCGGTAAAAAAAAATGGAATTTTGAGTGCTCTAGAATATATTTCATAATTTTAATATCATGAATTGTTTTTATGGGGTATTCTACAAGGTGTCCCGCTCTACTTTTTTTATATAATTTCCCCAGTCGGGTTTTATAAACAGTAATTAGCGTTCTATCCTGTTTATCAAAGCTCCATCCAATTTGGATATATTTTACTTTTTTTCTTGGCCAAATTATTGGAATGTAAAAATCTTCTATTACATATCTAGGACTGGCTTCGAGATGATCATAAATTTTTAGCATGGTTTGTCTTGAAATATAAGCAGGTATCTTTCCAGCGCAATTTTTATCTGTTCGCGGTCTCTTCCATAATTTATTTCCCCGATACCAATAATAAAGCCGAGGTGAAAAAACTATCCTATCCAATGGTTTATGAGAAAATGTATTTAAAATACGGTCTTGATTTTTCAACTTTTTTAAATCCCTTGAAAAAAAAAGAATATATACATTATAAAACTATACTTAATTCAAACGAAATCTAATAATAAATTGTTTTAAAAAGAATAATTTGGCAATTTAACTATACTCTAGAAGTAAAAATAGAGGTTAAATCATATTATGGCATATGTAGTTGTTACTGGTACATTTCCAGGGCATCGAGCCTCTGAAGTAGGAAAAAAGTTTCTAGAACTCCCCAAATTACCTGATTATATTAAAACTGAGCACGTTTTCAATACAGCGGATAAAGGTTATAGATTCTTTACAATTTACGAAATCACGGAAGAAGATAAATATTTTGAAGCAATAAAAGCAATAGTTACTAGATTTGCGGGATATATGGATATCGAAGGATATGAATATACATTGTTTCCTGTGTTAGAAGCAAAAGATGCCCTTAAAATTATAGGATTAAGTTAAACCCAATATTCCTATATATAAACTCCTTTTTTTTTTTTATCATCTTGATGAAACCAGACTATTTTTATTTTAACCTAGTTTATTTTAGCTTATGACCCCAATTCAAATTAATCCAATAGGTTTTGTAAAAAGGCAATCATCTAACGAGGATGATAAAGATCGGAGCCTTATTTCAAAGATAATAATTGATAAGCGTTTAACTAAGGCTTTAGATGGCATTGAAGGGTTCTCTCATATTTATGTTATCTTTTGGATGGATAAAGTTAAGGATACCACCTATTTACATCATCCAGGGAAAACAGTAGATTCGAAGCCATTAGGTATTTTTGCAACAAGGGCCCCAATTCATCCAAATCCTTTTGGTTTAACTCTAGTTGAGCTAATAAAGCATGAAAAAAGTGTGCTTTGGGTAAAGGGTCTTGATGCTCTTGATGGTACACCTGTGTTAGATATTAAACCTTTTCCAGATTGGGAACATGGGGTTTGTATTACAGTAGATAATTATAGAATTCCAAAATGGTTAAAAAAAAAGAGTTAAACTACTACTCATTGTCTATTTGAATTTCAATATTAACTTATTTGAATGTCAATTAAGAAGTCTTTTACAGGGCAAAGTACGATATTTATATAATATCAATTATCTGATTTTTACAAATTAGTGTTTTTATGGAAAATAGTTTTCACTATTAAAAATTGTTATAATTTTACCAGTAATCTATAAAACTTTACCACCAAAATATATTGATTTACCATTAATAGCTACATACTAAATTTATATATTACTCCATCAAAATATTAGTTGGAGTTTATAAAAATTATTAATAAAAAAATTTTAATTATGGATGTTCATGTAAATAAGGGGTGTTAACATATATGGTTCTTCCAAATATTGATATAATAAATGGACTCACAGGTCTTGAAATTATTGCCGCTGGTTATATATTAGCTTTTATCCTCATTTTTAAGCATGCTAGAAAAGCAACTGATATAAAAGTTAAAAAAAGATTAATATTAAGTGGAATTGGTTTAATCTCCGTTTTTCACGCTTGGTTTGGAGTCTCTGCAAGTTTTTTATTAATGATTTTCGGTTTTCCTCCATTAGGGTATCCGGATGGTGATCCAAATATCGGCGTTCTTGGATATGCTTGGGGTCCTGCTTTAGGTGCAACCATTTGGGCATATATAGCTTCAGATTTGTTTAAAGAAGGTCGTTATAAAATCCCAATTACAGGCATAGTAGGAATAGTGAGTATAATTTTCGCTATTTTAATTTATTCCAATCCTTCAACATATACTTCCTGGAAACCATCCGAGGAAATAGGTGGAGGTTTACCATCTACAGGGATTAAAGGTTTGGCATTGGCATTATTGGGGGTGGTGCTGGTTATTATGATGGTAATCTTAGGACCGGCTATTCTTCAATCTGGGTCAAAACTCGAGGATAAAACCGCTAAATGGAGGAGATATTCAATGGGATTAGGTATAATGTTTGTTTCTCTTTTTGGAATCATTGATGCAGGTGTTTCTGATATGCCATTGATTGGTTTAGCTATTGTTAAAGCTTCTATTTTTACATCGATCTTTCTAATATATGAAGGAATAGACAAGGGAGTTTAATTTTTATAAGAAATAAGAGAGTGAAAAAATAAAATGGAAGTTAAAAAAATAAGAAAAAGAAGAACATTACGACAACGGCTCTTCATTGTTATGATTACCTGTATTTCAATCCCCTTCATACTTTTAACAATTTTCTTAGCGTATCAACTCTTAACAAATATTGACTATTTTATAGGATTAGGGTACAGTTCACTTGAAGCTTTAAAAAGCCCTTTAATCATAACCATCATTATTGGATCAGCTATAACCGGTATTATCATATTTTTTGCTGTAAATGGTATCTCCAGAAGAATAACCAAACCAATTATAGAGCTAACACATTCAATAGAACAAATATCTGAAGGTGATTTAACCCAAGAAATTCCTATGAGTGGAAGAATGAGAAGAAATGAAATTGGTGTACTTGCCCAATCTTTTCAGAGTTTATTGGTTACAATGCGTTTAGGGAATAAAAGTTATTATCAAGGTAATTTGATGCTTGCTTTCAGAAACTATAATGCTGCTTTAGAATTATTTCAAACAACAAAAAATCTTCATGGAGAGAGCATGTGTTTAAATAATCTTGGAAATATTTACAGGAATTGGGGTGATATTGATAAAGCAAGGAAAAGTTATAATAAGGCGATTAAAATTGGTGAAGAACAGGAGGATATTGGAGCATTAAGTGCCAGATATAACAATCGTGCTCTTCTTTTTCTTTCAGAAGAACGATGGCAAGAAGCAATGGACGATTTTAACAAAGCTCTTAAACTTGACAATGAGTTGGGAGATAAGTTAGGAATTGCTTCAAGAAAAAGAAATATAGGAGTACTTCACATGTTAAAAAATGAATTGAATCTCGCTCAAGAACAACTTGATGAGGCATTTAGACTTGATAGTAAATGGGAAAATAATGTAGGATTATCAGAAGATGAATTTCAACTAGGGAGGCTAAATATATTAAAAAACAATCCAGGGATTGCAGAGGATCATTTTAAAAATGCTTTGAAATTAGCAGAAAATCTTGGGAATTATCCTTTAATGAAAAATGTCCTTGAAGTTATGGTTCAATTATATGAAAGTCAGGATAATACAACTCTTCATCATAAAGCAGAGCTTGAACTTTCAAAAGTAGATGATGTACTGGTTCGTAAAAAAGATGTGGTTTTTGTAATTGATCAATCTGGGAGCATGGGCATGTGGGGAAAAATGGGGGCAGCTCGAACAGGAGCTTTGGGAGTCTTCAATGAAACAATAAACATTGGAGATAGAGTTGCAATTATTGGTTTTGATTCTATTGTACATAACCATCTCAAATTAACAGAGAAAAAAGGTAATGTATCGCAAATTACTAATATATTTAAAAAAATGGACTTTTTACCTTATCAAACTAGTTTATATGATGCAATAGCTAATGCAATAGATATATTATTGGGAGCACCACCAATTTCAGAACAAAAAACTCAAGAACGACAGAAATGGATTGTAACTCTAACAGATGGAGAAGATAATCAAAGTAAAAAGTATAATTCTCGCAAAGTTGCAAATTATATAAAAAAAGTTGAGCCTCCCCTCAATATTATTTTAATTGGAGTTGGACCCGAACTAAAACGCGTTCATCGAAAAATGACAGAAATTGTTAATGCAACTCCACTTGGTAAATATATCACAATTTATTCTGCTAAAAACGTTTCAAAGAGAATCGCTGATGCTTTTACAAAGGTTAAGGAAATAATGGTGTCATCAGAAATAGAAGGTTTTGTACCAGAGGAGGGATAAAGATGGTTCAACAAAAAAAAAGAAAATTTGGGGTTAGACAAGAAATTCTTTTGAGTTTCGTTATAGTTTGTGTAATAGCGTTGGGGAGTATTGCTATTATTGCCGCAATATTTAATGAGGTTATTGGTAACAGTATTGTTGGTGCTACACCTGAGGATCAAGCTAAAATTACTGAAACTCTTGAGATAGAATTAGCAATAATCTTTATATCACTATGGCAAATTATCGTAATAAGTCTTTTTATTGGTTTGAAACTCTCCGATTCAATAGTAAATCCAATTCATAAATTAACAAATATTGCTTTAAAGCTATGCACCCACGATCTCAAAACTCTATCTTTTCAAGAGATTGATACAGATTTCGATAAAGAATTAGAAGAACAAGATCCTGAAATAGGTAGTTTAACACAAGCTTTTAAAAAATTAGTAAAGAAAGTCAAAGAAGATGTAGAAGAAAAGCCAGAATGATAAGAAAATACAGAGATTCCTCTAAGTTCTTTTTTTTTATTACTTTTTGTGATAGGATATTATTTTTATCGAATAATTCTTTTAGATTTATTTTTATGATTAAGTCAATTTATATTATATTGAACATAAATAGAATTTTTCAGATAAGGATTTAAAATGACATTGCAATACATTAAACTACAATTACTTTGGGTACGTCAATTTCAAAAATCTGTCTATTCTTGTATAATCGCAAATCTATTAGGGGACTCAGAACCTGAAATAATTGGATGTTCATTCAATGCAGAAATGAAAGCTTTTGATCTAAAAGGTAATGAAGTTTTTAACACTGAATTCGCTTCGAATATAACCTGCTTCGAAATAGCATCTGTAAGTAAAAAAGATAATATTGAATTAATATCAGGAGCGTTGGATGGAAATATCTATGTAATGGATAAAAAAGGAAATCCAATCTGGTCAACAAATCTAAATTCCCCAGTAATTTGTATGGAAACTGGCGATTTAAGAGACGATAGTAGAGATGAAATTATAGTTGGTTTAGAAAATCAACGAATATTTGGACTAGATAATAAAGGAAATAAATTTTTAGAATTTAAAGCCCCTGAACCAGTCATGGATTGCACTATCGGTAATTTATCTAATGATATCACAAAAAAAATCTTTGTTTTACTTAAATCAGGGAAAATTCTTAATGTTATTAATGATATAGATTCAGAATTGGTTTTTGACTTACAGTATCAACCGATATGCCTAACATTTTGTAATATATATAACCAACCCATCTTAATTGTAGGTGATAAAAACGGATTTTTAAATGCTATTAATTTAAATGAAGAGATTATTGGCAATCATAAATTAGGGGTAAAAATTCAGTGTCTTGATACTTATACAATCTCTTCAGAACAAAAAGAAAACGTACTTTTGGTAGCAGCTTCAAAAAATAAAATTTCTCTTTTCAAATTAGTTAAAGGTGATAAGAGCGATCTTATCGAAATGCCAAGTAAAAAATTTGCTTTAGAATCGCAAACTCTCAAAACTAAACAAATTATTGAACCTTCAAACACAACCCAAGGCGAAAGTGTTTCTAGTTCAACCCCAATTCCAGCTGAACCGGATGTGAAATCTCCAGATATACGAGTGCTTAGGGGAGGACAGATTGAGGGAGGTGAATATCTCTTCAAGATCAAAGTTATTAATAACAGAAACTTTAACATTACTAATATCAATATAAATATACTTTCATATCCAGAGGAAAGTTTAATCTTATCACGTGTAGATGGACATCCACAATTTTCTCCAGACAGTGCAAAATTTCACAAAATTTCAAAAGGTGGAGGATTTGTAAGCCCCACTTTCGTTTTTAAGCCAAAAAAAGATTGTATCAAAGGAACTGTTCATGCTGTAGTTAATTTTATTAATGAAAAAGATCAGATCGATACCATCAATGTAGAACCACATGAGATCCGAATGATATGTGGACTATTAAGACCAAAGATAGTATCAAATGAAGATTTTGAAAATCTCACTAAAGATCTTCTTACATTCAAAAAAGTTGGACAAGAATTTACAATTCCATATAATGCCATTCAATTGTACCAAAAATTATCTAATCTTTTAAAAAGGAAAAATTTTGCAATCATTGATTCTGAAAAAGAAGAATTAGAAGGAAAATTCCATGGATTTATCAAAGGTTATGCTGAAGGTACTTTTAGCAAACATTCTGTTGGATTACTATTAACTCTAAATGGAAACAAAGATGAGCAATTTTCAGTTTTGAAAGTGGATATATTTGCTGAGGACGAGGATATGACTCCTTCTATTATGTCTGAATTTGAAAATTCGATTAGTCCACAAAATTGTCCTGAATGTCGAGAAAACTTGCCAGTAGAGCTCGTTAGAAAAATATTGGGCGGGATACCCGTTTATTGTGAGGATTGTGGTTCAAAATTACTTGAAATTAATGGAGAAATTACTGTAGAAACTGATAACTCTCAATATTCTCAATAAACTTAATTGAATAAATAGTAAATTCCCAATATTTAGTTGAATTTCAATATTTTAAGAATAAAAGACTAGATTAGAGACATTTTTTAATAATTTTTTTGTATAAAAAGCAATCGGGTATAAACTTCCCCATTTGACAAAAAATTAATTGGAATTCTCACATAAATTAGATCAAATCTTTTTTATATTGGAGTGTTTTATCTTAATTTATGAAATTAGTAAACTTTTTCATTGAATTCAGGCTTAAGCTAAAGCAATACAAGATAGCTTTTATTTTTCTATTTTTATTTTGGTTTGGTGGTTTTCTTTTCTTTCTTATTACTGAGTCCGGCCAAAATATTGGAATTATTTTCTTATACTCTTTAACTGTGCGATTTCCCCCTGATGCAAGTGATTTTGCGAATTTATATGCATTACTATGGCCAATTTTATTGGAAGTTATAGTATTTGGTTTCATAATTGGAGAATTATTGGAAAAGTATAATCCCCTTATAACAAGTAGAATTTTGGCTAGTCATAAGAAAAATCACACAGTAATTATTGGATATCATCATCTTTCTAAAAGAATAATTGAATTATGTATCGAAAATAAAAAACCTTTCTGTCTTATAGAAGATAATGAAGAAGCAGTCGAAGATTTAATTAATGCGGGGCAACCAATAGTAGTTGGCGATGCTACTGAAATAACTAATCTCAATCATGCCAATTTAAAGCGAGCAAAAGAAGTCTTTATTAATGTTGGAGACGTTAGAGTTGCGTTAATTTGTACTGAAAAAATACGTAAAATGAATCCAAAAGTTCCTATTTATGTACGTGCGTTTGAAGACCATGTTCAAGAGTATCTCAGAGCGTCTCCATTAAATGCATTTCCATTTTCCACATCGAAATGGACAATGGACGGTATTCATAAATGGACAAAAGATAAAACCGGGAATGCGATTGTGATTGGTCGTGACAGCCTAACTCATCGAATTGCCTATCATATCTCTACACAACCAGACCGTGAGGTTTTTCTTTTTGATGACGAAAATGATGGAATCGAGTTTATCGTAAATGAGAGATTACATATTATCAATGAATTCGCTCGCTTTTTAAGTGATTTACGTGCTCACGTAAATCTCGAAAATGTTTCTCAGATATTCATTTGTTGGAAAAAAGATTCAGAATTTGATGAATTGCTCTATCTAACAGCAAAAATTCATTTACGCTATCCATTCATTCGAGTGTTTGTACGAGTTTTTGATGAAGAACTTGTTGAATTAGTTAAAAAATATAACGCTAAGACCTTCTCATCTTCTAAAAGAGCATTCAAAATGCTTCAAAAAGAAGTTTCCCCAGATTCAGCTATTTATCCTAGAAATTAAATAAAATGAAAGTAAATCTCGATAATATATTAAAACAAAAAAAATATTTATATACAAAAGATTCGATTTAAACATTTCAAAAATTTTGTAAATTAAAAAAAAAAGAATTAAGTCTTAATTTATTCTTCTGGAGGCGGTTCCATTCCCAGAATTTTGTATGCTTCTGCTATTGAGAAATATGTCTCCATCTGATATTTAAATCCATCAATTTGTAGAGCATATTCTTGATATTGGGTCGCAAGCCTCGACATAAACTCTTCAACTTTACCCTTTTTAACCTCTCCTACAGCTAAAACTTCCATGGCCTCCACCGTTGCTTTAACTCCAATCACCAGTGTTTTACCAATAGATGGATCAGCAGGATATTTTTGAATCATTTCTATGTTCTTTTTCGCCACTTTATTTGATTTCGCATGGGGAAACACGACTTTAGCAACAATTAAAACCATAATTTTCGTCTCAATTTTTTTTAATTACTTTAGAATTAAGGTACGAAAAGTAAAGTGAAGTAATATTTAAAGGTATTATATTTGTCCAATTATATTCTCACCTCAGGATTAGATTTTAAAGATTTAGAAAAGATTATTATAAGGATGCTTTTTCAATCTAAATATAATACAAAAAGATAAATTTAAGTGATTATGATGGTAATAGAAGTATCTCCATTAGTCCATATTGAAATTGTTGTTCCAGACGCTGAAAAAGCCTTTGAATTTTTAAATAGAGTATTTGGAGCAAAAAAGGTCGAAGAAGATTTAGCTAATTATCTATCTCGCAGTCCTGCTGTGAAAGTTGTGCATGTACAACTTGGAAATGTTATTTTACAGTTTATTGAACCACTGAAGGAGGGGACTCTATGGTCAGACCATTTGAAAGAAAAAGGTCCAGGAGTTCACAATCTTAATTTTCATGTTAAAGATGTAAAAGAAGTGGCAAAAGTCTTTAAAGAAGAAGGACTCAAAACGCTATTTAAATTACGTGTAGATAGGACCCAATTTATTGATCCAGAAGATCTACGCCCAGATATTCCCCCTGTTTATATGTTGGAAGCTAATGATATTGTCGGCTTTAGGTTTGAATTAGGAGAGATTCCATATAAAGAAGATAGAATACCTGAGGGATACAAAATACAACCCAATTATGATTTAAAAAGAAAATAGAATTGTGTAGATTCAATCTAAATCTACCTTAAAATTACATTTTTTGCATTTTTTAGCCCCATGAAACAAGAGTTCCCCACAATTTGGGCATCGATACCTTTTCTCTTCCATTTGAATCCATTTTTCAGTTCCAAATTCACGCCAAGTAGGAACTGTACGAAGCATGACTTTTTTATCTAAAGGATCTGGCCAATTTATAATCATTTTACATGGAAAATCATTACATAGATAACATCCTTCAATTTTTTTATTCATTATACATTCTTTAATAGGACATGTTTGACAGAAATAAAATATAACACCATCAGATAAACACCCTGTACAAGCAATATCATCCACATTTTTTGCACCAAACTCCTCATGTGTATGCAAGATTTCTTTTTTGAATTCTAAATCATTGTCCTTATGAGCCTTATATATTCTACATACGCCACAATACAAGCCACATGGAGATAAAAGTTCCCTTTTAATGTCAGTCATTTTAAAAACCCTCCAATAATATGATGTAAAATAATTTTCTAACATTTATTAGAATTTCAGTAAATTTTTTGAATTGTTTTTTTTTTTTGTAATATTATTGCATAAGGTTCAGAAATATTTAAATATTTTGCATCATATTTAATATTTATAAGAAAACCTAGACAACAAAATATTCAATTAAAAATGATTGATGATTTAGACAAAAGCATCTTAAAAGAGTATCAGAAAGATGCTACTCAAACCTATAGAAAATTAGCAGAGAAACTTGGTGAACCTGCATCAACAGTATTTTCAAGAATTAAACAAATGAAAGATTCTGGAGTTATAACAAGTATAATCCCTTTAGTTTCTCCTAGGGCTGTAGGAAAAGCTACCACTGCTTGGATTAAAATAGATCTTGATATAGATACAGATTGTTGTGATTTCGCAGAGGAAGTAGCCAGAAATAAGAATACAATGGAAGTTTATGAAATATCTGGTGAATGGGATATATTAATAAAAGTTAAGGTGGAGGATAACCTAGAATTGCATGACCTTACAAAAGAAATTAGTAAAATACCTGGTATTAGAAATATGGAATCTCTTATTGCTTTTAAGACAATAAAAGAGGATCCTAGAATTGTTTTATAATCCCTAGTAAATGATTCAAGATATTCGGTTTGACTACATATTCATCATATAAATTAAAAAAAAATATTGGACTATTTTAAGAGAAAGATAATTATGATTAATAAAGAAAAAGTTGTACAAAATTTTTATAATAGCTTGGAAGCAAAAGGATATAAGGGAAAAATCGTGTCAGCAAAACATATTCCGGATTTACGTAAGGATCTTATAAAATACAATGAACAAAAGCTTTTAGATCCAGAATTTTATAGGGAATATAAACAATTTTTTGAATTTGAACCGGATGTGGATTTTCCTAAGATAAAATCTCTTTTTATTATATCACTTCCACAGCCTCAATTTGAAGCTATATTTCACTGGAATAACAATAAGATCTCCTTATTGATACCTCCTACATACTTATATGGACGAAAAGTAAGTAACCAAATGATAGAGCTTCTAAATGGGATATTACAGCCAGAGGGTTACCATGTTGCTTATGCAACTTTACCTCAGAAAACATTAGCCGTGCGTAGTGGATTAGCTAAGTATGGTAGAAATAATATTACTTACGTTGAGGGAATGGGTAGTTTCCATCGTTTAACCACTCTATATTCAGATTATCCTACTGAGGAGGATAATTGGCACGAATTACAAATGATGGAATTATGTAAGGAATGCTCAGCATGTACACAAAAATGCCCTACAGGAGCAATTCCAACTGATCGTTTTCTTTTGCGCGCCGAACGCTGTATTACATTTCATAATGAACATCCTCCAGAGACTCCATTTCCAGAATGGATTGATCCTACATGGCATAATTGTTTAGTTGGCTGTCTTCATTGTCAGAAAATATGCCCTGTTAATAAGAAAATTATAAATTGGACAGAACCGGGACCTGATTTCAGTGAAGAAGAAACAAAATTGATATTAAATGGAACTAATATCGATGATCTTCCCATAAAGACTAAAGAGAAAATAGAAAAATTTGATCTGGTTAGTTATTTGGAGATTATCCCCAGAAATTTAAAAGTTTTTTTATGAAACTAGCTCCATTCATATCTACACTTAGTACATGCTTTCTTTTTAGCATACATACGTCTTGGAGTATAACTAATTACCTTTGATTTATCATCTACTTCTCTTATCGCAAAACCCATAGCACCACAGTTGGGACATACTCTTTTATTAATCCGAGAATCTTCAATGGATTCAGATATGGAGGGTTGTCTTGATGGAAAAACTGGTGGAGTATAAGAGTGTTTATTTGGGGGTGGAGGAGGTGTATAAGATTGCTGACTTGGAGGAGGAGCTGGAGTTGAAAGATATGTTAATTCTTGAATTTTAGCGAGCAATTTTTGATTTTCTTTAGCTAACTGGGATATTTGATGTTCTTTTTCCGCAACAAGAGCTTGATAAAAATGAATTTTAGAAAATAAGTCTTTTATCTGATCTGATAATTTATTAATTGTTTCTTCATATTCAGACATGTGTTCCTCTGGGTTGTTATATATCACAATTTTAACTCCTCTTTTTTAACAATATTGTCGTTTCCTTCTATTGTAGTTAGGTTGATTTAATATATAAATATTTTTGGAATTTTTGGAGTGGTATTTTTGAAAATTAGTAAATGAGAAGGATTATATAACTTTAGAGTTTAGAGTTTAATAGTGATAATGTATGATATTCACATGTGGCCTCTTTAAATATAAGGTTTTTTATGAATCTGAATCCCAACAGTACATATCATAGGTTGGTTCATCACTAAGTTGCCCATCTTTAATCCAAATATTTTTTCCGAGTGGATGTTCTGCAACTACTTGAGCAATTCTTGGATCATGCGTAACTATAACAATAGTTTTTCCTTCTTCTGCTAACTTAATCAATAATTCTATAATTGACTTGCCGGTCTCTGAATCTAAATTCCCTGTTGGTTCATCAGCTAAAATAATCTTTGGGTCATTTATTAAGGCTCTTGCTATAGCTACTCTTTGAGATTCACCCCCAGATAATTTACCTACCTTACTATGCCCTCTATCTCCTAAGCCTACAATTTCTAATAATTCTTGAGCTCGTTTACGATCTTGATCTTTAATTCCATATGGTACTTTGGGTAATAAAACATTACCAAGCACATCTAGATTTGGAATTAAATAAAAGGATTGAAACACGAATCCAATTTGATATTTTCTATAATTAGCTAATTTACGTTCAGGAAGTTTTCCGATATCAATTTCGTTAACTAATACTTGTCCTGATGAGGGTGTATCCATAGCCCCTAAAATATTTAAAAGAGTACTTTTTCCACTACCAGAAGGACCCATAACTGTTATAATTTTGCCTTCTTCAATTTCTAAATCGATATGATCTAAAGCCTTAATTAGAGTTCTTTCTTCCCCATAAAGTTTACTTACATCTTTTAAAATTATCAATGACAATTATTTCACCTCCTTATTCTCCTTTTAAAACTACTACAGGTCTTACTCTAGCTGCCTTAATGCCGGGATATAAACCCCCAAGAATCCCTAATCCTAAAGCATAGGCAACAACTTCAATTATTCCTTCTAAAGTAATAATAGCTGATGCTCCTCCAAATGGACTCCCACCACTGCTAAAAAACATTACCAAAATAATTCCTAAAGTTAACCCAATTATAGCTCCTAATATTCCAAGAGTTAATGATTCAAAGATAACATTTGCGAAAATATGACGATTTTTCCAACCTGTAGATTTTAATATTGCAAATTCTTTCAATCGAGTAGTAACTGACATTAATTGTGTAACAATTATAGCTGTCCCGCCTGCTAAAACTGCAATAAACCCAATTATTCCCGCAAAAGCATCAAATATAGCAAAAGTCTCCTCAATAGACTCAAAGAAAGCAGATAAAGCTGTAGCTGTCACATAAACGGGAGCATATCCTCCACTTTCAGAATAAATGTTTATTTCTTCAGCATAATTTTCAGTCTCCTCAGTAGTTTTAACATTGAATCTAAGTTTTATCGAAGAGTAGGTATTTGTTTCTAAACCAGATATATTCAATAAATTCCATAAACTCTGTATATCTGTATAAATATAGTATTGTCTTGGAACAAATGAAGGTGCGCCAATATCATCTTCTTGATAAACACCTACTATAGTTAAGTTCTCTAAAATTGTCCCACCAAGATCTAACTTTATTTTAATGGTCTCAGCAATAGAAATAGGAAATTTTGCTACAGACAGTAATCTTGAATCAATAATAATCTCATTTCTATCCAAATTGAAAATGTTTCCTTCCAGAATCTTAGTAGTGGGACCACCCCATTCTTGATCTAAAGTTAAATTTATCCCTATTAAAGTTAAAGTATCTTGAGCATTTACTAGTTTATCTTCACCAGAATAATTAGATGTAAAGAAAAACGGTGCCTGCGTTTCATAAGTAAGTTTTGATATATCTTCTCCTATATTAGGAGTATTATAAAGATCTTTAGTGAAATCTTTTGGTAAATGACTATTTTCTCTGCCTAATACGTCTTTTTCAAGGATTTCAACGATACCAATTGTCTCAGATAAATTTTCCTGAAATTGAGAGGTCACTCCCGCTGTAAAGGCACCAATAACAAATACTAACATTAAACCAATACCAACACCTATACTAGATAAGATAGCTGTAGATTTCTTTCTAAAAGCATTCTTAATGCTAAATTTTAACATTCTTAGTTTTCTCCTTGTTGCATGGACTTTTTCTAAAATTTTCTAATGAATGAAATGATATGAATTATATAAATATAAAGTTAATAATTTGTTAATTCATTTAATCGTAGATTTTAAATCCAATAATCAATAGTTTTTTCTATTTTTCGCTAGATACCCTCTTTCTTGAAAGCCTTAAAGCTATTATAATTAATGCGACACCCAAAATCAAAAAACTCATAGAGTTAAAAACTTCGGCGGCTTCAGCTCTCCAAAATGTATCAGATTCTACTAATTCTGGCATAAATCCTTGAATATAATGAAAATTAAGTTCACTAATAAACGATAATATTATTAATAAAATTCCAGTGAATAGTATTACTTTTTCAGCAGAATTATATTTCATTTTTCGTATTATTTTAGTTTTTTATTAAATTCAATTTAAATTTTTTTTCCAAAAACCCAATATTGATATTCACCACCCCTTTCTAATACTCCTTCAGAGATAATTGAAAATCCTGCTTTTTTTACGAGATCTAAAGTAGTTTCTGGCTCATAATTACTCCAAAACATTGGAACGCCAAAAAAATTACTGGTTCCTTCTGATTCTGATATCCCTGTATTTATTAACAAGACTCCTCCAGGTTTAAGTATTTCAAAGAGCTTTTTAAATATCAAAAAATGATTTTTTTTTGGTAAATGAAAGATAGTATAGACACTGATTGCACCATCAAAGGTATTTTCATCAAATGTAATGTCATTTATATCCATTTTAATGAACTCAGCGTTAGGTACATTCTCTCGAGCCAATTCAAGCATAGTATCAGATAAATCAATACCGGTCACCTTAATTCCTTTCTTAACTAAGAACCTAGCAGTTGGTATACCAGCCCCACAGCCAACATCTAATATATGAGCTTCTTTAGGAAGAAGAGATAAGAATTTTTCCAATTCATGATTAAACTTATTTATATCGCGATATCTATAATAATCGATTGCTATTTTATTATAGCCTTGTTCGACTAGTTTACTTATTTCTTTCATTATAATAAATTATGATAACTTTCACTTTTCTAAGTATGGATAATATTTTATTACTAAGATAAAGCATTAGTATTATAGAAATTAATTAAAAGAGATAATAAATTTATATTAATTAATATTGAATCTCTTTTATTTGCCCAAAATTTTCAATCTTATTGTATTTCTTATTTTTTGATTGAAAATGGACAAAAATTTGTGCTTCTTTAAGTTTCGGAAATTTCTCAAATAATTTCTTATCTCCATATCGAATTGTTTGAAAAACGAGTGGCAAATGTCTACGAAATATTCTGTTTCTCATACTTGCCCATCCAAATACAAACCCTCCGCTCACATGAACGTAGAGATGCAATTCAAACTGCTCATTTTTTTTTTTCCATTCAGCTAATACTTCATCTCTCATAAAGCGAGTATAAATGTTTGATATTTGCTTTAAGTCATACTCACTGCTTATAGTCAAAAATAGATCACCCGTTGAATCAGAATGAGTTAAAGTATATTTACGTGGTAATTTTAAATTATTAGATTCCACAGAGTGATTACTAATTACATTCAATTTATCAGGATTTAGATTTGACATTATCAATTCTAAAATATTTAAGAATGACGTTTAAACTTTTTTTTTATGAAATATTAATATAAATTATTTAAAATTGTTTTAAATTAAAAATTATAATATATTTTAAAATTTTAATTCATTAAATAAGTTTTTAGAAATGACCACTCTAAAAGGAAAAACAATTTTCATTACAGGTGCTAGTAGAGGGATAGGAAAAGCTATAGCTTTGCGAGCAGCTATGGATGGAGCTAATATTGCTGTAGTTGCTAAGACTAAAGAACCTCATCCAAAATTACCTGGAACAGTATATACTGCTGTAGAAGATATTGAATCTACTGGAGGTAATGCAATTCCATGCATTGCTGATATAAGATTTGAAGATCAAATTCAATCTGCTATTGAAGCAACAGTGGATAGATTTGGGGGTATAGATGTACTTATTAATAATGCCAGTGCGATAAATTTATCTCCAACTTTAGAAATCAAAATGAAGAGATATGATCTCATGTTTTCTGTTAATGTACGTGGAACCTTTTTATGTTCAAAATTGTGTATTCCCTTTCTGAAAAAAGCAGAAAATCCTCATATATTGAATTTATCACCTCCTCTAAATATGGATTCAAAATGGTTTAAAAATAATTTACCCTATACTATGGCAAAATATGGAATGAGTATGTGCGTTCTGGGGATGGCAGAAGAATTTAGGAAAGATAGAATTGCAGTTAATGCCTTATGGCCTAAAACATCTATAGCTACAGCAGCTGTGAAAAATTTATTAGGTGGAGAATCTGCAGTAAAACATTCAAGAAAACCAGAAATTGTTGCAGATGCAGCTTATTTAATTTTAACTAGGCCAAGTAAAACGTGTACAGGCAACTTTTTCATAGATGAAGAAATCTTATTGGAACATGGGATAACTGATTTAAAGAAATATTCTGTTGATCCTAATTCCAAATTATATCTTGATTTCTTTCTATAATTTCACAAGTATTTTTATTAATAGTTTTGAAAGTTAGATTTAAAAAAGGAACCTTAAAATAAGATTTCTCGATTTAAAAAAGTGCTTTACTATATATTCTTTTTAGAGTCATTCTACAGAAATTAAATTTTAAATATATTGCTTAATTTTCCAATCCAAATTTAACTATTCTTCTAGTACGCAAAAGTCATGTCCATCCAAAATTTCCATGATAAAGAAGAGCATATAGAATATTTAAAGAAATTTAAGATAAATCAGAAGCGCGCTATGTTTACTATTATCCTTAGCATTTTGCTTGATATTTTTGGTTATACTATGGTACTTCCGTTATTACCAAGTATTGCAACAGATCTTGGAGCAGCAGATTTTATGATTGGAGTTTTAATATCTTCAAATGCACTTGCTGCCTTGCTTTTTATTCCAATTTGGGGTAAATTAAGTGATAAATATGGACGTAAACCAATTTTATTAATTTCTCAAGCTGGTACAGGTATATCTTTCTTAATATTAGCCATATCAAATTCAATCGAAGTAATTCTTATAGCTCGGATTATAGATGGTTTCTTTGGAGGTCAAATTCCTGTTATTCGTGCTTATATTACTGACATAACAACTCCGCAGACAAGAGCAACCCATATGGGAAAGATAATGGTTGGATATACGTTAGGCATGACTTTAGGTCCGTTAGTTGGAGGCTTTTTAGGTTCAATCCATTGGCGGTTTCCACCATATTTAGCTAGTGGTTTAACTATTGTTTTGATGATTATGACACTAACAATTATAGTTGAGAGTATGCCCAATGAAAGGAGAATTGAAATTAAAGCTCAGCTTCTTTTAACTCAAACCAATCCAGGAGAAAAGAAAAGTATTTGGAATAAGGAAGTAATTATTCGGATGATCCAAACATTCATATTTTCTCTTATAAGTTTTATATTTACTTCAAGTGCAGCATTAGTAATATTAAAAAGATACAATGCGGGACCTTCCACAACTGGATTAGTTATGGCCGTAGCGGGATTTGCTGTAATGATCTATGGTGGTATTCTTATAAAACCATTGATTAAAAAGTTAGGAGAAAAGCGACTTTTAATTACGACATTCATTCTTTTTATAATTGTCTTCTTGTTCTATCCCTATTTATACGAATTATGGATGGTTTTTGTATTTATTCTTCCTTATTCATTTGTAGTTGCTTTTATGAGACCTCTTATTACTACTAATATGACCAAAGCAGTAAGACTTGATCAACAAGGTGTTTTAAGTGGATGGTCAACTAATTTTCAAGCAGTTTCACAAATAATAGCGCCTTTAATTGCTTATAGTTTTTTACAAATGGGTGGAATTACAATTGCTTTCATATTTTTAGATTCTTACCATTTGATTGGATTTACTAATGTGTTTTTAGCATTAATACTTTTGATTATAGGTTATTTAGACATTAAATATCATCCAAAACTTTATGCCCATGAAAGAATTAGAAGGAAAAGAGAGGCTATAAGAAAAAGAAAATTGAAATAAAAAAATAATATAAGGACGATTAAGTGTTCTTTTTAATAAATTGTATTATTAGATTAGCTAGTTCAGGACCTTTATCTTCTTGAACAAAATGTCCAGCATTTTTTATAGTAGTATGATTTTGCCCTTGAGCGCCTGGAACTTTTTCCTGCCAAAATTTATCTCCTCCTCTAGTAATTGGATCACTATCAGAGAAAGCAGTTAAAAATGGTTTCTTCCATTGAAAAAACTGTTCCCACGCATTTTTATTCTTAATATGCTCTGGATCATCTTTTGTAGTCGGAACTAATGAAGGCATAATTCTAGCCCCCGCTTTGTATTTTTTACCTGGAAACGGTGCATCATATGCTTTGATCACATTTCTAGGCAATTTAGTAATTGTAGCTCCCTGTATAATCCTACCGACGTAAAATTTAGTAGTATTCTTAGAAAAATGTTGCCATTCTAAAAAAGCCTTACTTAATTTCTGTTCTCCTGTGGGTAATCCTCCATTTGATAGTACAATCCTACTAAAACGTTCTTGATTTTCAATAGCAACTCTTAACCCTATTAAAGAACCCCAATCTTGGCAAAATAATGTAATATTTTTGAGATCGAGCATAATGACTACTTTTGTTATCCACTCAACATGTCTACGGTAAGAATGATCACTTTGTTCAGTTGGTTTATCGGATCGTCCAAATCCAACTAAATCAGGGGCAACAGTCCTATAACCCGCTTGGACTAAAATAGGGATCATATGTCTATATAAAAAAGACCATGAGGGTTCTCCGTGCATGAGAAGGATGACTTCGGTATTTTTCGATCCCTCATCTATATAATGAATTCTAATTCCATCAACATCTAAATAATTAGGTTTAAATGGAAAATCTGGAAGGTTCTTAAATCTCTTTTCTGCGGTACGTAGCAATTTCATATTAATTTCTTCTCTTTGTTAAATATTAAATTTATTTAATCATAGTTTTCTTTTAAATTACATTTAATATATTTAAAATAAAATTTAGATGATATTATTAGGTGAAATCGGAAAATTAAAATTAAGAAACCAATTTTGTATAAATTTTTTATCAAAAAGATAAAAAGTTATGTTATCTTAATTAGTAATGTAGTGAAAATTATTACTCAGAATTTATTACTTATTTAAATTCAAATACATTTTTGAGATTTTTTTATGAGTCGCGTTTTGGATCAATTAGGTAAAGAAAATAAAGAATTTTTTACTTCTGAGGAATTGAAAAAGCATTGTGAGGATTTGTATATCGATTATAGGCGGACGATGGATTATCTTACTTCTCGTGGACATTTAGTCAATATTATTGAAGATATTTACTATATGAAAACAATTTCCGAAATTAGAAAAAACCATTTAAAATATTCTATTTTAGAATTTGTAGCAAAAGGATTAAAATTAAAAAAAATTGATAATTGGTATTTTGGGCTATACACAGCATTAAATATAAACAACATTAAACACAATCACAAAGATAAATGTCTGTACTTAATTAATGATTACATTTTTAAAAATCAGCCTATAAAGATTTTAGGTAAAATGTTTAGATTTTTGAGATTCAAAAATGCTCTTTTTAATTTTGGTATAATACAAAATAAAATCAGATATTCAGATCATGAAAAAACAATTTTAGATTTAATTTATTTGTGGGAATTTAATCACCTTAATGAAAATAGAATATTGATTGAGGTGTCTAAATTATTGGAAGGAATATCTGAAGAAAAAATACTACAATATGCCCAATATTATCCAGATTCTAATCAAAAATTATTAAAAAAAGCGATAGAAAAATCTTAGATTTTATTTTTTAAATGGATTAGGAATCCATTTTGGTACTCTCTTTTTATATTGGATATACTCATCACCAAACATATCTTCAAGTATGTTTTCTTCAAAATTTGCCATCCAATTGTAGACTAAGAAAACTGGAATGAAAAGAAAGATGCTAATTATGGAAATAGACAACAGTATGAATGCTACATAAATTAATAATATTCCAGAATACATTGGATTTCTCACATGACCAAGGATTCCGTTGGTAATCAATGAATCAGAAGGTTTATGTGATTTAAATAAAGCTCGATGCGATAGTTCAATAAAAATAAGAGCAATGCCAAAAACCAATATAAATAATATTAATCGAATTATAAATGGGACATAATTGTTTAAAATTGTCGATATTTTAAATATAATTGAATCTAAAATCCACATTAAGACAAAAACTATTGGCATTACCGCATGATATATATGCCCATGTGGTATTTCTCTTTCATGACCTTCATGTCTTTTTCCATTCATTTTAAATCAACTATTCAGAGATTCTTATTTTACAGATTTTGCTTCTTATTATTTAATTTTTATATAGACCAATTTTTCATATTTTCTTATAATTTTTTCATACCAACTCTTATAATCGAACCTTGATGAAATTCTTCAGAAATTCAGATTTAAGAAAGATCCACGATTTCTAAAAATTTAGAAGAAGAATAAAAACAAAAATAATAGTTCTATAAAAAATTCTCTAAATTACTAATTTTACTAATAAAATATTCGATCTTTTCGATAAGCAATAAACCACATTCTTCAGATATTTTGCCACATTTAACTAGGCACTCAATTTTCTTTTGAGTTAATTCTAATTTAAAAATTGCGTGAGAAATATGTTCAAGAATAAAGCATTCTGGTAGATAACCTTTACTCATTAAATAAAGAACAAACTCTAATTCACCAATAGCGCATCTAATATAGTGTTGAATTGCCATATATAAACAGAAATTATGGTATATGGAGAAGTTATCCACGAATTGAGAAATCTCTACGATTATATTAGCAATTTCTAGAGCCGTTTCAGTTCCAACTATTGCTCCCATAGTAAGGGATAAATGATCACGTATTTTATGAACTTGAGCTAAAATATAATCTCCAACTTCTTCAGAAATTCTATGATGTTTTAATACTACATATATAAACATATCATAAAACTCCAAACTAGCTTTAGCTAACATATCTAAAAGTACTGCCTTTGAATCATATCCAAAATTATAGAAATATAAAGCCCACCAAACTTTACATTGAGCTCTGTGAAGATGATTAATAAGTGGTCTATTAAAGCAAAATGGGAGTACATCTTCTATATAATCCTCAAGTTCACTAAGTTCCCATAGAATATATTCCATCATTTCATCAGGAGTAACTTCAAAAGTGGCTTCTAAGATGGTAGTTAAAGCGTCATTCGGCCTATCATTATCAGCATCAGTTATTTCTATACGAATTGTATGGTTTCCGTATTCCATTATCCAATCATTTGTAAAAGTAAAGTTGAATTCTGTTTCAGAGGGAGTGGGTAAATAATTATGAATAAGCACATCATCTACATAAATAGATATATTTGCTATTCCAATATCATCACTATGCCATTCCACTTCATCAAATGCTAAAAATGAAATATTAAGGAAGAAACAATTATCTTTGATTATTACAGCTTCAAACCACGGAGGTAATATATCATCATCAAGTACTGTAATATACGCTTCAATAGTTTTGGAAATATAAGGAGTTGTTGCTGTTATGGTAAATGAATCAGTACCTAATTCGAATGGTATCATAGTTAAATTAAAATTTTCATATTGACCAGGAATCATTATATAGGAACTCTGCGGGATGAAAGTATTGGCAAAACTCACATTAGTATATGATATATTAAAAGGTACTTCAACATTTCCTAAATTAGTGAGATGCAAATTATAATCAAAAATATCACTATCTGTTAATGTTAAATTGGCTTCCTCAACGAAAAAGCTCATTCTATGGTATTCTTGAATATCAAGGATGCAATTAAACATCTTTATCAGGTTAGGATCTGCATGTGAACTTACTTTAATATTGAAATATATTTCTCCAGGAAATACTATTTTACCCCATGGAATATAAAATACAATTAACGATGAATCCATTCTCAAGGGATAAGCGGATAATGCAGATTTATATAGGTCATAAAGATCAATATCTAAATTCAAAATTTCAACTGTATAATTATCATGTAAATTCCCTGTGTTTGTAACATTTATAAAATATGCCAAATAATCATCTCCTCCTAAATCCAACCCTTCAATTAAGATCGGGTCAAAATCAACTTTAAAACCTATAAGTGGAATTATTTCATAATCCAAATTAACATTAGATCTGATGAATGATGCTTCTTGACTCTGAACTCTCACAATTGAAGTATGATTGCCAGGTCGGAGTGGATTTATTGAAGTGGGGGTTATCCAAACTTTGATCTTTTTCTGTTCCCAGGGATCAAGTGTAATTTCAGTTGTTGGAATAGTGTAATAACCTAGAAAATTTCTTTTATAAAAAGTATAGTCCCACATTTCTTCATTTGAGCCAATAAGATCAAATGTTTGTTCACTGGATAATCTATTCGTGATTCTAATCCAATATGCTAAATCCTCAGAAAAAATTGGGATAATTTCATCTTTAATAGGGGTAACACTGGTTTCTGGTGGACTGGCTATCCAATCTGGGAACCATAAACCAGACCTAAGAAGATATATAAACTCATTTATGTTTTGAGGCATTACGGGCATATCAAACGTAACCTCTTCAACATTAGAATAAGGTCCTCCCCAAACTGGATCTGGATCATAGTATATAATAAATGGAGGATATGCAACAACGATAACCGCACCTGACTCATCATAGTACCAATTTAATGAGGTGTAAATCTTTATTACTGTCATGGGATACGCTACTTCAAAAGTATCGGTAACCGTTGTCTGGTCTTCATTTTTAAAATATTTTCCCCCTCGGGTATACATTTCCGTTTCCTCTCCCCACTCACCTAGGTATCCAGCACCTATTTTAACTCTAAGCCACATTTTTGTATTTCCAGTATTCTTATATGCAAGATGAAATGAAACCTGATCTCCTACCCTAAAACTTCCTTGATGTTTTAATAAAGCTGTATCATAACTTAAATAATAGTCAGTGATTTCATACGCCGGGTTTGCATCTTCAAGGCCACACCACTCCAATAACTCACCCCACATATCATACCCAAATAGGCTACAAATCCAATCTACCAGCGTTACAACAAGAACTATTGCAGTAAGGACTAAAGTCACGGGATTAGCAGGACAAAATGCTAAAATACCTGAATAAATCGACATTACCGCTCGATTCACTTCAGCCATCCCTGTTTTATATGCTCCTTGATTAATTAGATCAATTCCATAACCTAATCTCAATCCACCAACTATTAAACTAAAAACTCCCATACCTTTTGATAATAACCCTACACGCCCTCCCCAATCTACAAACTTTCCCATAGCTTCTAAAATAGCGCCTATGAATACTCCAATTTCAGCCAGTTTAACAGGTATTTGCCCTATAGCTTTATCACCTTCATACTTTTTAAGATATGTATTAAACATATCTCCTAATATAGGTATATCGTCATAGAGTCCTGTAAATTCAATCAAAGTCTCGTTAGTTGGTCCAGATAATGATAAGCTAAAAATAGGTAAATTCCAAGTAAATTGAAAACTTTCTGCATTACGAATTTTTATCAAATTTTCTTTTTCTTTAAAATCAAACCAAAAGATCCATACATTACTCTCTTCTTTTATGCCCTCAAAACAATAAATTTCATCAGATCCAGAAGCAACATATTTACATTTTGAAAATTGAATATTGAAAAGTAAAGATTCAACAGTCTTATTTTTGTAAGCATATGTAAATTGTTTAACGAATTCAATATAATCATCTCTTATAAGTTGGGTTGTAATAATGCCAAAAAATGAAGTTTCAGGGAGAGAATAGAAATTATTGATTTCTGTTGGTGTATAATATTTTTCTTGAATATTTCCAAATTCATCAATTAATAATTTAAAATTATAGGTCATTGTATATCCATAGGTAAGATAAATAAAATTAGTAGTTGCAATGTCTAGATTTTTCTGTTCTAAAATATAATTACGTAATTCATCTCTAGTATTATTTACATCACTAAGATCATTACAAGAAGCTGGAAATAACTCCATTGATGGGTAATTATTTGGATCATAAGCAATATTTGATACTTGATCATACGTTGCTAATAATGCATTCTTTCCTGTGTTTCGATAATCACTACCATCATCAACCAGACCTAATACAATATTTGTTGGGTGATTTTCTGTAATTGAAATTCCTTGAATTGTATATTGATTTGTGTTATCATATATATGCAACAGTTTTGATTCCATTTTTATTGGATCATGCTCAAAAATAAGCCATGATAATTGAAATCTTAATGTAATTTGGTTATCATTTTTTGCTAAATTTGCAGATTCATATATTAACGTCTTAGACCAGGTATATGGTTTCTCATTTCCAAAACTATTAAGAGGTACTAATCTAATAAGCCCAGTTAAACCATCATCTATTGAAAAACAATTATCAGGTAAATAATCTCCTCCAACATTTAAACTATAAATCCGCAAACCTGGCAATATATAAAGTTCATTTCCGCGGTAATCGAAAGTTTCAGTATAGTCATCTATAGTTGGTTTAATTTGAATATTTACTCCAATTTCTGAATTAGTATCATATATTGGAAAATTTAGTTTATAGATTTCATTTGGTGCACATTCAATTTTAGTAAAAGGCATGACATCGCTTCCATCAATTAATCCATCATTATCAACGTCAGGGACTTCAACATAGGCACTTTCCTCTAAATCATCTATTAAACCATCCCCATCAGAATCAAGTTGAAAAAATGAACTCATATCAATAATCTCAGTATTCCCTATCAAAAATTTTATAGAAAAAGTTGATGCAACCATATTTCCATATACATCATGAGAAACTCTTAATTTTATTTTATAGACGTAATCATTCGCGGGGTTTGCAAGACTGAATCTCCCTATAGAGGTAATATCATTATAAATAAGTTCATTATTAACAGTTATGTTCTTTAGAGTATCCTGCACCCCTAGAGATTGGACATCCATAATTAGCTCATTATTAGAGAAATCGGAGGGAATTACTATCCCTATTTTTCCTCCTAGTTCAAGACCCGATGAATATTGTGCGGCAACATAATGGTTACTTCTTAAGGTTTCCCAAGTTAACCATGGTTCTTGCACATAAGGGTTTAATCCATTACTAATTTCAACATTATTCCTAAGTCCGTCACCATCATAATCAATATCCACAATTGGTTCTGCTGGTGATAGAACTGGATAAAATGGATCTCCTATATCATAAAAAGGATAACCAAAATTAAATGGGTCATCGTCACCAGTGTTCCATATAATTAGATCACGCCCAATTGTAGATTCACCTGGCACTCCTGCCCATTTAGTTAAAATTTTAAACCATTCATTTGGACTTAGAATAACATTTTGGCTAAAACTTATGTAATATTCAATTCTGTCATTAAATACAGAATAGCTTAATTCAATATTGGAAATTTCTGAACTTGATAAAAATGGAGATTGAATACTAAGATCCAAGTACTGTTCAGAGGTGAAATCTTTGATTTTTACGTAAGTAAAATTAAAAACATCTAAATCAGTTGACATTAAATTAGTGATCCTAAAATCAACACAAAACATTAATGTTCTAAATTGATAAAATTGACGTTCTATAAGTGGAAAAAGTTGTGGTTCTTCTGTATCTATTGAATATTCAAAATAAGCCTCAATATCATCTGCAATATCATTATAGAGTAAATTTGGATTATACTGAGCAAAAATCCCATCTGGATCAACCCAAGTTAAAAATACTTCATCAAATTCTTCGTTTACTTCTATTATTTCTCCTTCATATAATTTTATATGAAAGATCATCGATTCAGAAGTATCAAATGTAGATAAAGATAATTTTTCAGACTCCTCACTAATAAATGTAGCAGATAATAATATTCTTTCATCTGGATCGCTTTTATTCACTTGTATCCATAAATTAAGAAGAGATATTGGGTTAGTAAGATTATTCCTTAATCTTATATTTATTTGCACTTTTTCTTGAGCAAAATAATAATTAATATCAAAAACCACATCGGGTGAATTTGAAAATTGGATTACAATATCTTCAGGCGGAGCAGGCGGTACTATACTTTCAATATTTGATTTTTCCTCTGTTGAATTCGAAAATTGATCTACTTCATCTTCTACTGGAATAGAGGATCTTATATTTTCAGGTTTTGTGATTTCTTCAGAAATAACGTTAGTTATATTTACTATTGGTACCTGAAATAAGATAATTGAAATTAATGAGATTGCTAAAAACTTCTTTTTATTTGCTTTTATAAAAGAAATACTCTTTCTTCTATACATTTTATTAAGGGAAAGTAACCTCAAAATAACCATCTTAGATAAATTTATCTCTAATTATATATCTCTTTGTTAATATATATTATAAATATATCCTTGTCTTCGTATGAAAATATGTCAAGATTTTATTACTTCTTTTAAATTTGATCCTTACTAGTAAAATTTCTTGAATAAATTATACAATTTCTTCAACTACCAATTATAAGAAGAGTGATAAGTTCAAAAAGTATTCCGATTTTTAAAATTAAACTTATTCTATGAAAAATATTATTTTCTAAAATGCTCTTTAATGTTAAAATTCCTGCTAAACTTATAAAAAATATACCAATAATCATTAAAACAATAAACAAGATAGGATAAGAGATATTAGAGTAAATGGGAAGTATAAAGAAAACAATTGCTAAAATCTGGAAAATTAAAGAAACTTTTAAAACTTTTTTTTGGTTATTACGACTATCTAATCCTAAAAAATCATCAGTTATATCATTTATTTTAAAACCTTTTACTAATTCTCGCGAAAGTTGTAGAAAGAGAGTAGATAAAAAGAAGAAATAAATGTAGATAGGTATAATTAACGTATTTAATAAAGCTCCGTAAATTAATCCGATTGAAAATGTAAGAGATATAATTAAAATATTTATATATCCGACCTTTTTTTTATTCTTATAACCAATAAAACCTAGAAAACTCCAAAGAATGCCAATAGAGACTGTAAAAAATATAATAACTATATTGAAGTAATAGATAATCATGTTCTCAATTACATTAACAATGATTAGAATAAAACAAATAAGAAAAAGTACCCCAAACATAATTAACGCTCTCTTTTTAGAAAATATACCACTATAAGACGGATTATCTAAAATCTGAACTAGTTTAATTGTCAATATTCCTGATAGCGCTAGAAAGAGATATGCTAAAGGCCCATAAATAAGATTTATAGTGAAGATTTCAACCCCTATGCCTATCCGAGAATTGAAAATACCAAAGAGCACCATTATCGCTCCTTTTACTGATGGTTTACCTATTTTTAAATATTTTCTAATTCTCACAGTTATGGTTTTTCACCTATTTAAGTAATTTGATATATCCTTGAAACAGTATCGAAATTTAAGACTAAGCTCTGGTTACCAAACTGTATCAGAGTGTTTTTAGTGCCGAAATCTTGATAACAAAAATCATTTTCAAAACGAGGATATGGACCTAAGTCAACTTCATTACCATCTACTTTCATTGGACCTTCCCACGCTACACTGATCTGTCCTTGAGAGGGAGATGTATAACGTATACTGTACCCTAATGCTTGAGGGGTCACTTGAATATGAGATTGCCGAATATCTGATATAAATTGGTCAAATGATCCGTATTCATCAGCACTTCCTAATTCAACTATCCAAAGATTTTTGAAACCATTTACTCGAAGTTCATAATTTGAAGCCCAATAAGTATCCATATAAGAATATAATCCAATATATCCGTTACCTTTAGCTCCAAATGTCCATTTACCATGCTGCTCCCAATAGTCAAAAGCCCAACGAGGAAAATATGCATGTTGATAAAACTTATTCCCCATGATGAGATTTAAAAAGTATAAAAGAAGTTCTCCCTCTAACGGTAATGTTTCACGGTCATATTGAATGATTCCTACATTCTTATATAATGTAGCACGAGGATTCCATCCTCCAACATATTCTTGTTCAAGCTCTTTAGTAACACCTCCAGGTGAATTGGTATAAACAAAAGCATTGTTGTCTAGAGTGGCTTGCCAAACGTGTTCTTGATAAGTATTCATCCCTTTTTTATGATCTTGGGCACCAGAAAGTTGAAAATACGGAGTTCTATATGTATATGTATTTGAAGTTTCTAAACAAATACCTTGAGTAATTAATTTCATTTTGTCAGAGTATTCACTAAGAGTTAATCCATGTAAAAAAGAAGATACCGTGAAAAAATCCCTTAGAAGTTCAGGACCATAAATTGTATCTGATTTTATATTGTACTTATCTACAAGATCAAAGATTTCTTTTACAGTTTGTGGAGCATAAACAGCAGTCATTCCTAACCAAAACATAAGATCTTCTTCATTATAATTGAGATTATAAATCGGACCTTCATTCATATTAATACTATTACATTCTTTATGTTCATTAAATTGAGTTATATTGATTGCTATGGCCTCTAAGATAGGAGGAGGTGCATAATAATCACTCGTAGCTAAAGCAATTGCGGCAATATTACTTCTATCATTTGGATTATGTTCTCCAATTCCTAACATCATCCATGCAGCCTCTGAAGTACTATCACGGGAAGCTGGAGAATCCATGCCTCTTCCTACTTTTGTACGATCATAAACTCGACCATGAGTTGTAGCGAACCTACTCTTGAAATAATTATTGGCAAAATCAAAAGCTATAATATCCAATACCATAGCCGCTTTATAAATAATTTCAGGATCTTCGGAAAAGTCTGCTAAATTAACAAGTGCTGCAATATCATAGATATAATATGTATCAGAATGGTACTCGGAGAAACCAAATTGTGCTCGCCAATTAAGCCATCTTTTTATTAATGGTAATGCGTGGTTAACATGCTCATTTCCAGTCATGTTTGAATTAACGAAAGTATCATTTGGAAATAATTGCCCTATGAGCAATTCAGCAGTGTGATAGAGAATTTGGTGATTTTCAGTATAAAATATTTGATCACTTCTTCTTCCTTCTGTATACCAATACTGTGCTTTACCAAAAGCATCACAGACTTTACTTCTTATTGATGAACTTAAGACACTCCTATTTATGTCAATATAAATTAGACGCACAAGAGAATTCAATGTAAAATCAAGACAATCCTGAAAATTATAAATTCTATAAAGTGATGTCTCGATGTCAATTTCACTAATATTTAAATTTTGATAAACTCGAGCAGGTTGTGCATAAACATTATTACTATTTTTAGTACCATTTAAATATATAGTCTTGCGTTGTTTGTATCCCTGAGTAGCGTTAAAAGATTCAAATAAATCGATAGTACGAGTGAAATTAGTTCTCATTGAGAATTCCCACTCTCCTTGACTTAATTTAGGGGCAATAAAATCTTGGTCAGAAATAAAGAATTGGGGTGAGATCAATATTATAAATAAAAAAAATAATTTTGGAAATTGTTTTTTTTTCTTGTTTCTATGAGTCTTTAAGCTGAAAATCTTATAAAATAAATATATTAAAAATAAAATGATTATAATATTGCTAAAAACATTAGTTGATATTACATAATATAATCCAAAGGCAATGAATATAAAAAAGCCTCCGATACTGCTTGGGAAAATAATTTTCCAAAAAGAAATAAGAACTATAATAACCAATATTAAATATAAGAGAGATTTAATGATAATCTTACGATTTTTGAATAATTCCTTCATATTCTAATTTGAACATGTTATAAATTTATAATAAATTAAATTCGATTTATGGATTAAAATAACTTTCTCAAAAAAAATCTATTTCTGATATTGCGGATCCCTCGTTACACACCCTACATTTTGTTGAAGTTTCATTAATTCTGAACATTTAGAGCATGTAATACATACTTGATTTTTATCAATTTTTCCATTTTGGAAAATTTGTTTTGGAAAATCAGGATTTGCGAGTGCCATTCTTCCAAATGCGCAAATGTCCACTCTTTTTTCATGGGCCATGCCCGCTGCGATATAACCTGCAAATTGGCGTAAATATGAATAACCTGAACCTACAACTACCATATCGTCTGGCAAATGATTTTTGATTATAGTTGCTAAATTTAAAAGCCTATTTACACCATATAAAGGATGTTCAGTAGGGAAAATGCCTCCCTTTATGGGGGTATCAAATGGTCGTGTAATTTGAGGTTGGTAATGAGGATTTCCAGCTGAAATATTTATTAGCTTTATTCCTTGTTTATAAAGCTTATTGATTATTTCTAAAGGCTCAGTAAGGTCTATTGATGCTGGAAAAATTTCGTTTTCTAATGATTTGACTCCAAATCCATTTGGAAAGGGAATACCATCATAAACACTCATTCTTGTCGTTATTATAAAATTCCTCTCATTTTTCAGTTCTTTATTCAATTTCTTTATAATATTTAGAAATAATCTTGCTCTATTTTCAAGAGATTCTCCGCCATATTTAGAACTATTTCGGTGTCTTGAACAAAACAATTCATGAATTAAATAACCATGGCAAGCTTTAACGTCTACCCCATCAAAACCAACCTCTTTTGCCAAAATTGCCTTCTGAACCCAAATATCCTCTAAATCTTTTAATTCATCATCAGTTATTATAGTACCTTCCATTTCTGAGAGTTTTTTTGCATCATTTAACTCAGGATTATGAAAAGCCCTTATAGGGTATTTTTTACCATCTCTTACACAATATCTTCCAGAATGGTTCAATTGGAGTATTAAAATACTTTTATTTACAAAACCTAATTCTTTAAGAGTTTTATTAGAAATATTTCTTACAGATGAAACGAGCTTTTCAAATTTTTCATAATTCTTTTCCGATAATACCAATTGATGTGGATTTGAGCAACAATCATGCTTGATTGATGTAGCTTCAAACCATATTAGCCCTGCTCCTCCCTTAGCATACCTTTCATATCGTCTATAAGTCAATTTTCCAGGAGATCCATCTGAATTCGCATCGAAGCCTTCCATTGGCTGAATTGCCAATCTATTCGGTACAAATAAGTTATGGACATGTACTCTTTGTTGTAAAATTTCCACTCTAGGATATATTGGAATATCCAATCCCAATTCATCTATTTTTTTTTCTAAATCATTTAATTTTCTGAAAGAAAAGGTCTCAAATTGTTCATGAGATGGATTTAAACTCATTACATTATAACTAGAGAACCCTTAATAAAGAACTTTTCATTTTTTCTAATGATGATTTATGGGGATTAAAAAGAAAATATTGTTATGTCAAAGAGGCAGATACTTTATGAGAAATAAAACCTTTTCATATTTCAAAGAAATCTTGGACGATTTTATTGTTGATAATTATGAAGATGTTGAAATCTTTAATAATAGAGATTTTTTTGATTATGATACGACCATTTTTTTTACCCAATTCGGTGAATTTACTGAGGAACAAGAGAAAAATCTCTTAGATTTTATTTCAAGTGGGAAAGGATTTGTGGGATTACATGGAGCTTCAGCTTCTTTTAAAGAACATCCCAAATATTATGAAATGATTGGGGGAAGGTTTATTGCCCATAAAAAGAAATGTAATATAGATATTAAAATTCTTGATAAAGATCATCCAATTACACATAATATAAATGACTTTAACTTTTATGATGAACCTTATAGACATGACTTTTCTATGAAAGGTGATATGAATGTCTTAGCAGAAGCGTATTACCATGATGTAGAAGATCCTAATCCTGAACCGATAATCTGGGTAAAAACATACGGGAAAGGAAGAGTCGCTTTTTGTGCATTAGGTCATCAAGCAAAATCATTGAAAAATGAAACTTTCCGTAAAATAATACAAAATTCTGTAAAATGGGTAATAGAAGGATAATAATATAGGTGTATCATATGAGTAAAAACAGTTCCATAAAAGTTGGTGTAATAGGATGTGGATATGGTTCAAAATACTTCAAATTAGCCAATAAAGTTGTTAAAAACGCACAAATTGTCGCTGCTGTTGATTTAAACTTAGATAGAGCAATTAATATAGCCGGTAGGAAGCATGCATATAAGGATATTGAAGAATTTTATGAAAACGAAGATTTTAACGTGGTATATATTGCTACTCCTCCTCATCTACATAAACCTATGATTAAGCAGGCTTTTGAGCAGGGAAAACATGTTTTATGTGAAAAACCGATTACTATTACAGTAGATGATGCTCGTGAAATTAATCGATTAGATAAAGAATTTAGTGATTTAAAGCTAGGTTTTAATTATATGCATAGATATGACCATAAAAGTTATCGCTTAGCTTCAGCTCTTCAAAATAATCATCTTGGAGAAACATATTATGCTAATTGTAATATATATTTTAGTAGAGATGCCACTTATTTTGAAAAAGGACCATGGCGAGCCAAGAAACAAACAGCAGGAGGTGGAACTGTACTTTCTCACGGGTCCCATTTTTTAGATATAATGATATGGGCTTTAGGAGACCCTGTATCAGTAATCGGTAAAATAGATAATGCGAAATTTAAAAACGTTGAAGTAGAAGATTTGGGTTTCGGGATAATTGAATTTGATAATGGAACTTATGCACAAGTAAACAACTCGATGTTTATTAAGCCCCCTTTCAACATTTTTAAAGAAAGAGCTGAGTTACAAGTTTTTGGACAAAAAGGAAGGTGCTATTATAAAGCACCATGGCCATTTTCATCATTAAAATGGAAAGGTGTTAAAAAATATAAAGTAAAAAAAGATACAAAGGGTTTCTCTCATTTAGGGAGATTGATTAAGGCTTTTGCAAATTGGGTTCTTTATGATAAACCCTACTTAAATAATGTAGAAGAAAGTGCAAAAGTACTCTGTTTAATATCTGCTTTATACAAATCTTCTGAAACCGGTAAAAAAGAACAAATTGAAAAATTATAAAGAAATTTTTATAATTTGGAGTTATAATTCAAATTGAACTGATAGGAGATCATCACTTCTAGATGAATTACCCATATAAAGGGTATATTTTATATGTTCAATTTCCCATGATTTAGATTCTGGATTATACCAAGCAAGGTTTTTTATTGGAACTTCAATTTTTATGTTTTTTGTTTCATTTGGTTTTAGAGGGATACGCTTAAATCCCTTCAAGAGTTTAACGGGGCGATTGATTTGAGACTGTGCAAATCCAATATATAATTGAACCACCTCATCTCCAGATACATCTCCAGAATTTTTAACATCTACTGACCCAATAATTTTATCATCCTTTACGTTGATTTTTATATTACCATAAGCAAAGGTGGTATAACTTAGTCCAAATCCAAAAGGAAATGCCGTTTCATAACCCTCTTTATCAAAAAGAGTATAGCCATGATAATATCCATATTCTATCTCATCTGCATTCTTATCGAAGTAAGGTAAATGTGTAGGATCCTTAGGAATTGTAAAAGGTAGCTTTCCACCAGGATTGACATCTCCAAAGAGTATTCTTGCTAGAGCATTACCTCCTTCTACACCGGAATACCATGCCATTAATATAGCAGGTACTTGATCTTTCCATTCTTCCATTGTGATTGCGCTACCACCAATCAAGACAACTATACATTTTTTATTTTCAGAAGTAACTGCCTTAATTAATTCAATATCTTTATCGTGTAAAGAAAGTTTGTCTCGATCCCCACCAATTCTTAATTCTTTAATATATTCTCCTTCATCCCTCCAATTTAGTCCAACCACTACAATTGATACATCTACTTCTTTAGCTATTTCTTTCGCTCGAACATAATCTTTTCCATTACTGCTAATAATTTCTATAGAATCTCCTAAATACTTTCTTATACCTTTTAGAGGTGTGCTAACTTCTTTAACTGATACCGCACTACTACCATAGTCTCCTATATTTTTTACGCTAGCATACTTTCCAAAAATTGCTATTTTCTTAATTTCATTTTTGTCCAATGGTAAAATTCGATTTTCATTTTTAAGAAGAACCATGCTTTTTTCTGCAGCTTCTAAAGCTATCTTATAGTGTTCTTCACATCCAATTAGATCCTTACCATAATTTTGTGGATCTTCTTTTGTAGTATATTTAAGAATTGTTCTCATTACGCGCCTCACCGCCTCATCTATCATATTTTCTGTAATTTCACCTTTATCTAAAGCACTCTTAATTTTTTTATATTTATAATATTTAGCTCGAGGCATTTCCACATCTAATCCTCCAGTTACTCCCTCAACAGTGTCTTTTACTCCATACATCCAATCAGAATGGACGAATCCCCTAAAATCCCATTCTCCTTTTAAAATCTCGTTCAATAAATAATCATTATGTCCACAATATTTACCACGGAATTTGTTATATGCACTCATTATGGTAGCGCACCCCTCATCAACACATCGTTTGAAATGAGGGAGATATACTTCACGAAGAGTTCGCTCATCCATTTTCACATTTACTTTAAATCTAGCTTTTTCAATGCTATTTGCTGCAAAATGTTTAGCAGTTGCCATGACATTATGTTTTTGTAAACCCCGTGTTAAAGCCACCCCGAATTCTCCAATTAAAAATGGGTCTTCTCCATAAGTTTCCTGAGCTCTACCCCACGCAGGATGACGCAAGAGATTGATACATACTCCACCATAAAGATTTCCGCCATGAGCTCGTGTTTCTCTCCCAATTACATTGCCAATACTTTCCTCTAAATCAAGATCCCAAGATGCCCCTCTAGCCATTGACACCGGGAAACAAGTAGAACCGGGAATCACAACTCCTCGTGGTCCATCGGTAAATTCAAAAGAAGGAATATTAAACCTTTCAGAACCTGCTCCATCATATGTCCGTTTTCCTGGTCCTCTATCTTTTATAACTTTAAATAAAAATCTCCTACCTTTCATTTGGTCTACTTTCTCTTTTAAACTCATTTGATCAAGTACAAAATTGACATAATCCTTAATTTCTTTTTCACTCATACCTTTTTTGACTTCAATCATCCCTATTGCTCCTAATTAAAATATTAATATCATAAAGAATAATTAAAAAAAAAATAGATTAATAGTAAATTTTACTTTTTTCAGAATCTTCATTAAAGAGAGAGCCCTAAATCTGACAAGCTTAGGAATAATGAGAGTATTAACCAAACTAAGAAGAATATAATTCCTATCAATGAAATCAATTTTGCTCGTTTGTTATATATATTTTCTCCCTCGGTTTGAACAGATTTTCTTGCTATAAGAAATGTTATAAATGAAATAGGGAAAAAGAGAAATCCAAAAAATGATAATTTATACGTCATTATTGAATCTGCGTGACGATCATGACGGATCTCATCTTTTTCTATAACATTTAACCATTCGGCATTATAAAAGGCTTCTTCAACATTTAGTTGTCCTGTTTGCCACCACTTCTGGTCAGCTACTTTCCGAGCTGGAATGATCTGAGCAGCAATCGTGCCCATTGTCCATTCTAAGCTTCCAATGTATTTTACTCTTTCCCAAAGTAGTAATATCCCGTGAAATATTACGAAGGTTATAGCCATTGTAAGAAATGTACCTGCCCAATCCAGTTTCAAATATGGAGCTTGTGGTTGACCATATATAAACGATGAGACAATGAAGTGTATTAGGAAATAAACCCATTGAATATTATACACTGTAAAAGCAACAAATCCAAATCGACGGAAAAATCTTGTTTTATCAGCAAATTCTTTTCCACGGCCTCGAAACTCAACTACTCGAACTACGACCATTATAAGGCAAATTGCAGTTCCATTTAGGGCTAAAAATTGGAATAACCATCCTAAAATTGGCAATGTTGTACTAGCAATCCCTGGATTTTCTGGAACCCAGTTTCGATGGAACGCTAAACCTTTATAAAGATTCAAAGCAGCAGTCATACCAAGTTCATCCATTATAAGGACCAAATTAACGATAAGGCCAATTATACCTACCAGAAACAGAATAAATCCTATTTGCATTGTTCTTTTAGGGATAAATGACCAGTCTTTTTTTACTGTCTCTCTATCTTGCGCCAGAATAATTCCAATGATGCTACCCATAAATGATACTGCGAGATAAGGGAATATCGGTTCTTCTCTTCCTGCGATTGCATTTAAAAAGAAATGAGTTATGAATTTCCACCATTCTGAAATTCCAAGGTAAGGATATTGGACATCTACATTGGTGTTAGGATCTATAGCCCATGGATATCCTGGGATAACCAAATCTACTAACCACCATAATAATGGTGTGAGGGCTATGACAACTACAATTAATATAATATATATTTTTATAAGTTTTCTAGGATTAGTCCAACCACCCTTCCTCGAAAGAATTCCTTGTACAACACCATTTAGGATAATACACCATGCGATTGTATGAATCGTTTCAAAGTGATATCCTCTATAAAGTATAACTTGCCAATTCCACGCAGATAAATCATTTAATGATTTTGTCAAATTTGCAAACGCACCATGGATACCTAAAATGCTCTCAGCGATCATCGCAAAAATTAAAAGTAATACTCCACCCATGATTTGTCTTATCACTAAATCCCTTACATTTCTTCCAGCCTGTAGGTGTCTGTACATACTAATCATATTCCCTATAGCTGAAACCATCAAAAAAAATCCTGCTAAACCACCTAAAAAAGGTAAAATGATAAGTGCTACTATGTTTATTAAAGGAATGTCATTCATTTGAAGAAGTAACCCATCAATATCGAGTACATGGAGTATAGTGTGCAAGAAAATCATCAAAACAATTGCTATACCACGTAAAAAATCAATACTGGCAAATCGTCTCATTTTAAATCATTAAAAAATTATAATTTTGTTATAGTAAAATAGAGATGTACTTATATTTAATCTTTTAATTTCATGATTTTTGAGTCTGTTTGAAAATATTTTTAATAAACTCAAATAAATAGTATTTTATGAGTCAAGTTAATAAAAAAGTAGCAATAGTTACTGGCAGTACTCATGGAATTGGGGAAGCTATTGTTCTAGAGCTTGCTAAAATAGGATTCTCGGTCGTAATAAACGGTGCTTCGACAAAAGAGTTATCAAACGACTATAAAAATAAATTGAGAAATATCTTTAAAGCTGAGATTGAAGATAAAGTCCTCTTTATTCAAGCTAATGTGGGTAAAAAAGAAGATCGAGATAAATTAATAGAAAATGTTAAGAAAAAGTTCAATCGTATTGATGTGCTAGTAAATAATGCGGGAGTTGGACCGATTAAAAGAGGGGAAATGTTAGAAATGACGGAAGACTCCTACGATAGAGTAATGGAAATCAATCTTAAAGGTCCATTTTTCTTAACTCAAAATATAGCCAAATGGATGATTGAGTTAAAGAAAACTCTCGCAGATGATTACCAACCTTATATTATAAATATATCTTCTATAAATAGATACACAGCTTCACTCAATCGAGGAGAATATTGTATTTCTAAAGCAGGAATGACAATGATGACTAAACTATTCGCTGTAAGATTAGCTGAAGAAGGAATTCCGGTGTTTGAAATATCTCCTGGTATAATAGATACCCCTTTAACAAAACCTCGATATGATTCATATAATAAGTTAATTAATGAAGGAGTATCTCCAATTAGAAGATGGGGTAAACCCATTGATATTGCTAAACCAGTGGTTGCTATTGTAAGCGGTTTAATACCATTTTCTACAGGTACAATTTTGGATATTGATGGAGGATTTCATTTACACCGTCTATAGGAGAATAAGGATCATTATGGAAGATATAAATATCGATCAGTTTAAAATAAATGAATTTAATTCAATTATCATAGGGTCTGGTGCTGCTGGATTAAATTGTGCTCTTCATTTAGTAATGGAAGGTCTCCTTCCAGAAAAAGTGGCAATTGTCACAGATAATTTAGGTGGAGGAACTTCCTTTAATGCTGGTTCAGATAAACAAACTTACTATAAATTGTCGATTTACGGTGATCAAGCTGATTCTCCTTATGAAATGGCTAAAGATCTCTGTGCTGGAGGGGCTATGCATGGTGATATTGCCTTAATTGAGGCATCTAATTCTATAAGAGAATTTTTTCATTTGGTTCAACTTGGAGTTCCTTTTCCCTATGATGAATATGGTGGTTTTGTAGGATATAAAACTGATAATGATCCAAAACAGAGAGCAACATCTATCGGTCCTTTTACGTCTCAAAAAATGGGGGAATGCCTATTAAATGCAGTTAAAGAGAGAAACATAAAGATTTTTGATAAGCATTATGCAATAAAAATACTGATTGATGACACTGCTGAAAAACCAGAAGCTATTGGTTTAATATGCGTTAAATCCAATAAATTATCAAGAGATAAGAATTTAGATAATTTTCTTAGTTCTATAAGGATTTTCAAAGTAAGAAATATTATCATTGCAACTGGTGGACCTGCTATTTTGTATAAAAATTCTGTTTACCCTACATCTCAAAAGGGAACTACAAGTTTAGCAATCGAAGCTGGGTGTAAACTTCAGAACCTAACAGAATCTCAATTTGGTCTAGCATCGACTAAATTTCGTTGGAATGTTTCTGGTTCATATCAACAAGTGATTCCTCGTTACTTTTCAGTTGATAATAATAATAATGAAATTGAATTTCTAAATGATATTTTTCCTTCTTTTACAGAGCTATCGAGAGCAATCTTTTTAAAAGGATATCAATGGCCTTTTAATGCAACTTTACTTGAAGGTTATGGATCTTCATTGATTGATTTGGCTGTATTTCATGAGACTATAACTTTAAACCGAAATGTTTTCTTAGATTTTACAAAAAATCCAAAGGGATTTAACTTAGCTGAGCTTCATCCCATCGCAAAAGATTATTTAAGTAGATCTAACGCTTTAGTCGATCTTCCAGTCAAACGCTTGAGAATTTTGAATGAACAGGCAATAAGGGTATATGATAAAAATAATATAGATATTTCAAAAGAACCTTTAGAAATTGCAGTGTGCAATCAGCATCTAAATGGTGGAATAACATGTGATTCATGGTGGGAATCAACTACAGTAAAACATATTTTTGCCATCGGTGAAATTAATGGTAGCCATGGTATTCATAGACCTGGTGGGGCATCTTTAAATGCAGGGCAAGTAGGAGGATTTAGGGTTTCACAAAAGATTGTTCATTCAGACTATAGAGACCATTTAATACAATCTGAGCATTTTCAAAAATTTCTCAAATCAAAACTTTTCGATTTGAAAGAAAAATTTAAGATTTTATTAGAAAATATTCCAAGTGAAAATAAGTTAACACCATTTATTCTTTTAGATAAAATTCAAAATAGGATGTCAAAATTTGCTACGATTATTCGTCCATTAAACGATTTGGAATCTGAAATTGAACTTATAGAAAACCAATTAAATAATATTATAAATTTAATTGCTTTAGAAAATCAAATGCAAATTATTGACTTTTATAGAGCTAAAGATGCTCTATTTACTCAATTATTCTTTTTGAAATCAATTTTAAATTATCATCTTTCTAATGGGCGAAGTAGAGGTTCTTATTTAATTTTAAGAGATAAGTTACAAGAAACTTTATCTGAAATGTATATATTACCTCCCAGTTATCTTAAAGAATATAAGTTTATTCATAATAATTTAGATTTATCAAAAAAAATCCAAACTCTCCAATGGAAAGATGGTCAAGTTCTCATTCAATGGGATGATGTTAGAGAGATACCTAAAGATTTTGGATGGTTTGAAAATGTATGGAAGAAATTTATGAATCGAAAAACTTTCGAGTAAGGTTAAATAATTATATTATTTCAGTTTTGGAAAGAAGCGACCTGTTTTATTTAAATAATCTTTATAAGCACTTCCGAATTTTTTTTCAAGAGCTTCCTCTTCTCTACTAGCTTGTGAAGATAAACCTAACCAAGATAAAGCTCCAAAAAGAGACAGCCAAATTCCTGTTGCTAGAAAAAAGAAAATAACCAAGATTGCTTTTGCTATATACATGGGATGCCTTACATATTTATAGGGACCTCCAGTTGCTAATATATAATTTAATTTCATTGATTTATAGGCTGGAGTATAATTAACATTATAAGAAATAACTGCCACACCCCATCCATCTTGTATCCAAATTCCGATTATCCCTATCCAGTTTATCAACTTTGGGAAATTAAACGCAAAATATTCTGAAAGAAAATTCCAGAAATCAAATATACATATAAAAACAACAAAAAAATTCAGAAATGAGATAATGCCCATTCCTACTAATAAAAATAAATTGTATCCCGTAGAAATAATGATATCTTCATTTACATTCTCAATATGAATTGAACCATTTGGTAATCTTTTTCTAGAATTTAATTTCACCGGAATTAAGATTAAAATAGAAACTATCCATCCACCTAATATTGAAAAAAGAAGTTCAAAACGATTTAACATATAATTTCTATATAATCATTTCTTAGGTTTAAAAATTTTTTAAAAGAATTGATTATTTTTCACTTGGTTTATTTTCAACTAAAATTGTACTAAGTTTGTCTATAATTGATCTTTTTTTTAGAACAAGCCAATATGTTATCATAATTACAGAAATAATACTAAGAATAATCACAGCTATTAAAACAGAGATCATTATAAAATTGTAAAAATTATCTCCAGATTCAACATAAATAGAAGGTTTAATCACTGTATCATCAAGACAATAACTTGTTGTAGGAACCTGCGCATATCCCATAGAAAGGTGGGCAACATCGAGTCTATAAATCGGGTCTTGCATCAAACAAACTCGCCGATCTTGAGCGGGTATGGTGGTTGTATATATTCGTAGCTCTCCTTCTAATGACACTATAATTTCTTCCCTCCAATCACCTAATATATCTGCCCAAGCAACTTGGTATCCTTGAACACCAGAGAAATGAGTATATTTTGTTTCATAATCAAAAATTCTTCCTTCATGAATTAATTCACGCTGAAGATCAGCGTCCCAATAAACAGCTTTAGGATTCAATCCAATATCAATTGGTTCTTCATTTTCAATAAGCGTTCCATTTGCAGAATGTAACCATCTCTTTGGGTAATTATCCTCACCACTATAGCATTCCATTCCTGGTTTTGAAGGATCGATATCAGATACTAATCCTTGACTATGAATATGATAAGTATTTTCCTTTATACCCCATAAAACATTCCCTGTCGCCGCATCAACTAAGCAGATACCATTATCATATTTTGGAATATGATGGATTACACCTTCAATGCCATAATATATTTCAAGTCCTGGATGTCCCGGATCTATATCACCAACATAACAATGATCGGGATGAGACAATCCAGTAGACCAGAGGCCTCTACCATTTTCATTAATAACACATGATCCTAATATAACTTCATCGTATCCATCAGAATCCACATCAGCAGAATGCATATAATGAGCTCCCTGTCCATAATATTTAAAGAAACATTCTTGGCGACTATTCCATTTCCATAGATTAACAAGATGATTACCTGTTAAATTGTATGTTTCTAATTGCATTATTCCATAAGTTCCTCGTGCAGCTAATATGGAAGGATGACAACCATCTAAATAGGCTATGCCTAATTGGTTTCGAGAATTAAAATTATAAATCTCGGGCATTCGACTAGGCCAATTTACACGATTTATTTCACTTCCAGACATCCCATTCCATATCGAGAGGTATTCTGGACCTGTTTGAACGCGTCCAAATATATCTCGATGATCTCCGGTTCCTGTTTTTATAACAACTTCTGCCTTATTATCTCCATTAAAATCATAGACAATATAAGGAGAATACCAAATTCCCTGTTCAATGTCCCAGCCAAGATCCTTGCACCAAAGAAATGTTCCATTTGAAAGATAAGCTTCTATTTTGTATGTATCTGTGCTTGGTTTCCAATGTCCCAAAGGAGGACTATATGGATCAATGTTATAATTAGGTTCCTTTATTACAAAATCAAAATTTCCATCTCCATCAAGATCAGCAATTCCTACTTTCTGAAATGTATAATTTCCATTGAGATCTATTGAAATAAATTGTTCTCCTACGTTATTTAAGATTTCAGTTTCTTTCGAGATTGCTAATTCTGTACTATTAATAATAGGACGAATCCAGTATCTAATATTTGTTTCATTTAATGGTGGTTGATCAATAAAATCAGTAGTTAAATTAATAGGATTAACATTTAATTTAGTTGAAGTGCTTTCTTCAGTATCTCGATAAATATTAAAAGAAACATCTGTTGGGTCGTCTTCAAGCAGTCTCCAACCTATATAGACATGAGTATTATTGATGTACATGGCAACTAAACCGCGATCAAGATATTCTTTTATGCGATCTCCCTCAAAATATTCAATATTATTTTTATTTGGAGACACACAACCAAAAAAGGGTTGAAATACAAAAATATAGAAGCTAAAAATTGGAATAATTAATAAAACATAACGTATTTTACGTTTACGAGACGTTATTCGTTTTTTTACCTTCATAAAAATTCTTATATTAAATATAAAAAAAATTAATTTTATTGATATTAAATATGAATAAAATTTAAAGATTTGAGAAAATGAGATAGAATAACTTATTGGGATACTTTATATGGTTATAGATTATGAGTATGAATGGAAAAATATGTATGGTTACAGGTGCTAATTCTGGTATAGGTAAAGCAACAGCTATAGGATTAGCAAAACTGAATGCTAAAGTTATAATGATTTGTCGTGATAAAGAAAGTGGAGAAATAACTCGAGAAGAAATAATCAATCAGACAGGAAATAAAAATATTGACTTATTTCTCTGTGATTTATCCTCTCAAGAACAAATTAGAAAGCTTGCAAATGAGTTTAGTCAAAAATATCAAAATTTGCATGTTCTAATCAATAATGCGGGTATTATGCTTAAAAATCGAATAGAATGTGTTGATGGATTTGAAATGAATTTTGCTGTACATGTTATCGCACCTTTCTTATTAACTCTTTTATTGCTTGATGTGTTAAAGAAGAGTGCCCCTAGTCGTGTCATTATAGTTGGTTCAGCTATGCACAAAATGGCCAAAATTGATTTTGAAGACCTTCAATGTGAAAGTAAGAAATACCGTTTGAATAAAGTATATGGAAATTCAAAATTAGGAGAAATCTTAATTGCTTATGAGTTAAGTAGAAGATTAAAAGGAACTGGGGTAAGTGTTAACGTTCTTCATCCTGGTGTTGTAGCTACTAATTTAGGGCGAGATCAGTCTAAGTTTAGCCAATGGTTTGCTAGAAAATTTTTCAAAAGTCCGGAAGAAGGTGCAGAAACTTCGATATATTTAGCATCTTCATCAGAAGTCGAGGGAGTAACAGGAAAATATTTTATAAATAAAGAACCGCGAGAATCCTCGGAAGAATCTTATAATAGAGAATATTCTAAGCGATTATGGGAGATTTGTGCAGAAATAACAGGAGCAGATATTAATTAGTTTTTTTTATTAATTATTCTTCTTTCATTAGATTAAAGTCTCTAAATTTTTTAAACTATCATCTGTGATTTAAATGTTTCATAAGATATCTGATTCTATTAAGAAACGAATGGAATATTTAGAGGACCTAGATTCCAAGGATAGGGTCGATGGAACATCTAGAATGGAAAGACTTCGTCAAATTCCTCCTGAAACTGGAAAGTTTGTATCACTTCTTGCAGCTAGTGCACCAAAAGGAGAATTTTTAGAAATTGGAACAAGTGCTGGATATTCCGCTCTTTGGATAGCCCTCGCATGTAAACTCAATGATAATAAACTAGTTACTTTTGAAATTCGAAAAGATAAAGCAGATATTGCTAGAGAAACCTTTCAGTTAACAGGTTTAAATGACTTAATTGAATTAATTGAAGGTGACGCTCGAGACCATATTCCAAATTATAAAAATATATCATTTTGCTTTTTAGATGCTGAAAAGGAAGTTTATAATGATTGTTATGATCTTGTTATTCCAAATATGATAAAAGGAGGCATTCTTGTTGCTGATAATGCAATTAATCATTATGAAACTTTGAAGCCAATGTTAGATAAAGCTTTAGCTGATGAGCGAGTCGATGCTTTAATTGTGCCTATTGGTAAAGGGGAATTGGTATGTAGGAAAATTTAAGTCCATACAATCTTTTCTAAGGAAGTTCCCATATTTTTATAATCTGATCTGTTGATCCGCTGGCGATATACTTTCCATCAGGAGAAACTGAGACGGCAAAAACAGCACCTTGATGCCCCGTTAAAGAATGAGTTAGTTGGCCTGAAGGTATCTTCCATATTTTTATAGTTCTATCCCCTGATCCACTTACTACATATTTCTCATTAGGATTTAATGCAAGAGAATATACTGGTCCCTTATGTTCATCAAGTGTATTAATCAATTCACCAGTAGAAAAATCCCAAATTCGAATAAGCTTGTTCCACGAACCACTAATGACATATTTCATGTCATGGGTTATCACAAGTGAATGAATATCACCCAATTGTTTAGTTTTAAATTCTCTAATAGTAGATCTAGCTGATATATCCCATATATTAATAGATTTTTTTGCCTTTACATAGGCGATATAATTACTATCTGATGAGATCGCTAATGTCAAACTTACTCCACCAGTTTTGAATTTATCAATATCTTCTCCTGTTTCTAAATCCCAAATACGTATTCCTCCAAATGTTCTAGCTATTCCAATAACTATTTTCCCATCAACAGATACGTCGACTTTTAAAACAGCTCCTTTCGTTTTGGCTTCCCATACTAAATTTCCAGATAAAAAATCCCATACTTTTATTCTTACATTCTCAATTCCAGTAATAATATATCGCCCATCAGGAGAAACTGCTACATCATTTACCCAACTAAATGTACCAGTGGTCGCTTTGACTTTTTTAATTTGATTTCCCGATTCAAAGTCCCATATTTCAAAATAGTTTTTTGAAGCACAGATAATATATTTTCCATCAGGTGTAAATTTTAATGAACTTATTGTTCCTTGGGTACCTACATCCTCTTTTTTCCTAATTGTTTTTTGATTATAATCAGTTTCCATTTTTAAAACCAATTATTATTTTGGATTAATATAATATATGACTAATTATTATTTATACCTCCAATCTCCAATTTATAAAATTCTTTATTAAATACTGATCCTAAAGTAAAATATAAGTCTTGATATAAATACATGAAAATTTTAAAGATTTTTACCTTGCTTTAAACCATTTATGCATGATTATCTTTTCAACGTAGAAAAGCTTATAATTGGATCATAAAGTACTTTGCGATACAAAGCTTTATATATTCTCTTTCATATAATTTTATTAGGACTTAAGAAAGTCTCTAAGGACTGAAAATAAGGAAATTTAAATTATATCGATTAGTTCAATTTAGGTTAGGTTAAGTATGAGGAAAGAACCTTTATTTATAATTGGGTCAAGTTCTTTAGCAATATCCTTTATAATAGCTATGTTTCTACCAGATCTGCCATTAACCAGCTTTTTCGAAGGAATGTTTATAGGAATTTCTCTTTCAACGAATATTTGTTTTTTAATTAAGTATCGACTTGAGAAAAATAGTTTTAATGAAAGAAATAAAAGACAAAACGAAACACGAGGTAATCAATTTGGAGATTAATGATCAATGCGGGATATGTATAGTTGGTATAATCTTTGTTCTATTAGAAATTTTTATAGTTATCGTAGAAAGTTTTGGATGGATTAGTTATAACATAGATTTCGAATCTTTCCTATTCATAATTTTTCTTATATTTATTGTCTCTTATGAAAATAAAAATCATCAAGATAGTAATACAAATTTTAAAAGAAAATACGTGAGGAAATCACAAAATGATCCTAATTAAAGAAAAATATGGAAAATTTTTAAATTTCTTTACAGCATCAATGGTAGTTGGAGTTGGAGGATTATTATTAAGTTTTTTATCCATTTTAGTCGCATCAATTATTTTAGTCGCAGAGATTTATTTACACTTTGATTACATTATAATAAACCTGTTAATAGTCTTTCTTTCTCAACTTATTGGTGCTTTAATAGTTTATTTTATACTAATTCCTTTATTTAAAGCAAAAAATTCAGAATATCGTCATCTAACACGCTTCAATTCATTGAGAGCAATTCTTCTTATATGTAGCACTTTGACACTAATCACAAGCATTAATTTTAGTTTAATGTATATTTTTAGACTATTTAGTTTGTTCCCTCAAAGTGGGTATACTAATATCCTATTAAACGCAGGACATCTAGCTAACCCATTGAATATTTTGATTTATTATCTTCCACTCACGATTGGAGCAGCAGTTTATGAGGAATTACTCTACCGCAGATTATTAATTCCTTTACTGGAACAACGTGGAATGAGTCCATCCCCCGCAATATTATTTTCAAGTCTTTTATTTGCTCTAGCACATTTGCCGGATGATTTAATAAGTGCAAATCCTACTGGGACTATACTGCATATATCAGCTGTATTTTTTATCGGGATTTCTTTAGGTTTAATTTATGTGATTACTCGAAATGTATTATATTCAATGTTAATTCATGGAATCCTAAATTTCATTTCATTTACGAAACCTTTAGTAATACTGATAGCTAATAGTACATTATCTCTTACATATGATATAGCTTATTGGATTATTTTCATTGTAGGAATTGGAATATTAATTTTTGGGTTATGGCAATTTTTAAGAAAACAGAATGCTGAATGGGTTACTCTTATAAGAGAAAAACAAACTAATCCCATATTGTTTGGTTCTATTGGTTATCTAGTTATCGGTATAGTTAGTATTTTTATTCCTTTGTTGATTCAAACTGTTGTTGTAAACTTGGAAATTGCCGTTTACAATATTTTAATGTATTTCATTGTTTTATTAATATGTTTTGGTTCAGTTCTAATTCTATTTATTTGGTTAGGGACTAGAAAAATTACGAATTAAAAAATCACTTAATCCAAATTTAAAATCAAAATTAAAAAAAAATAAAAAAAAATGGAGGTAAAAAAATTTGAGTAAAGCACACGCAATTAAAACCGAAGATCTTACTAAAAGTTTTGGCAATATTCTTGCTGTTAATAAAATAAAATTAAATATCCCTTACGGTAAAACATATGGCCTTTTAGGTCCAAATGGTGCTGGAAAAACAACAACTGTAAGGATGCTTAATGCAATTATATCGAAGACTTCAGGGAATGCTTCAGTCGGAGGCTATGATATCGTAACTGAAAGTCAGAAAGTTAAAATGATATGTGGCTTTTTACCAGAATCTCCGGGGTTATATTCCAAGCTAACAGCGAAAGAATTTTTAGAATTTATTGGAGAACTATATTATTTGCCAAAAGATGTAATTTCCTCTCGTATTGATGAATTGATAGAGTTATTTAATTTGGAGGGCAGAGAAAATGATCTTTTAGAGAGCTATTCAAGAGGAATGAAACAAAAAGTCTGTTTATGTGCTGCATTGATTCAAGATCCTAAGATAATATTCTTAGATGAGCCAACTTCTAATCTTGATCCAGCAGCAGCTAGAATGGTAAAAGATTTAATTTCCCAACTGGCTAAGAAAGCAGATAAGACAATTTTCATTTGTACTCATCTTCTTGATACAGCAGAAGAATTATGTGATATAATTGGTATCATAATTGATGGTGAACTGAAGATTGAAGCCACTCCAAAAGAAATTATTGAATCTGTCAATGCTAAAGATTTGGAAGAAGCATATTTGAAAATTACTGGAGCTTCTCAAATCGATGATTTACTTGGTTGGAGAGAGGAAATTCCTAATAATAATGATTTTGGAAAGCGTAAAAATAAGAAAAAAAAAGAAAAAAAATCGAGGTAAAAAATCAATGACGGTATTAACAACAGAAGAATTAATTGAATCAGCTGAAGCAGATATTAAGAAAAGAGAAACTCTTGATCTAAAACAAGAAAAAAGAAGTTTATGGCGAATAATAGCGAAGAACGAGTTAAGAATTAAGACTAGTAATTTCAGAAATCATCGGGTATTATTATTTATTGCAATATATTCATTTCTATTGATATGGGCGTTAATACTCGCACCTTATCTATTTGATTTGTTTATGCCGACGTTAGCAGCTGAATTTTCTGAGGTATTCAAACCTGCTATTGCTTTAATTATTGAATCTCTAATGATGGCATTGTTTTTAGTGCTCATAATATACCCTTTAAATAATGTATACAAAGAAGATGAGATTGGCTCTAAAGAGACGTTGTTAGCAACTCCTGTTAAAGCAAATGATATCTTTCTAGGTGAATTTTTAGGCAAAGCTCCGATTTATTCGATGCTAATCTTAATACTTGCACCAGTTATAGTTGGTTTGATAAATCCCATCATCAACTTAACTCTAACTCAGTACATCATAATATATGGAACAGTTTTTGGACATGTGTATTTTGCTAATCTAATAGGGTCGATTATTTGCAGCTGGATTGAACACAAAATTTCAAAAAGCGAAAAAGCAAGGGATTTAGGAAAACTTATGATATGGGTATTGACAATACTTATGGTTGTTATAATGTATGCGATAATATTTTTTCTTAATTTCCTGTTGGAACACCCTGAGTTAAAAAACTGGCTAGCATTTTATCCTTCTCTATGGTTTTCAAACATTATATTATACTCTATAGACCCGATATTACTTAACGCATTCATATTGAATATATGGATAAGTGTTCTATTAGCTGTTGGTGTACCACTTTTGACTTTATATCTTTCATATAAAAAAGCTGAATCATTTTACACTTTAGAAGGGGGTATCGAAAAAAGCCGTATTACTATTATCGAGCATGAAAATCCTTTTTATAAGCTTGTAAGAAAACTTTCAGGTCGTAAATGGGGTGGCTTAATTGTTATGCAGTTAAAGAGATTTTTCAGGAAAAAAGCTAACATTGCTAGAGTCGCTTATGTTTCTGGGCTAATAGGCTTTATGAGTTATTTTATGTCTGCAATGGATGATGATGGATTTGGAATAGTCTTTAGTAATACTATGTTAATCGCAATAGGAGGCGGTGTAGGCAGTATACTTATTGGACATCTTGCATTTGTTGATTCTAAAGATATAATATGGGTTTATAAACGATCTCCCAGAGGTATCAAAGCGATTGTATACTCTTACCTGTTAATGATGTTAATATTCAATTTCTTCTTAGCAATTTTTGTTACAATCATGCTTAACGTGTTTTCAAATATTGATCTCTTAAATAGTGTGATTTTCTTCATTGAATTTTTGATATTTGCAGAGATTTCAATGTTTCAAGCGATGGGGCTCCAATGCATTTCTCCAGCTTTCGGAGAGAGAGATTCAAGCATGAAAGGAAATATGATGATCTCTATGCTACTATTACAACC